>JAGCUY010000214.1 GCA_017962605.1 Kiritimatiellia bacterium | reverse complement strand
GAAGAGGGCGAGGAAGAGGACGACACCGAGGACGACGAGGAAGAAGAGGACGCCGAGAAGGAAGAATCCTCGCCCGGAGCTGATGAGGCGCAGAGGAAGGAAGAGGAAAACTTGCGCAAAGTCGCAGAGGCGCAGAGTAAGGAATACAACGGCGCCAAACTGGAGCCCATCGTAATCGAAGTGGCGGCCCCTGCCGAGAAAACCGAGGCCTTCCCACCCGCACCGGAGCTGGACTTGCAGGGCGTTTCGGTTGAAAAATGAACGGCATGGTGACAATAGAGAACGGCTTTGCCGAAGTCGGCGCCGGCGCGTGGCTGATGGGCCGCGAGCAGCCTGCGGCCTTCTTCGGCAGCGCTCTCCGTCGTCGCCGGAAGGGCTGGGTCGTGCGCGACCGCGGCAGCCTGGACCTAGTCGAGACAACGGCTAAGGCGAAGTGCGCCGACGCCTTGCGTCCGTTCCTCACGCACATACCATGCGCCGAACCCATCTTCGCGGTCTCGGAAAAAATCCTGGTCGCGCCTTTCTCGGCCCGCAAGGACGCGCAGACGATCCGCCTGATCCCAATGAGCATGAAGTCCTCGCTCTGCGTGACGGAGTTCGGGGGTGACTGGGTCGTGATGGCGACGGCGTCGCGCACGGCGCGGGTGCAGGTCGCCGACGGCGAAACCTTCTCCGTGAGACCCGAGGCGGCCGTCGCCTGGACGACGCGCCAGCCGACAGGCTTCTGCCCGAAGCTTTCGATTTGGGACGTCCTTCTCCCGCGCGGCCCGCGCAACCTTCTTTTGACATTCTACGGCCCAGGCCTCGTCTGGATAGAGGGATCGGTTCCTCCAAACTTCCAAACTTCCAAACTTCCAAACTTCCACCGGAGGTGTGTCTATGGCGTTTGATGCGGCACAGATCCTCCGGCAGACATACGCGGCCGGAGCCGAGGCGGCGCAGTTCCGCGAAATGGCCGAGGCCCAGCGCCCCGCTGCGGCGGAGGTGCAGCGCGGAGAGCTGATGGGCACGGCGGCCGTCGTCGAGTCCGACCCGATGGCCGAGCTGATGGACTCCATGGAGGAGCTGTCCTTCCAGTTCGAGGAGAAGGAGGCGAAGAGGACGGCCGAGCGCAAGATGGGCCCGATGCAGGGGTCGCGTTCGGCATTCGTCCGGGCCATGGAGGCCTGGAACGCGATGATGCCCGACATGCCTGGCCGTGAGAGGATGGAGAAGCTCCTCCAGTCCTTCCGCCAGGCGCTCGCCTCCGGCATCCGCCAGAACGTGGACGGGCTGCTCAGGGAACTCGCGCGCGAATCGACCGACCCCAGCCACCAGTTCGCCATGCTCGACGTGATGGAGCAGATGCTCGGCGAGGGCGAGACTGAGCTGCGCGACATGGTGCGCCAGGCCCGGGCGCAGCTGATGGCGGAGAAGGGGCCTGAGATCAAGGCCGGCATCAACCTCGCAGAAGAGGTGAACGCCCGCGCCACCACGCCCGAGGAGATGCAGAACCTGCGCGACCTCTACCGCAGCGAGGTCGTGGGCTTCACAAAGCCGCAGGACTGCTTCCGCTCGCTGCTCGCCGCGCGCGGCGCGGGCGGGCTGTCGGACGCAATCTCGTTCCTGATTTCCGGCTGCGGCAAGGACCTCGCGTCCTCCACGCCGTCGATGGAGAAGGAGGCGCTGGGGCGCATCCTCACCGACCTCCAGTGCGTCCAGGTCCTGCAGACTGTGATGGAGAAGCTCACCCAGCTTGGCGCCCGCATGGGCGTGCAGTTCGGCGAGCCGTGCCTCCTCAACGGCGAGCAGCTGACCGGGCAGGTGCTGGAACTCACCGAGCAGGCATTCGTCACGGCCAGCGCGATATCGCAGCTCGTGGGCGAGTGCGGCATGAGGCAGCTGCTCGCCAAGATGGACTTCACGCGCGAGCTGACGAGGCTCTTCCGCCAGCTCTCCCCGCGCCTCTTCGCGAAGGAAGGCGACCGCCAGCGGCTTGTCGATGCGGCGCAGGAGCATCTGGACCTGCTCATCACCGAAGAGAACGAAAACGAAGACAAGGAGGGCGCGGCATGACGGCACCCGCATGGATAGCCTCTCTTGTATCGGACTTCGGCAAGGGCGCCGGACTTCAGAACTTCGCGCTGGGCGACCGCGACGCGGCGGCCCTGTCCTTTGAGAACGGCTTTTCCCTCCGCTTCGAGTATGCGTCCGGCGGCCTCATGATCGCGATGGCCGTTCCGTCGCGCCTCGACGCGGCGCACGCGAGGGCGCTGCTCGCCTACGCGCACCCGGAGGCCCGCCTTGGCTTCCGCGTCCGCGCGGGCTATCTGCAGCGGCGCGGCGCGGCATTCTTCTCAATACGGCTTGAGGAGCGCGATGTCACGCTCCCGGCCATCAACCAGGCGTTCGCCATCCTCTGGCGAATCGCGCAGGAATACGGAGGCGTCTCATGAGCCTGAACGTTTCACGCACAACTGAACCTTTGCGTTTCGACACCGGCATCGGCAACGCCTCCTTCGCCGAGGTCATTGACTCCCCCGGCGCAGGCCAGCCGCAGAAGTCGCTTCTCCCCGGCTCGACGACCGTCACGCAGGCGGTGGACTCGCTCTTCCCGACGGACCGCGCCGTGGGCGCGGAAGTCATGGCCGCCCTCGTGGCGGGCAACCCGACCTTCCTGCGCACACCAAGCGGCTTCAACCAGACGGCCCGCGAGGCTGCCGGGTCGCTGCGCGAGCGCGGCACGGCGGCGGCCGACAACGCCGCGCACGAAATAGAAACCCTGCTCGCTGACACCGACCTCTTCGAGCGCTACAGAATGTCCCTGCTGGAGACCTGAAAGCCCCATGCTTAAGAACCTTTCCAATTTCTCGAACGTGTTCAGCCGCTTCGGCGACTTGGTGCTGGCCTTCCTCGTGGTCTGCATCATCGGGCTGCTCATCATCCCGCTGCCCACGCCGATGGTGGACCTTCTGATTGCCATCAACCTCACGATCTCCACCGTGATGCTGATGCTCTCCCTCTATCTGCCGCGCGCGCTCGCCTTCTCGACCTTCCCTTCGATGCTGCTCGTCACGACGCTCTTCCGCCTCGCCCTGAACGTGACGACGACGCGTCTCATCCTCCTCCAGGCCGACGCCGGTGAAATCATCTACACGTTCGGCAACTTCGTCGTCGGCGGCAACTTCATCGTCGGCGCCGTCATCTTCCTCATCATCACGATCGTGCAGTTCGTCGTGATCGCCAAGGGCGCGGAGCGCGTGTCCGAGGTCGCCGCCCGCTTCACCCTGGACGCCATGCCCGGCAAGCAGATGTCTATCGACGCCGACATGCGCGCCGGCGCCATCGACCAGGACACGGCCAAGCAGCGCCGCAACGAGCTCGCCAAGGAAAGCCAGCTCTACGGCGCGATGGACGGCGCGATGAAGTTCGTCAAGGGCGACTCGATCGCCGGCCTCATCATCACGGCCATCAACATCATCGGCGGCATCCTCATCGGCATGCTGATCTTCGACAAGGAGGTCGGCTGGAGCGTCAAGCGCTTCGGCATCCTCACGATCGGCG
>JAGCUY010000213.1 GCA_017962605.1 Kiritimatiellia bacterium | reverse complement strand
GTTGGATTTGTCGAGGGATGAGAAGGCGAAACACTTTTTGCCGAGGTAGTTGAGGGATGCTCCGCGGGCCCTTGCGGGCGGCGTTGCCGTCGCTGCGCGACCTGCCCTCCGAAACGCAAAGCGTTTCTGCGGCGCATTCCGTGAATGAGTGTCGTTTTGTCGATGATGAGGAAGCGGTCGTGGAACTTGTCGGAGGTCAAGAGGGAGGACGGAGTGGTTCAAGGCATGGGTTGGGAAACAGTGCGATGATGCGCAGGGCGGGAGGGGCGATTAGGCGACGATGGGCAAGGCTACTGCGCGGATGCGGGCATGGTCTATTGCCACAGCGCAAGGGTTTCCCAGTCTGCGGGAACGCCCATGCCGCGAAGGACGAATGGCGTTGCCGTTTTGAGCAGGGCATGGCAGCGGTCCTTCCATTTCGATTCAGGGCGAATGATGCCCATGCAGTAGGCGCAGAGCGAAAGAACCGTGAATGTCGTCGTGTAGGTGAAGCACGTCTGGCGGTTGAGGCATTCGACGAACGGCGCGAGCTGTGGGGCGGAACCGAGCTTTCTGGAAATTCGTGCCTTCATGTGTCGGTTCCAGAAACGCGAATGGTGGGCGCAGATATTTCGCGCATTCTTGAGCGTCATGAGAAGAGCGGCGAATGCGCTTGGCCGCACAAAGAATGTGTTGGAAATTGCTTGCTGGACATTGACGGGAAGTCCTTCGTAATAAAAGGTGACAGCGCCCATCGGCACGTGTTCAAGCATGGCCCACACGGGAGGATAGTCTTTGATTCCGTACTTGAGGAGAAAGTGCCGTATGTCGGCTTCGTCTTTGGCCTTTCCGATTGCGGCGGCAATGTGGGAAAGAAGGGAAGTGTGTTGTGCTGCCGTTATGCCGGGAAGGTTTGCGTGGTGGACATAGGCAAATGGATCTGCATTGCTTGCCGTGTGGAACTTGACGATGAGAGCGCGCATAGCGATTTCAATCCGTGCGAGGGCATCCATCGTCATCAGTCGAAGGTGGCGGTCAAATGTGTAGATGTCCCATATCAGGTTGAGTGTAGTGCCGGGAAGGTAGCAGTCCGTACCTTGTGCCCTGAACGGGACAAGATAGCCCGTCAGGCGATAGTAGCCGATAGAATCGAGAAGATGTATTGCCTTGTTCCTGTCGGCGACAAGGTTTCGCGATATGAGCAGGTCGGCCAACTCTTCGTTGGTCTTTGGCTGCTTTGCAAAAGGAATCGTTTGCTGCATTTCAAGCTCCCGCATATAAAAATGCCCGCCGAAACAATAGGCCGAAGCCTATCCGGCGGGGTTACTGGCGCGAATTATATCAAATCTCGTTGTCAAAAACAAGTGGGTAAAATTCCCGAAATTTAACGAGGCGTTTTGCGGTAAGTTTCGGTTCCCGCCCACCAAGTGACATTCATCTTCTGGCCCTTCCGGCTTTGCGCCGGAGGGGCTTTTTTCGTTTGCCGTCGGGCTTTGGCCCGGCGGCATTTTTTGCACAGATTTCCCACTGCGGCGGGTGTCGCGGGGGAGTTCAAGAAAAGCACAAAAGGAAAATCCAGATGAGAGAAGAAAGATCAGGTGCGCCGGATTCGGCGCACCGTTTTGACGCCTCGCGCGTACGCGCAGGCGCAAGCACAGGCGTACCCGCGCGCAAGCGCGTGGTATGTCATACGGGGGTTAATGAAAATAACCCCTTTTTAGCCATACCACGCGCACACGCGCCCGCGCGAAGGGGCGTCCGTTCAGAGGCCGCACTTGCCGCATGGCGGGTGAAGACCTTCGGCGGCAACTATGATCCCGTGCGCGTCGCCGTGGACGAGGCTGTCGCCGCGTTCAGTTCGCGCCAGCCGGAGGTTGACCGCGATATCTGGCTCAAGGTCGCCAACGAGATCGGATATGCGGCGTTCAAGGAAAAGGCCGACGAGATGGAGTGCATCGTCGAGGACTGCATCGAGCGCGGCAATCCGCTCCGCAACCCTGCCGCCGCGTTCCAGAAGCGTCTCAACCGCTACACCGGCCACGGCAAGCAGAAAGGTGGTGTGGCATGAGCTGCGAATACCGCAAGGCGCTGAAGCGCGAATGTGACCGCGAGAGATCGCGCCGCATGTCGAGGCAGGGTTCGTTCGAGGCGTCAATGCTGTCTCTTGACGATCCATCCATGCGCAGAACCGATGGCGAAGATTCCCCCGCATGGGAATCAGACGGCGGCAAGGGTGCGGAGTCGATAATCGCCAGGATGTCGGAAGAAGCCGTTCAGGGCTTCGATCCGATATTGAAGAAATGGATGCTCAACAGGTTGCGCAGACATTCGCATTTGCAAAAGTCGCTGCGCCACGCCATCAAGGACGTCATGAAAGGGAGACCGGTGCGCATGAAAGAGACTCACCGTGAAAAAATCCGAGAAATTCTTTTTCGCCCGTAAAATCAAGGGTGAAATCCATGAGATCAGGAGCGGCTCCGCCATTCCTGATGCAAAACGAGGGCAAAAATCCTCGCTTGAAAGATGAGGGGACATGTGGCCGCCGGCGTTTAGGGGAACCGAGTCGGCGGCCCGTCCCAAACCCTTCGGGGTGATTGATCTTTGACAACTGAATCGTGAACAACGACGGGGCGC
>JAGCUY010000212.1 GCA_017962605.1 Kiritimatiellia bacterium | reverse complement strand
GGCGCGGAGCGCCATCTGCAAGGCATCGCAAAAAAAGTCTTGCATATTTCCACATGCCTCTTTGATGCCGCCGCGCCCGCATCAATTCGGCACTTTGCGGTCTTTTGTGCGTGGCCCAAAAGCAAAAAAGGGGGATATGTCTCACATCGTTTCCCCGTCAACAGTTACGGTGAGTCCTTCTCCACGAAGGTAGCGGATGTCAATGTCGTGTCCGCGCCAGCGGAGGTTCTCAAGGGTGAACCAGTCCCATGACGGGTCTGCAAGGGGGTTGACCGTGAAGCCTCCTTTGCCATCCGGCGTGAAGCCGACGATCCCTGTTATGACCAGGTCGCAGAAGGTGGAGTGGTTGTAGTCCTTGCCGCGTTCCTTGGGGAACTTCGCCCGCATTTCAGGGGTGGCCAGGATGATTTCGCGCGAAAGCCATTCGGGCTTGTCCGGGTTGAGGTTTTCGTCGATCCATGGCTGCACCGTCCAGCCGTCGTCGCGGCCGCGCGTGCGCTTCTGCTGCGCGGCATACTGCCACATCAGGAAGTCGAACGCCCTGCGTCCTTCGGCGGACGGATGCGCATGGAGGTCGTTCGCGAGGGCAGTGAGGGCGATGGAGGTTGCGAACGGCCAGCTCGGGCCGTTCCACTTGCATTCGTGTCCTTCGTGGTCGATGGCGAAGCCGTTTGCGCGGCGCTCGGGGAAGGTGAGCCCGTACTTCGCCGCGAAGCCCTGGGGGTCGGAAAGCTGCGACCAGTCGGGCTCCACGCCCACGGGGGCTCCGAAATACCAAGGCGCGTAGCCGTGCAGTTCGCGAACAGGGTTGAGCGTGCCATCGTATGAGCGCGTGGAGAAGAAGCCGGTATCCTCGTTCCAGCATTTCCTCATGAGCGCCTTCAGGACGCCGCCAGCCTTTGCCTCGAACTCGTCGGCAAGCGCCGTCCGCCCGGCGCGGCGCGCGACTGCCGCTATGCAGTTCGCCTCGCTCCACATCGCCGAGTTCATCAGCGGCTTCCAGCCGTTGCCGCCAAGCGAGTACTCCGTTCCCTCGCGGTTGTCGATTGAGAGGAACCCGCCTTCGCCGTCGCCGCCCATGCGGCCAGACCCCTCCTGGGGCCACAGCGGGAGGTCGAAACCCTCCTCCCAGCGCCGATAGTAGCGCACGGCGTCATCGAGGAGTTCCATTGGGAGATTGTCCAGGCCGCTTGCCTCCGCGAGTTGGCAGACGCCAGTGAAGAGCCAGCTTGAATAGCGCCAGCGGTGCGTCGCGTCGGGCGAGGAGAGCCAGAAGCGGGCGTTGTCCTCAAGGAACTGCGGATTGCGGAGCCAGCGTCCCTCGCGGAAGTGGTGGCCCGCCGGGCAGACAATGGTGTTGTCGGCGCCGCTCCATGAGACTTTTGGCAGGAATTCGGTCACGCGCCACCCGCCATCCGCGCCCCTGCGCAGGTGCTTGCGGAAGGTCCACCAGCGGAAATAGTAGGTTCGCTCGATCTCCTTGTCGGGGCAGGCGAAGCGGGGGATGTTTTCAAGAAGGAAATCCTCGGCCTCCGCGTTCGGGATCGCATTCGCGTAGAGTTCTTCGTCTGCGGCGTTGAAGCGGCGGAGGTAGTCGCGCAGCAGCGCCTTCGTGTCCGGCAGTCGCGACGGCGGCGCCTCAAGGTCAAGGCCCTCGTGGATGGCGCATCCGACGTATTCGGGGAAGCCGTTGCGGCCATTGTAGTAGATGAGCCAGCGGCCATGCCCGGTGTCGCGCACGGCGCTAGGCTTGTAGCAGGAGCTGCCGTCCCACATGCAGAGATCGGGCGCGACGAGCGGGTTCTGGGGGAGGCGCCGCCAGCCCGTCACGCCGTCGGGTGAGACCGCGCAGCCGATGCGGGCGGTGTCGATGTCCGAATAGCCGATGTAGAACATTGCGAAGCGACCGTCGGGAAGGGGATGCACCTCGCATCCTCCAACGCGGTCGCGGTCCCAGGAGTCGCGGGGGCCATGCTCGAAGATGGGGCCGCCTTCGCGCTTGCGCCAGATGATGCCGTCGGGCGACTCTGCGTAGCCGATGACATTCGGCTCGTATGTCTCGCCGGCGGCGTACCACATGCGCCAGAGCGAGCGCGCGTCATCCCATCGGACGTAAGGGTTCATGACGGAGCAGTTCTCCCAGTCGCGTTCCGGCACCAGGACAGGCTCGCGCCGGACGCGCTCAAATCGTACCCCGTCAGCCGATGTGGCGTAACCGATCTTCGATTCGCCGTTTGCCTGGCCGGTGTAGAACATGTGCCAGAGTCCGTCGCGGAAGACGGTGCAGCTGCGGTTGACGGTGTCCTCCCAGCCGCTCGCGGGATTCGCCTCCAGGCAGATTTCCGGCTCCTGCGTCCAATGGAGGCCGTCGTCGCTGCGGACGAGGGCGATTGCCTTGCGCGGGCGCCAGGAGAAATACATCGTCCACGGCGCGGGGCCGTCGCGCACGACATTCACGTCGAAACATGTTCCCAGCTGCTCCCCGCCGAGGATGGGGTTGCTTGCGTATTTAGTCCAGATTCCAGTCATCGTTTTTCATCCCTGCGCTGTTTAACCATTGGCCCGCATTCCACCCGGCGGCGAAGGCATTCCGCAAGAGGCGCTACCGCGCCGGATTTTAGGAAACTGCCGGGGATGCGCGTGCGCATTCCGCGCCATGTCCGCCGCCACATTGGGGGAAGCCCTATGTGTCGCCGGCCCTTGTCGCACGGCCCATGTCCGTCCCCCGGCAGATTGGGAAGGCCGCTTTGCGGCATGGGAAATTTCAGAAACGGAAGTTGAAAAGTTGAAAGGTTGAAAAGTTGAAAGGTCTTCAAGTTTTTTTGAGCATGGGCCTTCCAAGAATTTTCCAGTCCGCCGGAGGCGGTTTCCCAATCTGGTGCGCCGAGGCGAAGCCGCACGGCATGGATGCGGACGCATGGCGCTTGCGCCAGTGCGGACGCATAGAGGCCGTCGGCCCGCGCAGCGGGGCGGGGCATCAGTTTCCATGCTTCGGCGCGGTAGCGCCCTGACTGGCATGACAATCTTTTGCCACACCCTAGCGAGTTCAAGATGTTGCATATTGAACGACTTTGTGATAGAATGTCTTGTGTTTGAACTACAAGGAAGTTGAAAATGGCAACTAGCACACTACAAATTCGGGTTGACTCAAAGTTGCGCCGCGAGGCAGACGAGTTTTTCAACGATGCCGGACTTGACTTATCGAGCGCGGTGCGCCTTTTTCTGCGCCAGTCGGTGATTCGCCGCCGTCTGCCGTTTGAGGTCGTGTCGGAAAAAACTGATCCTTTTTGGTCTGAAGCAAACCAGCGTGTTCTGCGCGAATCAATCGCGTCCCTCGAGCGCGGTGAAGGACAAGTGCATGAGTTAATCGAAGCCTGAAAACGGAGGATTCCATGAACCTTACGTTTTCGCCCCGCGCCTGGTACGAATACACAGGCTGGCAACTTGAGGACCCCAAAACTCTGAAACGCATCAATGCTCTCATCAAGGACATTGAGCGCAACGGGAATGTCGGCATCGGGAAGCCGGAACCGCTTCGCAACTGCGATGGATACTGGAGCCGGCGAATCAACGATGTGGATCGGCTTGTCTATAAGCTCACCGGTATCAACACGCCCGAATCCGGCGACACGCGCGTTCTTTACATTGCTCAATGTAAAAGTCATTACGAATAAGCATCCTTGAAAATACGTCGTCGCTTCAAACGAGGGCGATGGCCTTGCGGGGCCGCCAGGAGAAATACATCGTCCACGGCGCGGGGCCGTCGCGCACGACGTTCACGTCGAAGCAGGTTCCCAGCCGCTCCCCGCCGAGGATGGGGTTGTCCTCGAACTTTGTCCAGATTCCAGGATTCATTTGAATGGGTTCACGGCCGTTACACCGCAATAGACCTGTCCATCGGCCAAATCTTCGGTCAAAATCTCATCGCAGCCATTCGCGGATGCTGCGGCTAGAAGCAATGAGTCGAAGAACTGTATGCCGTATTTCTTCTTGATTTCAAGTGCCTTGCATGTCCATTCGGCCCGCTGATCGACAGTTTTTATTTGCATGAATTCCCTGACGTACGCGCCAGCTTCGTCTTCTGGCATTGAAAGTTTCTTGATGGCGACATTGGCGAACTCATTCAGGACTTGTGCAGAAATGAGGTAATTGGCATTGTCTATCGCGCTGGCGACAATGCCAGTTGCTATTCGGCATTTTTCGGGATAACGCTCGTCCACGTAATAGACAAGCACGTTGGTGTCGATGAAGGTCATGCGTATGGAATCTCTGGTTCGTATGCGTCGGCACGGTTGAATTTATAAGGCTGACCTGAAAGGCGGGCGTTTGTCCGCCTTTTTAGTTCTTCAAGCCGTGAGAGCACGCCCCGGACTTTGCGATTATGGCGCAACTCTTCGTCAAGGTAATCGACGAACATTTTCTCAATTGTCGTATGCCGGCTTTCGGCGAAAGCCTTGGCCTCCTGAATTATTGCGGGGGGCAGATCAATTGTTATTGGCATAGTCGTTTCCTCCAAAAAAGCTTGTGTTCTCGGCAAGCGCAGAGCCTTTCAGTGCTTACAATGATACCACAACCACACGGGAAACGCAACGGATTGTCCTGCACGTTTTCGAACGCTTCACGAACATGAAAACTGCACGTTTTCAAACACTTTTCAGCCTGTGCCGCGAAATCACCTCGTCCTGCCAGCGCTTGGAGAGCGAGACGAAGCGCGCGGAGAACCCGCACACGCGCACGATGATGTCACGGTGGAGTTCCGGGTGCCGCTGCGCGTCAAGCAGTTCCTCGGCGGAGTTGCAGTTGGGCTGCATCATGTGCGACCCTTTTTGTGCAAAGACGCGCACGACCGCCGCCAGCAGCGCCTCGACCATGTCCGAGCGCTCGAACGTGAGGTTCGCGTTCGAGGCATACAGAACCTCGTGCGGCAGCGCGCCGATGGCGTTCATTACTGTTGTGATCCCCTCCTTGCAGCGGTATTCGCTTGGTGAGAACCCCTGGGCCAGCCTGTCGCCGTCATGCCGCCCGTCGGGCGTGGCCTTAGTCTTCATTCCCCAGTACATGAATTCGCGGTAGGCATAGATCGCGAGGCGGTACGGACCTCCCTGATCGTTGCGGAAGCCATCGATTTCGTCGTGGATGCGCTTCATCCAGCGCGACATCATCCGGGTCGCCACCTCACCGCCGTCGCCCCAATACGGCGCCGCCAGCGCGCGCTGCCGCAGCTCCTCGCCGCGCGACCCAGCCCAGTTCGACCGCACGGTCTCCAGGAGTTCCGCAAGCGAGCATGTCCTGTCCTCGAAACAGAGCTGCCGGATCGCGCAGAGCGAGTCCACCGCGTTTCCGATGAAGCCGAGCGTCATGATGCGCGGGCGCGACGCCACGCCGCCCTCGGTCGTGTCGCGCCGCGATTCGACGCCGCCGCGCAGACACACGGAATACACGGGGTGCGGGAATATCTTCGCATTCACCCCGCCATAGCGCGTGTAGGTGGCGAGCACGTCGCGGAAGAACCGCATGAAGTTGCGGAAGACCGTTTCCTCCACCTCCTCGAACGAAAGCGCGTCGTCGATCGGTTCGAGTTTCAGCCGCAGCTCCTTTTCGAGTTCGGGGTTTCGGTGCACCGTCATTTCGAGAATGCGGATCACCGACGTGTAGTTCGCGCCGTCCACGTCCATCACCGAGTCGATGTAGCCGTTCCAGCAGCCCACGCCGATGAACGACCGCGCGTCCTCGGCCGAGAATCCCTCGTCCATGTACTGCTTCACGTAGCGGTCGTCGTTGAGAAGCGTAAAGACGGCGTGCCCCTTCATCAGCATCCCGCCAATCTTGCGCAGATAGGGTTCGGGGGAGTTGGAGCCGACGCGGCAGTGTAGCTTGGGGAACACGCAGCCGCAACCAAGGTGGGCGTCGAGGAACATTTCCGTCAGCTCGTTCCAGACGGGGTTGCCGTCCTTGTCGCAGCCGCCGAGGGACATCGGGATTTCGGCCTCCTGGTCGGAATAGCTGTCTATCGTCCGGTTCATGTCCATGTGTTCGTCGGCATGGATAAGCCAACGCGCCACAAGGTCGCGAGCCTCGTCCCGCGTGAGCCGTCCGGCCGCGAGATCGGCCTGGTAGAGGTCGTGGAGCATGGCATCCGGGCGTCCTAGGGAGAAAACGCATATTCCGTCCACGTATCCGAGGATTTCGCGGACGAACCAGATGGCGTTCAACCCCTCGAAGAACGTTTTCGGCGGCTCCCACGGACACCTCTTCGCACAGGCGGCGATGCGCTCCATGCGCCGGCGCGACGGATCGTCCAGCCCGCCTTCCACGAGCATTGCCTCCGCCTTCTCGGCGAACTTCAGCTGGATGGCGCGAATCGTGTCGAGTCCGCAGAGCGCGGTCTCCAGCTGCTTGCGCCCGTGCGGGTCGTCTTCGGGGCATGTCGCAAGCGCTGCGGCGACTTCGGCGCGGACGCCGCCGAAGCCCTTTGAAAGAATGGTGCGCAGGGGCGGGACGTGATGCACGTCGTCCGAGAACGGCCCGCAGCACAACGCAAGCGCTTCGCGGTTTCGCGCGTTGAGAACTCGAAACTCCTCGTCCGGCACGAGCGCATGTTCCTTGTAGAATTTCCGGCACAGGCGGTTCACACCGCGCGCGGGAGCCTTCTCCATGATCCAGCCGCCGTTGACGCCGGCCTCGAAGTAGAACGGCGACTCGGTGAATAGGAATGGGACGAAGTGCTTCCGCATCGAAAGATAGCATGCCTGCCGGAGATCGAGCGCGTCATATCCGGGATGCGCGGCGGCGTAGGCGTCGAGGTCGGCGTTGATCGCCTTCTCCGCCGCGGCGTAGGCGGGCTCCTTGCAGCGCTCATGGCACTCGTCGGGGTGGAACGCACGCAGTTCGCGCCTCAGTGCGTCGCAATCGCGGTATGTCCTGTCTTCAATCATTGCATTTCCCTTACTGCTGACGGGTTGCCGCCACGGAGAATTATGACTTCGGGCCGTTGGAGGAAGCGCTTGAAGCACTCTTTGCCTTCGGACGTCCAGCCGCCCTCTTCCTGGACGCGGAACGCAGGGTCCGCCGGGCGCCACGGGTTCGTCCACGAATAGACGAACCGGCCGGACTCGGCGAGCTGGCGGAGATTGGCGAGAAACGCCTGCGCGGGGGTGGGAGGACACGCATCTTGCGTGTCCATGACAAGCTGGAAGCGTGTCGTCAAAGCATTTTGCGCAGGAGTGGCGGAGGTGGCGGCTTCAACGCAGAGGGCACAGAGAAATGAAAGTGTTTTGGCAGGATTCACGAGATTTTCCTTCATGGCTTAATCGTGTCGTCCTTGCGGATGATTTCGTAGAAGAGTGTCGCCGCATCCGGGTCGTAGTCCGTGCGGACCGTGAAGCGGAGACGGCCCATGGCGGGATCGAAGGAGGCGGGAATCTTGGCGAGGCGGTGTCCGGCGGTGTCGAGCCGCAATGCCGTCCAGTCTCCGTCGGCGACGGCGAGCGAGACTTCCGCCGCGCCGTTGCGTGCGAGGTGGGGAAGTCCGCCCCAGTCTTCGAGAATCGTCAGTTCCGGGTCGCGGTAGCGAACGCCGCTGTTCTGCACATTGGTAAGGTGCGTGACAAGAATGCGCGAGGATTCGGGAATGGGCTGGCCGTCGAGCGACGAGGCCCAGACCGTGGCGGGGGTGGCGGCAAGCGCGAACCGCAGCGCCCCGGCGTCATGCGCACCTGATTCCGCAAAGCCGCCCGAGGTGCAGAGGGTGTCGATGAGGAAGGTGCCCGCGTTCTGATCGATGCGAATCGCGCCGTGGGCTTTATCCTTTGCGCCAAGCGCGGCCAGGTCGGCCCC
This sequence comes from Kiritimatiellia bacterium, assembly GCA_017962605.1. Classification (GTDB taxonomy): domain Bacteria; phylum Verrucomicrobiota; class Kiritimatiellia; order RFP12; family JAAYLN01; genus RGIG5952. Next base: position 6,303 of record JAGCUY010000212.1, on the reverse strand, counting down.
GGCCTGCCTTGAAGTGGTGGAGAGCGTGGCGTGGGGAACACGGACGACGGGGGACGCCCCCGAACCCCCGGTGGACACCACCGTCCCCACCTTCGCGTGCCAGCCCGCCCACAAGAGGGCGGGAAGTTCGCACTTGGGCGCGCCCGTGCGCGGGTCGCGCAGCGCAGCCTTGTCGAGGACAAGCGGGTATTCGGCATCAAGCTCCGGAAGGTCGCGGCGGAGGAAGAGGCAGAGGGCGGCGCGTTCGGAGGCGAGGCCGAGCGGGTCGGCGTTCAGGTTGAAGTAGTCCATCCGCCCGCCTGGCTCCTCCACGCCTTTGCGGTCGTGGCTCCATGCGAAGCGCCACATGCCGTCCCAACCCTGGAGCGCGCCGAGAGCGCCCGTCACGATCCCCCCGCAGCCCCGGAAGCGACCGGGGCCGCTGAAGTTCCACTCCGTAAGGCAGAACGGCTTGTCCATGAGTCGCCGCCACTCGACATCCCGGCCTCCAGCGCCATAACCTTCAATGGGATTCCTGTTCGGACAGCTGCTCGGAAGCGACCACTGCTTTTCGAGGAACTTCGGATGGTCGACGTAGAAGTGGTCGTCCACGAAGTCGAAGTGCGTCCGCGACAGCTGATACTGCACCGGGTTGTACCACGACGAGAGGTTCGACACCGGGGCGCGACAGCCGCACTTCTCGCGAACGTACGCCTTGAGGCGCTCGAAAAGCATCGTCTCGCGCTCGGCGAGGAACATCGCGACAGCTCCCGCGCGCCGCCCCTCGGGTGTGTTGCCGGAGGCCTTGAGGTCGTCGGGAATTTCAAGAGGGATATCGGCAAAGGCGGCATTTTCCGTCTTCGCCGAAATCCACTCTTCCCACGCCTCCCGCACGCATGGGTGGGCGCGAAGCGCGGCGCCGCCCCAGTTGCCGAGGTTGCCCTCGTTGACGAACGAGAGCGTCGCGAGGGCCGGTTCCCCGGCGAGACTGCGCCCCGTGCGCGGGTTCACGTGGCGCAGGAAACTCTCCGTCCAGGCGCAGAGATTAGAGAAGGCCGGTTCCCAGAACGCGCAGAGGATCTTGTAGGTGGCCGCGTTCCCGACGACCCCGTCGCGGTCGATGCCAATGGCGCGCCACAGCGTGGAATACGAACGGGAGACGAAGAGATCGGTCGTGAGATAAATGCCCCGCTCGACGCACGCGGCAACGAGGTTGTCGAACTTCTCCCACTGCTCAGGCGTCGGCTTGACGTCGTCCTGCCCCGGATAATGCCAGCCGTTGTCCACGATGAGGAAACGCTCGTGGTGGTGGATGCGGAGCGCGTTGTAGCCCATGCGGACGAGGTTGTCGGCAAAGCGATCCGCCGCCTCGCGCGATGAGGGAAGGTTCGCCGTGTTGCAGAGGTTGACGCCGTAGAAGCGCTGCGGGACGCCCGGCAGCCCCTCGAACTCGAAATGGTCGCCGACGGCGACAATCCGCCCGAACTTGCCCGCCGGCGCATGGTGCGGCAGCACCCCCGTGAAATCCAGCGCCGATTCCGGCTCAACCCACGGGTCGAACCGGAGCGGAATCCAGTCCGGCCCGGCCTCTATGGTCACGGCTTCGGCGCGGCAATCAGCGCAAAGGGCGCAGAGAACAGCGCAAAGGGACGCGGCAAGTTTCATCGCATGATGACGGTTGTCGCCTTGGGCTTCGTCAGCACTGTCGCGCCGGGTTGCTTCACGAGGCTGGCGCACCCGAACTCGACCGCGCTGGCGTCAAGCGTCGCGTCAGATGCCACCGTCACGGTGCCGTAGGACGAAGAATCGCCCGCGAACACGACCGTGCCCGCCTCCACCGTGAGGTCGCATGTGTTGGCGAGCGCGACGCCGGAAACGGTGAGCGTCCCGGTGCCGGTCTTGACGACGTTGATGCGCTCGCCGATCTCGACCGTAAACGCCCCGTCGACGTTGCCGTAGCCGAGCGTCAGCGTCGAGACCGTCTCCGAGCGGTTCGAGACGAGGCCCGACCCCGCCGCGCCGGAGAACTCGGCGTTAAGGCCGTTCAGGTCGATGAACGCATTCTCCGCGACCGTGAGCGCGCCGCGTCCCGGCATGAACGCGGCATCCGTCACAAGAAGTCCGCCGCCGAGGACCGCCGTCGGGCCGGTGTAGTCGCAGGTGGATCTGGCATTGTGGTTGTTGAAGGTAAGAACGCCGGCACCGCGCTTTGTGAAACCGCCGTTGCCCCTGATGTTGATCTCCCTGTGCCCGCCTGTCGAACCGCCAGCGAGACTACGATTAAGGGCGTTTTCCACATCAATCGAATGGCCGTTGATGCCCTCAATGGTCATTCTGGGTTCGGGATATTTGCTCGACGCCCAATTGACATAGCCTCTCACATGGAACAGCGGCAGGGACGCGGATTCGCTGGTCGGCTTGTAGGAGCCGCCGTCGAAGGAAATGCGCGAATCACCGGCACCGCAGTGGGAAATGCAGTTCGCCCGGAGCAGGCCGCTCTCGCCGCCGATGACGACATGCGCGACTTCCTGATTCCAAGTCTGGGTCTGATCGTACATGATGGTGAACACTTTTCCGTTTTCCACATCCGTCCCGCCAGCCGTCACGGTGGCGTTCGTGATGCCAAGGAACGCCGTGATGGGAAACTGCACGAAATAGGGGTTTGACGCATAGCTGTCCTTGTTCTGCGCTCCAAGGCGAATGCCGGCATCGGCTGTGATGCTCGCGCCGTCGGTCACCGAGATGACCCCCGGCCTGTTGCAGGCGAACACAAAACGGTTTTGCGCGTACATTTGCCCGCCGTCATGGACGCTGATCGTGTCGGCGCTCACAACGCCGTCGCCACTGCCCCATCCGGCGCTGTAGCCGTATTCGAACCGGTTGTACGCGCCGATATCAAGGCTTCCGGGGTTTGGGGCCTGTGCGCGATACCATCCTTGCTCGAACCGCAGAGTCGATGTGTCCGTCACGCCCTCGGCGTTGGAGAGTATCAGGGAGGTCTTCTCGAATCCGGTGCTTCCCGCATTGACCGTAATTCGTTTCCCGTTTCCGATGAGCCGGAACGGATTCGTTCCGGAAATGGAGGAATCGCAGGTGAATGTCCCCTTGAACTCGATGTTGGCGGACGACGGGCCGTACATGCGGTCGGCGTAGTAGCCCGACATGGCAGTGAGGTCAATGTTGGTGCCTGCCCACACGGAGGCGTCGAGTCGGTAGGTGAGCGGATCGCCGTATGCGGTGAGCGCCATTGTGCCAGCTGCCAACAGGGCGGCTGTTAGTGATGTTTTGCTTATGTTCATGATTTTCTCCTTGCATAAGAGAATACCACATCATGAACGGCGGATTTATAGTTTCTAATACAGTTTTTTTTTGAGGCGTCAAAGTTCCGGCCGCTGCGCAGCTTTTGCGTCCGGCCACAGGCCGGTTGCGTTAATGGGGGAACGGGGAACAGGGAACGGGGGAATGTGATAATGTGAAAGTGTTGCCAACCCCAATGTTGCCAATTGCCAATGTGGAAGTGGGGAACAGGGAACGGGGAACAGGGAACGGGGAGGGCCGGACTCCGTTCCGGCCGCAGCGCTTAACGCAGGTCGCTTCGCGACACGCAAGGGGTACGCTCGCATCAATGTGGCTACGACGGGCTATGCCCTACGCCACAATCGATCCTCGCGTGGGGTGAATGGACTTGCGGCAAAAGCGATTGTGGCGTAGCTGCCACGGGCGGCGTCGTAGCCACATCGGTTTTGACGCAGCTTTTGCGTCCGGCCACAGGCCGGTTGCGTTAATGGGGGAATGGGGAACGGGGAACAGGGAACGGGGGAATGTGAAAATGTGAAAGTGTTGCCAATCCCAATGTTGCCAATTGCCAATGTGGGAATAGGGGCTAGGGGCTAGGGAATAGGGGCTAGGGAGGGCCCGGCTTCGTCCGGGCCGATAGGGACGCGACAAAGCGCGTCCCTCCCAGACTTTCGACTTTTGACTTTCGACTTTTTACTTCCGTCCGGCGCGGTAGCGCTTGAGAGGCTTGGAAAGCGCCACTCACTCCCTGCCCAGTAGTTTCGCGGCGGGAAGAATGAAATCAAAGTAGCCGTCGGCCGGAACTGTCTTTGCAAGATGCCCGTCATAGACAAGGGCCGTCCGTATCGAGGCGTCGGTCATTCTGCGAAGCGCCTTGACCTTTTCCGCGACCTCATCGACAATGTCTCCTCCGATCTCCCTCCGCCGCTTGATCTCCACGACCATCATCGAGCGTCTTGTCTGGATGAGCAAGTCAATCTGGAGGCCAGGAGCCTTGGCGCCGCCCTTTCGCGCGTATGGCGCCGCCGACAGGACGAGCGACGAATCGAGACCCAGGTGCGGGAACAGGTCGGGAATATGGGACAGGATCAGGTTTTCAAACTGGAAACCGAGCAGCGATTTCCATGCAAGTAAAAACATATCTGCTAATTCGCTTTTTTGCGATTAGCAGATACGAATCAATGCAAAAATGACATAAAACACTTCTGCTAAACGGCGTTTTTACATTTAGCAGATGTTTCATGGCGCTGGCGCGACTTGGAAGTTTGGAGGATTGGCGCTGGCACGCACAGGAAGTTTGAGCCATTCGGGCGAAGTTTGGAAGTTTTGCGCGGTAGCGCCTCCGGCCATTCGTCAAAATGCGAACAGGTCGTCAAGCATGACGTTTGACTGGACATTCCGCGAGTAGGGGTTGTCTTTGATGCCGTATGGCGTGATGTATGTGACGTGAACGGCCTTCCGCGTCCCCGTCTCCTCCTTGAACTCCGCCTTCTTGTTCCGCATGGAATCGTCGTCTTCCTTTGTTATTGGATACTTCCCATCGTGGTATTTCATCTCGCACAAATTGACAATCCCGTCGTTCCTGTCAATAAGAAGGTCTATCTGTGATGATTTCCCGCGCCACGCGTGGGCGTTCGTCTTCACGCCGCCTATGCGCAACGCCTCCTTAATCTGCTCGACATGTTCCAGGCAGAGTTGCTCGAAGGCAAGCCCCACCCATGTAGAATGGATGTGGGAGTCCACCATTTCCGACCAGAAGTGCCGGTCACCATGCGCGTTTTCGGAGGCGAAGCGAAAGTGGAAAAGCGTAAAGTTGTCCATCAGCTGGTGAACTGCTCCCTTTTTCCTTTTGCCTATCTCGGAAAACGAACGGACAAAGCCGCACTGTTCGAGTTCCTTCAGCCGACGCGTCAGAGCCCCGTTGTTGGAGATACCTGCCGTCCCCGCGAGTTCCTCTCGTGTCATGCCCGACTTCCTGCAACCAAGCGCGTTAATTATGCGGATGTACGCTTGCGGTGAAGAGAAAAGCGACGAATAGAGTTCGTCGAATTCGTTTTCGAGTTTGTCGTCGCCGGCGAAAAACATCTCGTCGATGTTCTGGGCGACGCTCAGCCCGCGCTGCAGGAAATGCCAGTAATGGGGAATGCCGCCCAGTACCATGTAGCATTCCGCTATTTGAGAGCGCGTCATCTCCAAGCCCCTGGATTCGGCATAGAGCTCGCATTCGCGCAGAGTAAAAGGGCGAAGCGGTATGCGGTATGTCACGCGGTTGTGCAGCCCGTCGCGGCTATGAACGATTTTGTCGAGAATCCATGAGGTCGCCGAGCCGCAGACGATGAAGAGCACGTCCTTTCTCGCCGAAGCCCATCCGTTCCAAAAGTCCTCTACGGCTGAGACGAACATCTTGTCCTTCCTGCCAAGCCATGGCATTTCGTCGATGAAGATGACCTTGCGACGGTCATGCGACTGGCTGATCAAATCTCGTAGCGCGTCAAAGGCGTCGAACCAGTTTTCAAGGACGGGACATGTGGATAGCCCGTGCGCGATAATGGATTTTCTGAACCGCGCAAGTTGAACGCTTTTCCCTCCGTTCTTTATTCCGGAATGCTGGAAAGTAAACTTGTAGTTGAACGTTTCCCGGATTAGAAACGTCTTTCCAACGCGGCGGCGGCCATACACGGCCACAAACTCCGAGTACTCGGATGCATAGGCATGAAGCAAATCTTCCTTTTCCTTTAGTCTTCCAACCATGATACCTCCAAGAAAAACTATCTATATCATACCAATTTTTGATGATTTAGACAACTTTCTGAAGATTTCTCGCAGGAAAATGCGGAAATCTGTCTAAATCGTGTCAAAATAATTAGATTTAGACAGAAAATCGCTTCCGTGTAGGTCCGGCGCAGTGGCGCTTGAGAGGCATGGAATAGGAGGAATGTTAAGTATGTGGTTAATGTGCGGAGGTGGCAAGCTGGCGCGAAATTTCCGAGGCGAAGTCGTCGCGGACAGCGGCTTCGGCGGCGAAGC
>JAGCUY010000211.1 GCA_017962605.1 Kiritimatiellia bacterium | reverse complement strand
CCCAAGCTCGGCGCGGGCATACAGGTTGACATTGGCACCGATGCACACTTCGCAACCCACATAGAAGAAGATTGCCACGACACCCAGCGTAAGATGAGAGAAGCTCCACACACTTTTCTCGAGTCGCTCGCCTTCGGCCGCGCGGGCGGCGTAGTCGCCGGCCGGGAAGATGGCGTTGAGGACGATGCCCGCCAGCGAGGCGAGGGCGAGCGGGGTGAGGATGGCGTGGAACTTGCCGAAGGAAATCGGGAGAGTTACGCCGCCGAGGGCCGTCACGAGGATCACCGCCGCGATGATAAGGTTGCGGCTCTTCGAGAAATCGACTTTGTTCTCGACGAGGTTGCGGATGCCGACTGCGGAGATCATGCCGTAGAGGACGAAGGAGATGCCGCCCACGATCGGGCCGGGGATGGTGGAGATGAGGGCCGCGAACTTCGGGCAGAAGGAGAGGAGGATCGCGAAGACGGCCGCGATGCGGATGACGACCGGGTTGAAGACGCGGGAGAGTGCGAGGACGCCGGTGTTCTCGCCGTAGGGGGTGTTGGCGGGGCCGCCGAAGAGCGAGGCGAAGGTGGTGGCGAGGCCGTCGCCGGTGAGGGTGCGGTGGAGGCCGGGATCCTTGATGAAGTCGCTGCCGACGGTGGAGGAGATGGCGCTGATGTCGCCGATGTGCTCCATGATCGTAGCGAGGGCGATCGGCACGATGGCGATGATGGCGCTGGAGATGGCGGCCTTGTTGGCGAAGTCGATGCCGAGGATGGTCTGCGACTTCATGACGGGGAAGCCTATCCAGGCGGCGTCCTTCACGGCGGAGAAGTCAACCGCCTTCATGCAGACGGCCAGCACATAGGAGACCACGAGGCCGATGAGGATCGGGAGGATGCGGATCATGCCCTTGCCCCAGATGTTGCAGATGCCAATCACTGCCAGGGCGGTGAGGGCGAGGGTCCAGTTGCCCTTGCAGGAGCTTACGGCGACTGGCGCAAGGCCAAGGCCAATGGCGATGATGATCGGGCCGGTGACAATCGGCGGGAAGCAGCGCATGACCTTCTTGATGCCGAAGGCCTTGATGAGGCCGGCCAGCACCAGATAGACAAGACCCGAGCAGGCCACGCCCAGGCAGGCGTAGGGAAGCATGTCGGTGTTTGCGGAGCCGTCGGCGAGGCGCGGGGCGATTGCCGCATAGCCACCGAGGAAGGCGAACGAGGAGCCGAGGAAGGCGGGGACCTTTCCGCCGGTGATGAGATGGAAGAGCAGGGTGCCAAGGCCGGCCATCAGGAGCGTGGTGCCTATGTCGAGGCCCGTAATCAGCGGGACGGTGACCGTGGCGCCGAACATTGCGAACATGTGCTGGAGGCCGAGCACTGCGGCCTTGCCGGGATTGAGCTTGGTAGAGTTCATATTTTAGTAGTTAGTAGTTAGTAGTTAGTGGGAAGCGTGGACATGTTTTTAGAGCAAATTGGCTGTTGGCTGTGTTCACAGTTTCACAGTTTCACATTATTCATTCAAGGCGCCCTGGTAGGTGAAGCGGCGGACTTTGCCGGCCGATGTGCGGACGAGCGGGTCGCGCTGGACGGCCACCTTGCGCGGGGTCTTGTAGTCGGCAAGGCTCTTGGAGCGGGCGGCGACGACCTTCCTCATCTTCGCCTCGACCTTTGCCCAGTCTGGCTCGCGCCCGCCATTTTCCTTGGCGAAGTAGTCCATGTCCGGAACGACGATCACGCCGACCTTCTCGCCGACTTCTCCGCCGGAGCTGTAGCCGACGACAACGACGTCCTGGACATGCCTGTCGCGGCCAATGCATATCTCGACCTCTTCGGGGTAGATGTTCTTTCCCTCGCGGTTGACGATGAGGGCCTTCTTGCGGCCGCGGATCGTGAGGAAGCCGTCGGCGTCGCGGGATGCCAGGTCGCCGGTGTGGAGCCATCCGTCCTTGTCAAGCGCCTCCGCCGTGGCCTCGGGATTGCCAAGGTAGCCCTTCATCACGTTCGGGCCGCGAACGAGGATTTCGCCAACGCCGTTCGCGTCCTTGTCGGCAAGCATGACCTCCACGCCGGGCATCGGGATGCCGATTGTGCCAACGTGGTTGTCGTCGTATGGGCGGATGGAGACTATTGGCGCGGCTTCGGTTAGGCCATAGCCCTCGATGATTGGCATGTCGAGGGCGCGCATCTCGCGCAGGAGCTTGGCGGAGCAGGGGGCGCCACCAACGATGAAGAGCTTCAGGCGGCCGCCGAAGTTGGCCTTGATGCGCGGGATCAGCAGACGCTTCAGTCCAAGGCGCTTCAGCCAGCGGCCGAAGAAGTTCTTCTTGATTCCATCCTCGATCTTGTCGTGCATCTTCTCAACTAGCAGCGGCACGGCCATGATGATGGAGGGCTTGAAGGCGCGCATGTCCTCGCCGATGGTGCGGAGGCTGGTTGCGAACTGCAGGCTCGCGCCAATCCGCATCGGGCAGATGAAGTTGGTGTTGAATGAGAATGCGTGGAAGAGCGGCAGGACGACGAAGAAGCTTTCTGATGAATTGACGAACTGCTTGAACATCTCGATGGCGGCATCGGCGTCGGCGCAGAAGTTGCCGTTTGTGAGGATGGCGCCCTTGGGATGGCCGGTCGTGCCCGAGGTGTAGATGACGGAGGCGATGTCGTCGTCGTTGACGGCGGCCGCCGCAATAGGGTCGTCCTTTGAGTTGGCGGCCTCTTCCGCGATTGCGCCCAGGTCCAGGCATTGCTTGCCGGAGATTTCCCCTGGGGCGTTGTGCGCCTTGGCGTCAATGAGGACGAATGCCTTGACTTCGGGAATGTCGGCGGCGATTTCCTGTAGCACCGGCACGTGGTGGGAGTCGGTGTAAATCGCGTTCGCCTTGGAGTCGTTGAGAATGTAGGCGATCTCCTGCGGCTTGAGCTTGGGGTCAAGCGGCACCACCGGAACGGCGAGGGCGTTGTGCGCGAGATACAGTTCGATCCACTCGGCGCAGTTGTCGAGCATGATCGCGACAGGCGCGCCGCGCGGGCGCAAAGCAAGGCGCCCCGCGGCTGCGCGGGCTATGTTGTTGACGCGTTCGGCACTCTCGCCGTATGTGCGCCGCACTTCAATGCCGTCCCGTCTGAAGAGGAGGAAATTGCGCGAACGTCCCTCGTCGTCCTTCAGATTATTGGCGAAAAACGAGTAGATACTCATGACATTAGATTCTACCCGAATATGGAATTTTTCGCAAGCAAAACCTTTTCTTTAAATTCCGCGAAGAGATATTGGGAGTCATGCGGGCCGGGGCAGGACTCCGGGTGGTATTGCACCGAAAAGGCGGGAAGGGTCTTGTGGCGGACGCCTTCTATCGTGCCGTCGTTGAGGTTCACATGCGTCACTTCAAGGCAGTCCGGCAGGCTCTCCGCCACCACGGCGAAGTTGTGGTTCTGGCTCGTGATTTCGACCTTACCCGTGGCGAGGTTCCTAACGGGGTGGTTGCAGCCATGGTGGCCGAACTTGAGGCGGGCAGTCTTAGCGCCGCAGGCAAGGGAGAGCAACTGGTGCCCGAGGCAGATGCCCATGATGGGGAGGGGAGAAGTTTGGAAGTTTGGCGCTTCGCGCCCGGGAAGTTTGGCGCTTCGCGCCTGGGAGGTTTGGCGCTCCGCGCCTGGGAGGGTTGGAGCTTGGAACGGACGAGAATAGTAAAGGAGCTTGCGGATGTTCTCGATGGCGTAGGTGACGGCGGCGGGGTCGGCCGGGCCATTGGAGAGGAATACGCCGTCTGGCTTCAAGGCGAGCACATCTTCGGCGGATGTTTTCGCAGGCACGACGGTGACGTTCGCCCAGGATGCCAGCGAGCGCAGGATGTTCTGCTTCACGCCGAAGTCATAGCAGACAATATGGGGAATTTGAAATTGTGAAATTGTGGAAGAGCGACAACAGCCAATGTCCAATTGGTCCTTGGACGTTCCCATATTTTCACATTTCCACAATTGCACATTATCTATTGTGACCTTGGCCGCGTAGTCCTGGCCGTCGAGCCCCGGCCAGGAGCGGGCGCGGGCAACTGCCGATTTTTCATTTTCAATTTTACATTTTCCATTTGAGCAAAGCACTGCCTTGCGGTTGCCGTGCTCGCGGATGTGTAGCGTCAGGGCGCGGGTGTCCACGCCGTAGATGCCGGGGATGCCATTCTCGCGGAGGTATTGGTCGAGGTTCTTCTCGCTGCGCCAGTTGCTTGGAGTCGTCGAATAGTCGCCGATGACCAGCCCGGAAAGCCAGAGTTTGCGGCTCTCGATGTCGTCGGCGTTCACGCCGTAGTTGCCGACCTCCGCCGTGGTGAGCGTCACGAACTGCCCTGCGTAGGATGGGTCAGTGAGAATCTCCTGATAGCCGCACATCCCGGTGTTGAATACGACCTCGCCGAGCGCGTCCGTCGCGGCGCCAAAGGCTACGCCGTGGAAGACGGCGCCGTCGTCCAACGCGAGAAAGGCCGTGCGCTCGCGCTCGGCCCGCCACTTTTCCTCATAGTCCATGGCTTGGGAGTTAGCACCTTCCATGCCAAGGCGCTTCTGATGCGCCAATGCGCCTTGCCCTTACGAAAAATGTAAAATTTGGGCAGTTTGTTTTACAACGGGCGCGATGCGCGGGAACGATGGGAGGGAACGGGGAACGGGGAATGGGGAACTGGGAACAGGGAACGGGGAGAAGAATGTGGAAATGTGAAAGTGTGGAAATAGGGACTAGGGGCTAGGGACTAGGGGCTAGTGGCTAGGGGCTAGGGAGGGCCCGGCTTCGTCCGGGCCGATGCGCCGCTTAACGCAAGTCGCTTCGCGACACGCAAGGGTTACGCTCGCATCGATGTGGCTACGACGGGCCATGCCCTACGCCACAATCGATACTCGCGTGGAGGTTTATGGAACTCGCGGCAAAAGCGATTGTGGCGTAGACGCCACGGCGGCGTCGTAGCCACATCGGTTTT
>JAGCUY010000210.1 GCA_017962605.1 Kiritimatiellia bacterium | reverse complement strand
CATGATGTCCTTGTCGAACGAGGTGTCCATCTTGCCGAGGTCGACGAACGGCGTCCCGTCCTTGCCCTTGCCGAGCAGCTTCACGCCGATCTGGTCCGCGATGTGCACGGTGATCTCCGACTTGGCGATGGCGTTCATCCTCCTCCTGAGCGTGGAGGTGGCGTCGGGGTCGTTCCTGAGGTCGCTGTTGTCCATGAGGACGTCGGTGATTTGCTGCGCGGCCGCGCCCTTGATCCGGATCGGCACGGGGTTTGGCGCGAAGGCCTCGAGGTCCGCTTCATCGACCATGACCTCATTGCCGAGGCGGGTGAAGGCGTCGCCATGCTTGTCCCCGATGTCGGCCTTCGCGGCCGCGATGAGGTCGTTGACGACCTCCTGCAGCACGGCATTTTCCGGTTCGGCGTCGATGGCCTTGAAGAGGTTGTCGAAGAGGAGCATCGAACCGCCCTTCTTCACGTTCCGCGCGGTAAGCTGTTCGGCGAGGTCGGCGCGGCCCGCCGCCTTGAGCTTGTCAACAGCGCCCTTGATCGCCGCCTTCATGCCGGCGGTCATGTGCTCCTTGCGGGCTCCGCCCGCCGTCGGGTCGGCGCCGCGTGACCCGAGGAACGAGAAGGTGTGGAGAATCGACTCGGACCAGTCGCCGTCGCGCGCCTCGCGCTGGTGCATGTTCGGCGTCATGCCGGCGGCCTGGTTCTCCTTGGAGATCGGGTTGTGGAAGCAGCCGTGGGTTTCGCACTTGAGGAACAGCCGGCGCTTCGAGCCGTTGCCGTCCTGTGTTGTCATGTCGGGGATGGTGCCGTAGTGGACGGTCCGCATGCCGGCGAGGAGGCCGTTCGGGCCTTCCGGCACGTCGATGCCGCGCAGGATGTTGCGGTGGCCGTCCACGGTCATCTGCTGGTAGGCTTCGAGGTGGGTGGACTCGCGCAGGTAAAGCTCGTCGGAGGTGTCGAGCCACCGGGCCAGGTTGCCGTCGGGGTCGGAAACGGTGAAGGAGCCGTCCGGGAGCTTGTCGCCGTTCGAGAGGCCGATCGCGTGCAGCGCGAGGGTGAGGTCGGCGACGTTGGCGGCGGAGGCCGCGTGCCTGAATCCCATTCCGGCGCGGACTTCCTGGAGGATCTTGAGGCCGTTTTCGATGCGGTTGGAGAGCGTATTACTGAGAATTTGGGCGAGCTGGGCGCGGCCGGCGAGGCCGCGCGGGCGCTGGGCTTCGGGCATCGCCGCGACCAGGCCCTCGTAGTGCCACTTGTCGAAGGTGACGGTCCTGCCGAGGACTGTGACGTCGAGCTTTTCGGGCGGGGCGGAGAGGTGGGCGTCGATGGCCTGCTTGACGGCAATGATGCGGCGCGCCGTGAGCGGTTGGCCGTGGCCGTAGTCCTCCAGTTTGATGGCGTTCCAGACGCTTTCCGGGATTTTCGACCTGCCGCCGAACATCCTCGCAACGGCATTGAGGAAAATGTCGCGCGTCGCGTTGTTCGCACCTTCCTCGAATCTTGTGCGGAAGAAGATGCTGCCAACGCTGTCGGTCTTGGAGGCGATGATCGTGCGGTTGCCGAGCGGCGTAGTGGCGACGTTGGCGATGGCCTTCTTGTTGCCGGCGTCAATGTTGTTCTGCGCAAAGTTGACGAAGGCTTTGAATGTGTTGTTGTATCCAGTGACGGGGGGTGGCATGTTTTCTCCTTGGGGTGAACTTGATGAGTGGGTTTGCTGATGTTTTCCTACAAATGATACACGGAAAGAGGGCGGTTGGTTACAAATTCCATCTAGACCTGCATGAAGCCGCCGCCCGGAAGCGAATTGAACTCGGCGGCCTCCTCGCCCGCGTCTTCCGCAGCCTCCTCCGCTTCGAGGAAGCCCTCCATGAGGCTCTTCCAGTTTTCAACCTGGTCAACGAGCTTGCCAATCTCCGCGCAAAGCGCATCAAGGTCCAGCGAGACGAGCGGCAAAACGCGGAACAACGCGTATGCGCCGGTCTCGGGATCCTGGCAGAGGACCGCGCCGCCCGTGCCCCGGAAAAGATGGTTTGCCTTGAGCATCGTCCCGCCGAAGGGGCCGTCCGCGTCCGGCGGCGGGAATCCGACTTCGCCGTAGATCGTGACGGCGTCCGCCGCGTCATCGTGGATGAGCGAGACTTTCAGCCCGTCGATTTCGACGGTGGCCACGCCGTCGGCCGCCGCAAGTCCCGCAATGCCGTATCGGTCGGCAAAGCCCTGGATGAGTTCGCTGTACTCCATTGTCCTCTACCGGTCCTTTCAGTTGATGGTTGCGCGGAAGTTGGTGTCGCAGAAGGAATTGTCGAGGTTCAGCCTGTATTCAACGGGGAACCCGTTGCGGATCTTCTGCAGTTTGTTCGCCTCTGTCTGGGAGGAGAACAACTTCTTGGCCTCCGTGTCGTCGAATTTCGAGAAGTCCAGATCTGCCAGGCGCTCCAGCTCTTTCGCGTTGAGCGAGACCGAAAGGGTTGCCTCCATCTTGCTGCCCGCGCCAGTTTTCGTGGTTTGGGGTTTGCCTGTCGAGTCGAAGCTCATGAGCTGGCTGACGGCATGCTTGCCATCGAACTTCAGTTTCAAGGAGCCGTCTGCCTCGAGCGAAAGACTGAAGGCGTCCGTGTCTCCCTCGACGTTGGGGTCGTCCGCCGGTCCGCCGGAGGCGTACATGAACGGCTCGGCCGCCCCTTGCGGGTGCAGGGCGAGGGTCGCGCCGGTGAACGCCGCCTTCACGGTCTCCTGCGAGAGGAGCGACATCACCACGTGCGACTTGGCCTTCTCCTTGGCGTCGAGCGCCGCGTAGGAGGTTTTCGCGCCTTTGGTGATGAACGAGGCGATCTGGTCCCGCGCGGTCTCGAAGTCCTTCGCGAGCTTCACGCCGTTGGGGAGCGTGATGTTGTTGGGGTTGAGGTCCTTGAAGTACATGGTGTCCTTCACATTGCCCTCGGCGAACTTCTTGCAGTCGGACATGATGCTCCAGCCAATCATCGTCGTGGAGTTCTCGGACATGTCGTACTTAATCTGGCTCGCCGGCTTGTAAACCTCCTTGGGCAGCTTCTTGTCGTAGATGCCGCGCATGATTTCCGCGCCGCTGCCGGTGCCTTTCACGCAGCCGGCGAGAAACTCCTGTCGCTGCTGGTCCATGACCTTGCGGGCGCATTCGTTGATGTCGTCGAGAGCGTCGGCGGCGTCTATTTCGCCGTAGTCGAAATTGCCTTCAAAGGATTCGACTCCGGCGAGTTCCATTTCCGGCACGCCGCATTTGGAGTCAACCGTGTTTTTGAGGTGGTCCAGCATTCTTTTAAACACGTAACCCTGGTCTGACGTGTAGCTCCTGTGGGCTTCGGAAAGACCGTTGCCCGCGCCTATTTTCCGGAAGCCGACATCATCGTAGAACTTGTGCAGTTTCGACGTCGTTTCGGAAGCGAGCGCGTTGCGCACCTTGTTCAACGTCGAGGTGCTGCACTTCGCAAAATGCAGCTCGGCGAAGAAATCGCGCGCCGCCGTCAATTCGTCGCCGCCGACCAGGGCCTTGTTGGCGCCGGACTTGTTCACGCCGTTGTTGAGATTGTCCATGAACTGCCGCACTGCCCGGTGGATCTGCTGCCCGGAACTCGATGTCGAAAGCTTGCGCACGTAATTTGTCTTCATGGCCTGGGCCTCCTTCACCATTTTTGTGAAGAGGCCGGGCTCAAGGCTCTTGCCATTCAGACTAATGATCATGCCCTTGCCGGCCTTGATGATCGCCCGGTTGCCCTTGGCCACCGCGCGCAGTTCCGCCACATTCGCGAGAATGGCGTCGACCTTCTTCGCGATGCCGTCGGCGGAGCGGAATTTTCCATCGCCGCCGTGAACGATGCTCGTCATGCACTTGGACACCACGTCGAGCGCATCCTCATCGGACACGGCGCACTTGATCGCGACAGCCGCCAATTCGTGTAGCTGCTCGCGCGTGACCTTCATCTTGCCGTCAGCCGTCGCGGGATCGGCGACGATCTGGGCGTTGTCTTCGTCGAAGGCCTCGTCAAGCACTCCTTTCGCCCCCTCCAATGCGGGCTGGAACCTTGCCGCGAACTTGTCAACCGCGGTCTTGACCGCGATGATGCGCCTCGCCGTGAGGGGCTTGCCCCGGTCGAAGTCATCCATGTTCATCGCCTTCTTGACGCTCTCCGGAACGCGGTTCATGCCGCCGAACATGTCGGCGATGGCGTTCTTGAAGATCGTCCGCACGTTGTTGTTGCGCATCTGCTCGATCTCGTTGCGGCGGGTATGGCCCACCCAGTCGAGTTTCGAGTCCGCCGCCTTCAGCGTGCGGTTGCCGAGCGGGTCCTCGTTGACGTCGAGGCGGGCGATGGCCTTTTTCTGGCCGGCCGCCATCTGATTCGTGGCGAACTGCACGAAGTTGTCGAACTGCGTGTTCTGAAGGGATCCGATTGCCATTTTCAGTTTCCTTTTTACAAATTAGTATGCCAGACTGGCGAGAATAGCACAAGTCCGGGGGCTACTTCCAGTTCGCGAAGTCGCGGGCGTAGAGGTTGCCCGACATCATGTACTTGTAGTCGTCGACGAGTTTCTGGCCCTGGTGGTTCTTCGGCGCCTGGCCCATGATCGGGGTCGTGGGGTCCAGGGGTGGCTTGGCGTTGAGAATCCGGTTCTGCACATCCTCTTTCTCCCAGTCCTCGGCGCCGTAAACCTTGCCTTCCCTTTCCAGTCGGTCGGCGGCGGCGATCGCCTCGTCGAGGCGGGCCACGGCGTTACGGTACTGCTGCGAGCGGGCGCCGAACCGGTCGGCCCAGTCCTTGAGGAGCGTGTCGCGCTCCGGACCCGCCTTGAGCCCCTGCAGCTTATTGTAGAGATCGCGGTCCATCTCGTCCGGGACGGTGACCTGGTGGAACGCGGCACTTTCATAGAGGGCCGCGACTGTGATCGGGGATTTCGCCAGTGACACGTCCACCTCGATGGAGCCGTCCCGGTTCCTCTTGAAGCCGGGATCCCCCTTCAGCACCTGGTCTTGCGCGATCTTGCTCTTGGTGCCGTAGGCGATCGAGAGGTTTCTGACCTGATCCTCGTAATACTTGACCGAGCCGCCGGAAAGGCGGAACTTGGTCAGGCCCGTGCGGGTCACGCCGAAGCTCGCGTCGTTGTCGATGGCCTTCACGACGACGGTGAGGTCTGGCCGCACCTGGACCATGTAGTTGTCGTTGTGGCGGTCGCCCTGGCCGGTGATGGCGTCGAACCAGTGGAGGCGGTTGAACTGTCGCATCAGGCGGCCCCGGACGAGCCGGAACTGTTCCGGGGGGAGGTTCCTGATTTCGTTGGTGCCGAGGGCGGTCTTGTTGCCGGCGTTGTCGTAGCGGGGGTTCGCGCTTTTGGCGAGCTTGCGGCCCTCCACGCCGGGCGCGAGTTCCATGTACATGCCGAAGACGCCGCCGTGGACGCCGGCCGTCGTCTTGACCATCACGTCGCCGAGGCCGAGCGCGTCGGCCGTCCGGTTGACGGCCCGGTTGATGCGCGTGAGCTGCTGCGAGTCGTCGATCCCGTTGAGGATGGGGGTGTTTTCCGCGGCCATGCGTCCGGCGAACTCGGGCTTGAATACGCGCTGCGTGCCGTCCTTGAAGGTGACGAGTTCGACGGTGTTGAACCCGCCGCTGCCGAGCTGGCGCGATTCGGTGACGTTGCGGTCGTCGAGCGCAGGGTCGATGTCACCGTCGGCGTAGCCGTGGACGCGCGACTCGACGAGCGTGGTGAAGGATCCTTCCCCGAAGAAGACGGCGCGGACAGCGTCGGCGCCCTGGAGCTGGTCGGAGGACTTGGCGCGGGCGTTCAGGGTCTCGAGGTGTTTGACCGGCACTTCGGTGTTCCAGATCAGGGTCTCGAGGTTCCGCACGAGCGACTTCATCTCCGAGCCCACGCAGAATTTGGCCGTGAACTGTTGGAGGGCGGCGTGCAGCTCGGGATCCCGTTTCGCCTGGTCCGTCCGGCCGGTCTTCATCAGGAAGTCGAGCCCACTCTTCCATTCCGCAGTCAGATCGTCGTCCCGGAAGTTGTCCAGGGCGTTCAGGGCGGCCTTTCTATTGGAGCCGGAGGGGTTTTCGGCGTAGGCGAGCATCGCCTTGCGGTACTTCCCGAGGGCCTCGACGAGGTCCGCGACGACGGCGACCTGCCGTTTCTCTTCGTTGGTCGTGCCGAGTGTGCGCAGCTTGGCCGCGAACTTCGGCTGTAGCAGGGGGACGGGTGGAAGCGCGGCGTCGTTCATGACAAACCTCCGGCGCAGGTCGCGGGCGGCGCTCTCGCGCAGCTTCCCGAGCTTGGACTCCGCCTCGCCGAGCAGCTTCGCCGCCTCGTCGAGGAACGAGCGGTCCACGAAGAGTTCGCGCGTGCCGCCGTCCGCCTTCCGGATTTGGATGGAGCCGTTGTTCGCGGCGTTCGCGATGGCGTTCTTCGCCTCGCCGATGGAGAGCCTGAGGGATGTGAGCTCGTTCTTCGGCACAGCCTCCTCGGGATTGGCGGCAAAGTGGTTGAGGCGTTCGACGACGGGGGCGAGCTGATCCTGGAAGGTCTGGAGCGCGAGGGTGCGGTCGTGCATTTCGAGCGCCTTCTCGCCGGCGAGATCCGTCACCTTTCGGTCAATCCGCTCCTGCGTCTTTTTATCCATTCCGTTGTCGGCGCACTTCTCGGCGATCTCGGCCATTTCCAGAATCACCGTCTCGACCTCGCTGACGCGGCGGTCGCACTGGAGCATGACCTCCTCGAGGGCGGCCTGCTGCGCGGCCGTGGCCTTCGCCGGCATGTTGTTGAGGAGATTCGACAGGGCGTTGGAGAGCGCCATCTGCTTGTCGAGCGCGTCCTCGACGGCCTTTCCGACGTAGTTATCCTTGTCCCATACGAGTTGCCCGGCCTCGTCCTGTTTCCCGCGGACGATGGCGGTGGCGAAATCCAGGCCCGTGAAGGTGTCGAGGATGCGCATCGCCTCGTTGGCGGCCTTCGCGGTCGTGCGCAGGGCCTCCACCGTCGCCTTGTCGAACTTCGCGCCCTTGGCGAGCTTGGCGATCGCCGCGTCGTCGACTGCCTGCCCGGCGGCCTTGCCGGCGCGGGAGAGCAGGACGTCCAGCGAGCGGATGAGCTCCTTCGTCGCGGCGTCGTTCCCGACGTTCCCGACGGGTGCGCCCTGCGGGGGTTCGTTAGGCACGGGCGCGTTCCGGGGGGGCTCGCCGCCGGGCTGGATCACTGTTGGACGAATGGGGTTGTTTGACATCGGCACGAAGCCGCCAATTCCGCTCATGGTTTTTCTCCTGTTCGATTTGATTACACGCCGGGGAATGAAAGGTTACAAAAAAAAACTCACTCGACGACCTGATAGTCAGCCCGATATTCTATTACAATTTCGGGGTGGTCCTTTGCGTAGTCCATGGCCTCTTTTGCGACCGACAAGGCCGTTGCCTTGAACTTGGCCGTGTCGTCCTTTTCAATCCACGGGCAGGTTGGGACGAGGGCAAGCGCCAGTCCGTCCCCGCGTCTCATCAGACGGAAGGGCCAGAGCTTGCAGTCAAAGGGTTTGAGGTGCCCGGGCAGGATGCAGCCTTTTTTGTTGAAAGGGCAGGGGGCCTCCTCCTCGCTGTCGCCCGTGCGGTACTGGTCGTCGATGTTGATTGTCACCGCGCCGTTCGGAAGCGTCTTGAAGCGGGCTTCGGGGTGGAGCCTGCTGATTTCATCGACCGTCTCCCTGGCGAACAGCGGGGTAAGGTGCAGGCTTTGCCTGCGGAAGGAGCAGCAGAATCCGCACTTGGCGCAATCCCCTGGCGAAAGAACATCCTTTAGCATGCGGACAGACCTCCATGGTGTTTGGAAAGTTTTACGGCTGGACGGTAGGTTTCCTTTGACTGGCGGAGGCCGGGTATGTTCACGTCCTCTTCCAGATTGAGGAAAGGCCGGCCGGCGGCCATGCCTGAAGCGGCGAAGTGGCGGCGCGAGACAACGGTGGCCCCTGCCGCGGCGAAGGGGCCGACCGCCTTGTCGAAGTGGAAATCGACGCCGTCGGTTGACAATGGCGACGCCATGGTTGTGGCGACGGGGGCCCCGTCCACATACAGCACCCCGCCGATCATGCCGAGTTCCCGCCAATGTTCAGCCGCATCCGCGATGCAGCTTTGCTCCATTTCCAGGTCGGCGGCCGGCATCTCCGGCAGTCCCTCGTGTTCCTCCTGCCATGCCTGGGCCACGTGAAGGGCGTCCTCCAGCCGTTGGCTGTCGTCTATCGGGGAATAGGTGGCCCCTGGGTAGAGACGGTTGAACAGGTTGATGCGGTTGCGCAGATGGTGGTAGTTCTTCCCCGCGAAATCGATCCACTTCCCGCGTTCGTAGATGTAGTCGTCGTCTCCTCGGTCGGAATCCCATTCGATGTCGAAATGGCGCGACACGATCTCCTTCTGCCCGTCGTCGCAGAGGCAGAATCGAACCAAGCCGCGGCTTTCGGCATCCCGCCGCAGGAGGCGGAAGACCTTGTCGGCGTCGAACGCCACCGGCGACAGTGGGAAGCCATAGCCCTGCCGGTTGGGCGTCTTCCCGTGGTAGTAGCGGAAGAGGACGCCGTCGTGCACGGCGATTTCCAGTTTGTATTTTCGGCGGAGCAGATACAGGTTGACCCAGGACGTGTCGCTCCCTTTGAAAGGAAGCGACTGGAAGCCCCTTAGGGCTTCAATGGACGGAGTTGTCCAGGCCAATTCATCCATGGGTGTGCCCGATTATGAAATCATCTTTGCCAATACTGAGAGCGACGCAAATGACGCAAGGAAAGACTGTTGTTTTCCTTTGTAATCATTCGTTAAATTATACAAAAATCAAAATGCCGCGACAAATATAGCAAGATTGCCGCCGCGTTGCCCGAAGGGTGCCAACTTGCGGTCCTTATACATCCGGCGCATTTCCACGCGCGCCACATCGTACACCATCTCGGGGATGGACTGCTCGGATTCGGGTTTTGGTTTTCGTGTTTTCACGGCACACTATCCATTCGCATTACCTTCCAACACCCATGCGGAGACTATTCCCCGGACTTGCTGTTGTCGCCGTGGCAACTGCCATCGTCTGCTTCGCCCTTCCTTATATCTTCTTCCAGTGCGAGAAGGTAGCGGTCGTAGTCGCTCATGAAGAGCCTGTCCTGGATGACGCGGTATTTCTCGAACTCGGACTCCGCATGGCTTTGCGCCACTGCCGCCGTGACCTCCTCCACATGTTCCAGCGTGATGGGGCCGTCCCAGATGGAAATGAACTTGTCGAGACGCTTCTCCCAGTCCTCCATGGTCATCGGGATGTGGAGCTTGGCCTTGCTTTCGGCAAATTCGAGATAGGCGTTGACCATCCGTTCGAGCATTCCAAGCTCATCATCGCTGAGGTAGTTCTTCGCTATCACGACATCGCTCTTCCGAATCTTGCCGCGCGGTGCCTGCTCCCACGAGGTCAAACCCATGTGCTCCTTCCCCGCATCGGCACGCGAGAAGATGATCTGCGCGGCGGAAAGTCCGTTCACTGCCCGGTGCATCTTGTTCTGGACGGTGGCGAAGAAGCGGCGCGTGCGGAGAGCCGTCCCGTCATAGTCCACCGCCGTGGCGTAGAGGTCGGTGACCTTCTGGTAGAACTTGCGTTCGCTCAAGCGGATTTCGCGGATGTCCTCGAGCAAATGCTCGAAATACTCGCTTGAAAGCGGGGAACCTTTCTTGAAGCGCTCCTTATCCATCACATAGCCGCGGATGGTGTAGTCGCCGACAATCTGGTTCGCCCATTTGCGGAATTGGACGGCGCGCTCGTTGTCGATCTTGAAGCCCAAGGCAATGATGACCTGGAGATTGTAGTGGTTGACGAGATAGTTCTTGCCATCATCGGCAGTTATTAAAATTTCTTTAATAACTGAACTCTTGTCCAGTTCCGCATCCTCGAATATTTTCCGCAGATGGTAGGCTATGTTAGGTACCTCCACCCCATACACCTGCGCGAGCATCTTCTGGCTCATCCAGATGTTCTCGTCCTCGTAGCGGATTTCGTATTTCTCGCCGCCCGCGCCCGTTGAGGCAATATATGTGAGGAACTGCGCCGCAGAGGATTTCTGCGGCTCCACATCCCATTTGCCCTTGTTGTTCTTCTTCTTAGCCATTATGGTCAACTCCTTGCAACTATATCAAATTCCTGATGTGTCCTCTACGTCGTTGTCCGAATCGTCCCCGTACATTTCGTTTTGGATTTCAATGTAATCCGCCACAGATTCAGGGTATCTCGATTTGAATGTTTGGCACAGCTTGTTGAACAGCTCCATGCCAAAATTCGTGCAGGATATATTCAGCACTTGGTCAAAGCAAAGCTCCAATTCATGTTCCGTGACACTATCGGGATTGGCGCACATGTCCTCGACAATTGGACGCTGAAGCTCATAGGATTGCCTGTAAAGCCTCTGCAACGATTTTGCCATCTCCGAGATGCTGGCAACCAAGTTGTCAAATTCTTTGTCGCTTTTCTTCTTGTCATGGTTCTTCTCACGTCTGCGTGGTTTAGCCAATCCTTCCTTGCGCTTTTCATCCGCGAAGAACTCCACCAGTAGATTTAGTGCCTGAAGTGCGTCATCGCCATCGTAGCTTTTTTTCTTGAAGGCAGGCATCGACGCCAACTTCAGCCGGACGCTATCATAATACTCGCCATCCCTCGTCCAAATGTCACTTTCCTTAAATGTGGAGTCATGCCAGTCGCGAAGGATGTATGGCATTTTGCACCCGACGAAGTACGCCCAGGTCTGCTGCCAGCTTTCGTCCATCTTGTGGGGGTCCCCCGCCAAGAACGCTATGAATTTGTCCATCATGCTTGCCTGCTTTGTCGCTTTAATCGGCAGTTTTTGACCATCAATCGGCAGTTTTCGGATGCCGTTTGGCTTATTATCGTCTCCAATCGGCAGTCCAGCGGTAGCTATTGGGATTTGAGGGGCGCATCCGTTTGATATGTAGTCTTTACAGTTCATTGCCATTCTCGCTCCTTCCTCTCACGCTGAAGTTATGCGATGGCCGTCGTATGCGTCCGCATACCCGCAAATCCACTTCAAGTATTCGTCGTGCCACGACTGCTTGAACTCTACCGCCTGTGTTTCTCTCTTCATGTCAAACTCCTTGTAACGATGTGAGCAGAAAGCCCTATTCGTTCACCTTCTCCGCTGGCAGGGCGCGATTCAGACGCTTCGCCATCTGCCTTCCATGAGGCGTCAACTTGCCGTCCTTGTACCAAGTGGCAATTTCCTGGCGCGTCAGTTCATCCACCATCTCGGGAATGGATTGCTCGGATTCGGGGTTTGGTTTGCGACGTGGCATTGAGATCAACTCAAAAAGTCATTCAGAAATCCTCGTCCAGCTCCCGCGGTGGTAACAATCCCGCGTTGCAAAAAGTTTCTAAGAGTCCAAGATGTTCTTGGTAATCTGCTTCCCTCAAAAGACCATACTGCATATTCTCCAATTTTATGACATTCATTGGCTTTTCTGTTCTGGATTTAAATTCCTCCGTGTCAAAGCCAATTCCAGAGATTATGAATTGAGAAGAGACGTTGGAATTGTCCAGAAGGTATTGAATGAGGGCTTCCGTTTTTACATCGTCGGTTTCTACATTGTTCGGACTGTCGAAAACAATCGGAAACTGGATGGCTTCAGGATTGAATTCGTTGCGCAACTTGATTATAGCGATTTGCCAAATAATCGTTGCAATACATCTATTGCTACCACTTGCAGTGAAATGGGTTGACAGTTTCTTGAATTGATCTGGATTTATTTCGTTCAAGCCAAAACGATTTCTTGCTTGAAGAAGAAGATCGTAGTAGCGTTTGACTATTTGTTCTTTTCGTTTGTTAAATTCTCTAATCTTCTTTGAAAGGGCGTCAAGCTCTTGTGAAATTCTTTCCAATTCATTCTGGACGGTTTGGGTTTCTTCGACCACATCTTCACGAACTTCACACAACCCTTTGAAGCGAAGGACATCATCCAGTTCGCTTGAGCGAATATTCATCGATTGCTCATATTGGTGCAAAACATCCAAAAGTTCTTTGTAATGGCGCTCTTCCCCTTCAATTTTCTCCTTGAGCTCAATCATGGATTTCTGGATATCCGTCTTGACCCTTATGATGTCCTCGGCAAGATTGTATCGGCGACTTTGCAGTGAAACCGGCATCTCAAGCAGCGAACCACATTCTGGACATTCATGGTTATGGAGTTGTTTTATTGCTGACTCGTTTTTCCGTTCGAATGCCTCAATCTTCTCGATAGTCTTCTCAAAATCATATAACGCATTCCTCCAATTAACCAGATGTTGACGACTGATATTCAAACTATGAACAGCATTTGAATACTCCCTCTGGTATTGTTCCACATCCCTTTTGAGTGCCGCCAAATCTTTTGAATAACCGCGCCCTTGCAGTTTGCTGTGAATATCTTTAGCAATTTCCCCCAAGACCGTAATGCGGTTTTGACATTTGACCTCCATTGTTTCGAGTTGTTCTTTCTCCCTCTCTAAGTCAAAGTATTCTTTCGTATAAATGCCAAAGTGGCAAAATAATACACTCTCTTTGAAATTTGCGTATTGTCCGAGATTCTTGAAAGAGTCGAATTTGTTTCCATGGTAACCGTCTTGATCCAAAAAGAAAGGCAAATAGTTGTATACTGGAGGGGTGATTTCTAATCTGTCATCTCCCCGGCTTGGCAATTCCACATGAAAACCTGTGATTTGGGCTAATTGTCTAGACAGTTCTTGCGCACGGGTCGCGGAGAATAGAAGCTGTGCATTCTCGGCAAAGACCTTGAATAAATCTGATGCTCTATAGATGTAGTATCCCTTGGAATCCACTTCAAAATGCAAGATGAACACTTTATTCTTGACATCAAACAAGGAATCGAACATGGCCTCGGCTCCAAGCGCATGGAACAAGCTGCGCATAATGACTGACTTGCCACGTTTTGTCCCATCCGTCTTGTTCGAAGTGACAACGTTGATGCCTTTTTCAAAGGCAATTCTCCTAGCCCGTTTCTCGTTAGGAGAAAACAGAAAGAGTTCTTTAAAGATCATTTCCATGGTCGTATGCTCCCTTTGTGAATCGGCCCAGTATAATGACGAAGAAGAGTTCTTTTTCCTCTTGGGTGTATTCTATCGGGAAATCTCTCCCGAATTTGACATTCAATAACGACAACGCCGCTGACTCATCTCCAATGTCATTGGACAACAGAAACTCCGCAATTCGTGCTTCCAAATTTCGAAGAAGAGATGACCGTAGCATTTGCTCGATAAGTCTTGCTAATACACTTTGACAACGATGCCTTTTTGAGATGTTTTCGATTCTATCGATGTATTCTTCGGCTTGCTGAATGCCGTTGTTTTCGTTTTTGGCATGTGCTTCGAGCATTTGATCAAATTCTGTGCGAGATATGCCTTTCATTTTGACGATTGAATCGTATTCCTTCTGAGAATACTCATAACAGGCTTTTGATTTCACCGTTTCTAAAATGAGTCGGTACAAAGCGATGGTGTTTCGTGGTTGGCAATGTTTGACTTCCAAAAAACGGTTAAGCAATTTTCCTTGTATTGCGAATTCTGGCTCGCACAGGTCAAAGTGTGTGTGAATATAAAAAACTCGCGACAGCTCAACATGAGAAATGCCCAGTTCTTTTTTCAGGGCGGATTCAATAATGCTTTTGTCGGCAGGAGGAAGTTCCGCCAAGCTGAATTCGCCATAATCGCACTTTTTTTTCCCAATTCTCAGGGGGGCATTGCTGACAAGAACGAGTTTGACATTATCAACGGCGTCCTTGTTCAACGCATATAATTTTCCTAAAATCGAACCTGTCGATTGTTCCGACTTTTTCTTGGTCAGTGTAACCGAAGAATAGGAAGGAGCATTCGGCCCGTGTGTTTTGACTTGATGAAATTCAAGTGAATCTTTGTAGTGAATCTCCACATCACACACATAGTCAAAAACAATCGTAAAATCCTTGTCCTCCTTCATCAAATCCAGCATTACGGAAACACCCCAGAGAAGTTCCAACCGAAAACGGTTCTTGCTTCTGCTCCCCGAAAGCTCACAGGGCAACTTCCCGTAATACTCTGCAATGCCCATGACAACCTCCTTACTCCATCGGCTTGATCTTGGATTCGATGAAAGACTGTTCGGCCTTGGTGATGCCGTACTTGGCGTAGAGCTGCTTGTCGATGTCGGGAATCGAACGCGACCAGTCAATGTCTGACGACGCGGTAAAGTCCTGGAAGGGGTCAGTTTTCATGGCAGCGCCTCCGCAAGAGAGATGAAATCAAAGCCTTTGACGGAATTTGATGCGCCAAGTATGATGTGATCGAGAATCGGGACACCGAGAAGGTCGCCCGCCTCACGCAGCTTTGCAGTTGTCGTGATGTCCGCCCTGCTTGGCGTAGGGTCGCCCGACGGATGGTTATGCGCGACGATAATTTCCTCCGCCCCGGCCTTCAGCGCCTCGCGGAAAATTGCTCCCACATCAATCTGCGCTGTTCCGTCCTCATGCCCGACAGACACGAGAATCGGCTTGGCAAGAGCCTTGCCGTTGCCGTCTAGGGGCAGCACAAACACCCGCTCCTCGCGGGCGTCGGCGGGAAGCGCAGCCTGGAAAAGCGTAGCGGCTTGTACTGAAGTGAAGATGACGCCGTTCATTTCTCTCCGATTGAAATTTTTAACGAAGGGTCTGTTTCACAAGAATCTATGATAGAATTGTAGGCAGCAATGAGTTTGGTGGCAGTTTCCTTGCGCCCAACAGGTGCAAAAAGCCCGAGTTCGTAAAGATTGCTTGCGAGAAATTGCTCAATGTCGAAAACATCAATTCGATCTCCAATTCCAAAATCTTCGGCCAATCCTTCAGCTACGGGAACTTTTTTATAGATGGTGATAAGTATTGGACGCTTTCCGTCGCCAAGGTTTCTCTGGCATTTTCGCATGACGGCCTCACCAGGAGATGTGGTAACATGAATCACAATGTCCTCAAAGACGAAATCACCGTCTCTGTCGGAGACAGCGTCAGAAACCGCCGCCCCATGGTTTTCCGGCGTGGCGGGAAGGATAAGAGACAATTTCGCTCCTACGAGATGTTGGAGAATGGTTCCTACGATGGTACTGCCTTTATTGTTTGACTGCCGTTTCTCAGCTGACAAGAGCAATTCCCTGACAGCGGCACGCATTGATTTTGCAGCATCCATTTTTAAAACGAGTGGTTTCGCGGCGAAAAACTCTTTAACTCTATCTATCCACCAGGATTCAACAGTCTTCAACTGGGACTGTGAATACTGCTGCTGGTTCAAGAATTCGACATATCGCTTTGCCAGCCCCATGTTTCCGCGATTTGTTCGTCCGCCTTCTTCTGCGAGGACACGATTGATGCCATAATCGCTTAAAATTTTCTGTACATGAGCTTTGCCAAGCAAACTAATTTGCCCCTTATTGTCAGTCAGCAAAGAATCGAAAACCAGCGGCAATCCCTTGTCTATCGCCTCTCTGGTGACAACAAGGCCAAGGCACAAAGTGCCTTTCGTCCCCATCTTATTTTCATTAAAAAAGTTCTTAAGTATTGTTATGTCCATTATCACTCCTTCACTCTACCATTCTGGCCATTGGTGCTAAAAGATGTTTCGAAAGGTATTGGGCGACGGGGTATGCAACCCCATCTCCCATTGCCATGTACCCATCATTATAAGATCCCGGAATTTTGAAGCTATCAGGGGCTCCCATAAGCCTTGCAGTTTCACGAACAGTCAGAAGTCGGGTTTTTACATTCCCGTTTTCGGCAATAAAAACAACTTGTCGACTACTTCCCCCGCAGGGAGTTCTTAAACACCCGGCGATACCGTCAGTTCTTACTTCAAGCACTTGATGGTGGTTTCTTGTCCTTCTGTAGCCTGTGAACACACGACGAGAATGCTTGGATTCTGATGCCATGAAATCGAGTTTTTTTTGTGGGACAAGATTCAGCTTTTCATCACGTTCCTTAATTCCGTCGCATTGGGCGTCAAATTCAATTATATCCGCAATGTCAATGGTCCGTTTTGGAGGTTTGGGCAAACGCCACCAAACCCATTTCTGAACCTTCTGTGAAACATTTACAACTGGTGCAGGATGGCACCAACAAGGGCCTTTCTCAGAAAATGTTGAAATGTCAATGCCATTCTTCACGGCTATTACAAAAATGCGTTTTCTTGACTGTGGAACCCAATGAACAGCGTCTAGCATGACTGCACCAACATTGTAACCACGCTTGAATAATTCCTCGTGAATGGCAACATAATATTTGCCGTTCTCGGCGGAAACAAGTCCGACCACATTTTCGGCCACAACCACAGGTGGACGCTCGGTCATTTCATCCATTACTCGTAACCATTGCCAGAACAAACCGCTACGAGATGCATACAGGCCGTTCATATCGCCTGCCAACGATAAATCTTGGCATGGGAAACTCCCCCATGATAAATCAACGGTCGGTAAATGTGCTCCATTCACTTCTTCTATGGGTTTAACATCTAAAACATTTGAGCCAATGTTCGCGTTGAACACCATGGCTTTCTTTTCGCTTATATCGTTAGCCCAAACTGTCTTGAATTGTTTCGCCATTGCTGCGGAAACAAGACCGCTTCCGGCAAAGAAATCCAAGCATGTGAATTTGCCGGCACGGTTGGCTTCCTTCTTTACAGAAAAAGGATCGGAACGGAGTCCTAGCAGTCCCATGAAATCCATCTGCCCCGCCGCATCGCAGATGCGCAGAATTTCTGGTTGCAACTTCGTGATAATAGTAGGAAGAAATTTCGCTAGGTCGGGGTCGGCGCGGTCGGGGGATTCAAGGTAAGCCTTGAGCTGTTTGGCAATTGTAGGTGAGCGCTTGGCAAAATCACGTGTGCGGACGATAACGGCATCCGCCTCTTCAGGCAGCGTCAGTTTGTGGCGATACAGGAATTCAGTTTTGAAGAGAAGATAATTGTCGCCGTGCGGCTTGCCTTGCGCTGGATAGCCATAGTCGCGGATTAACTCCTCGCGCGTCTTTATGCCAACAAACTCGGCCTTGTAGGTCTTCTGCCCGCTCGTTCCTTGGAAGAGCCAAAGTTCGTTAATCTTGGCGAAGTCCTCAGGTTTGTTTTCATCCTTGTCGGATAAAGGCCAGTTATACCAGCCGCGCCACTTCGCCAACTGGTCGCCCTTGTATGTGCCGACAAGCACGACACGCCCAGCAACAGCATCAGTTTTCTTCTGAAATTTGAGTCGTGGCACTTGTTCCCTATTCCTGCTCATCAAGAGTGTTCCTTTGCATCTTGCATCTATTATACCAAAATTGGCTTCTCTTTCCGCGAATCACTTCACGTCTTCGGCTGTATTGAAGCACGATGGCGTTGCCTTACTGCGGTGAAGCCGCAGGGCTTTTATGTGTTCCTCATAGGTAAGCAAAGAAAAAAACAATAGTGACTGAGTATTATATCAAGGGGAGCGCTTCATCACAAGCGCCCGTTTGTCGAGTGGTACCATAAGTTCGACGCATTATGGTAAAATGGTTGCATGCGCCAATACCACAACTACGGCTATGATTACCCGCGTTGCGCGGTGATGTCTGGCACGACTTCGACGGAGACATTATGAAGCCACGCATCGTCCTCATTGGCCATTTTGACGCAGACAAGGTGTTCGCCTTGGAGCTGGCCGGCGTCAGCCGCTACGCCCAGGCGCGCGGCTGGGATGTCGATACAATCGACTGGAACGAGGCGCGGACAGGCTCCCCCAAGGCGCTCCGCTCCACGCCGCGCCCCATCGGCTTCATCGTCGAGGGCAGCGACATGCCGCCTAACCTGCCTCTCCGCCTCTACGGCGGCGCGCCGGTCGTCTTTTGCAATTGTACGCGCGCGCCACGCGACGCGCGCTTCGCGCGTCTCCTCATAGATGAGGTGGCGGTGGCGCGCGCAGCCTTCCGCGAGCTGTCGGCGAGCCTTCCCCCCGCCTGCGGAGTCGTAGGATACTGGATGGGGCGGCGCAACTGGTCTGATGACCGCGCCGCCGCATTCCGCGCAGTTGCCGCCGAAGCCGGGCTGCCGTGCCATTCCTTTTCCTTCATCGACCCGCGCAAGGCTGATGCCTCTGGCGAACCGGAGCGCCTGGTCGCCTGGCTATTATCGTTGCCGCGCCATTGCGCGGTATTCGCCGTGAACGACGAGACCGCCGCCGTTGTCGCAAAGGCCGCAAGCGCCGCCCGCTTGAACATCCCCCGCGACCTGACGCTCCTGGGCGCGGACAACGACACGTCTATCTGCGAGGCATCGCATCCGACTTTGTCCAGCATCCAGATGGACTTCGAGAGCGCCGGCTTCCTCGCGGCGAGCATGCTGGGTGAGACAATCTCACACAGAGCCACAGAGACACAGAGGAACAAAAACGACAACAATCCATGTAAACAATCCATTTCAGAAAACAATCTCTGTGGCTCTGTGTCTCTGTGTGACAAAAAGAGTGGTCCCCTTCTTGTTGTTCGGCGCGAATCGACGCGCGGGGCTGGCCGGCGCGAGCCGCGCATCCTCGAGGCGGTGGAGGTCATCCGCCGCAAGGCTTGCGACGGCCTGACCGTCGAGGCGCTGGCCGCCCGCTTTTCAGGGTCGCGCCGCCTTTTCGAGATGCGCTTCCGCGAGGCGATGGGGCACAGCGTCCTTGACGAGATCCTCCATGTCCGGCTGGAGAAGGTCCATACGCTTCTCTCTCGCTCCGATGTCCCGCTGTCGGTCATCGCCGACTTCTGCGGCTTCAACTCGGACCGCGCCCTGCGCAAGTTCTTCCTCTCCCGCGAGGGGATGTCCATGACGGAGTGGCGCCGCCTGCATGGAAAGGGAAGTGTGGAGGGTTAGAAGTTTGGAAGTTTGGCGCAAGCGCCTTGGAGGTTTGGCGCTGGCGCGCCTTGGAAGTTTGGCGCAAGCGCCTTGGAGGTTTGGCGCTGGCGCGCCTTGGAAGTTTTTTGGAAGAGGCAAAAAACTTTTCGCAAAAGTTCCGCAGCTGCGGCGGAAATCAAGTAGAATAGATGGCATAAGGAGCTTTTTATGAAAACACCATCCGCAATTGCATCCACGCTTCTCGCCGCCGTCGCGGCAGTCGTAGCCCTCCCGCAGGTCGCCAATGCCGCCGCATCGAGCAACGAAGGTGGCGAATACACCTACACAGGCTCGCCGAACGATAACCGCACGACCGGACAGACTGGCGACCAGATATACACGGTTTCAAGCCCCATTTCTATCGGCAACTTCTGGCCTGGTCAGAATGATAGCTCTCCCTACTGGCAGATTTACAAGGGCGCTGCAATCACGGCGAGCGGCAACTGCCGCGTAATGATGGGAAATGTCGTCTTCGAGAACGCCGTGAAGTGGACGGGCACCGAGAACCACATCGGGCTTATAGGACCGACGAAGCTCGTTCTTCGCAACGGAGGTTCGCTCACGACGACGAAGGAGCATCTGCGCATCGGGCAGAAGCACAACGATTATCCGACTTCGACCGCGACCTTGTTCATGGAAGAGCCGAGCATGCTGTCGGTGAACGTCGGCAATGCCATCGCCGGCAACGACCGCCCCGGTGCGATCTGGATGGACGGTGGAACGCTGGCCGTGTCGAACGGCGTCTTCAAGACGGGTGGTACCGCCAGCCAGGACGGCTATATCCGCATCAATGGCGGCGTGGTTTCCCTGGGGGCGGGGAATGCAGATTTCTTCTCCATCGGAAGCGGCGACAACTACGGCTCTCTGCACATTTCAGGCGGAACTGTCTCAACGCGAAGAACCGCAGCGGCGGCAAACCCTTACGGCCATTTTGGCGTTGGCTCGAGCAAGGCGACGGACATCTACATTGACGGCGGATGCCTGGACTTCTGGAACGAGCGTCTCGACATTGGCTATTGGAATTCCAGCGGCGTTTCCGGCAGTCGCGCGACGTTTACGGTCGATGGCGACGGGCGCGTTGTCATGTACCTCCCAATCATGGGCCGCAGCGGAAGCGGCAACAAGTCAACTGTAAATTTGAACGGCGGTCGTTTTGAATTGACACGATTTTTTTTCCACCTACGGCAACACGGGCAACAGCCGTGGCGTTAACTTTGATGGCGGAACGCTCGCCCTCGTCAAGCACT
>JAGCUY010000026.1 GCA_017962605.1 Kiritimatiellia bacterium | reverse complement strand
AGCCGCGCTCCTTGTGGAGAAACGCGGGGTCAAAGTTGGCGCCGTGGCTGACGAGCGCGGCCAGGGCGTGGTGGAGCTGCAGCAGGTCTGGCCGGTGGCCGCGGTTGGTCGCCACGGCCAGGTGGGGCAGGTGGCGGAGGGTCGCGGAGACGCATGCTGTGAGCCCGCCGCGTGCGCCAAGTTCGACGAAGACGCGGAAGCCGTCGTCATATAGTCGGTGTATGGTTCCGCTGACGTCCAGGGGGGTTGTCCACTGGCGGGCGGCCGTTGCGGCGATGTCGTCCGGGGATTCGCCGGTGATTGGGGCCCTGGTGGAGCATGAATAGACGGGGATGTGCGGTATGGCCGTGACGAACTCGGCGTAGAAGTCGTGGAAACGATGCGCGAACGGCTCCATCAGCCGGGTGTGGAAGGGCTTGTCGATGGAGAGCAGCGGGTGGAAGGTTATGCCGGCGGCAGAGAGCGCCGCTTCGACGTCCGGCCGCGCGGATGTGGCAATGGAGACGGTGAAGAGTTCTGGTGTCTGGTCGGCGAAGACGATGGCGTTGTCTTTGAAGGATGCCAGAATCTTCTGGAGGAAGTCGCGCGAGGGCGCGGCGGCGGAGAATGTGGCGCGGTCGCCGACGGACTTGCGGTTGGCGTTGATTTCGGCAATCAGGCGGTAGCCTTCGCCGAGGAGGCGGATCCGGTTGCGCTTGGCCGGGAGTTGGATGGCCCCTGCGCATTCAAGGGCGACGAGTTCGCCCACGCCCACGCCCATCGTGGCGTCGGGGGCGATTCCGAGCTGTTCAAAGAGGAAGAGCATGGCGGTGTCTGCCGCCAGAACCGTCTGGATGGCGAGGGGCGTGGGGAGGGAGCGGATGTCGAATCCCTTCTGCGGCGACTGCGAGGGCGGGAATACGTAGTGGCTAGGCGGCGGCCACACGGGTGCTCCGCTGTCGGAGGAAACCGATGCTACGGCGGTGTCGGCTGCGTCGAATGCGGCGCGGCAGGCCGGGAAATGTAGGGCCAGTTCGCGCATCATGTCGGGATACTGCGTGCCCTCGCCGGGAAAGAGGAAAACGGTGCGGCCCGGTGCGGGGCACTGTCCGGTGCCTACGTAGATGCCGCGGTTGAAGGAGTTGCGGACAACCCCCGCCTCGATGCGCTCCGTTGCGAACTGTAGCTTTTCGGCGAGGTCTTCGGGGGAGGTCGCGACGATTGCGACCTTGAAGGGCTTGCCGGCCGATTCCGTGGCGCAGGTGAAGGCTATGTCGCAGAGGCGCGCCTCCGGTGCGGCGGCAAGGAAGGCTGCTAGGCGCGAGAGTTCGTTGCGGAAGGTCGCCGGATCGTCGGAACCAAGGACGACGATTTCGCTGCGGAGAGGGGCTTTTGGGGTTTGTCCTGTGCGGTTCATCTGCTTGTTTGCTCCAGGACTAGAAGTGACGCGATCCCGCCGAGTCCCACGGACGCGATTCCGGCGCGGCGCGGCGTTCCCGCGTCGTTGTGGACCCACGGGCGGGCGCGGGGCGGAAGGTAGAATGGGGTGTCGGAGAAGTCGGTGGCGGTGCGGAGGACGTCCGGCGGAAGGGCAGGGGGGATGACCCTGTTGTAGAGGGCGAGGGCGGCCTTTACGGCTCCGGCCACGCCGGCTGCCGCGAGGCAGTCGCCAACGAGCGCCTTGACCGCGCCAAGGGCGATGGAGTCGCGCATGGCGCGCTCCTCTCCGAGGATAGAGGAGAAGGTCTTGATCTCCGCCTTGTCGAGGTTCGGGATGCCGGCGCCGTTGGCCTCGAGGAAGTCTATCGTGCCGATGTCGGGCGTGTCCGGCGGCCAGACTGCGCGGATGGCGCCGGCGAGCCCCCCTTCGATGCGGCGCGAGTTTCCGGGCGCGGCGGAGGCGGCTGCTCGGACGACGGCGTAGATGCGGTTGCCGTCGCGGACGGCGTCGGCGTGGCGCTTCAGGAGCAGGAAGCCTCCGCCTTCGCCGAGGAGGGTGCCGTCGGCGTCGCGGGAGAATGGGCGGACGTTGCCCGACTTCGAGAGGAAGCCTATGCGGGCGAATGGCATCATCAGCTGCGGTGATACAGGTCCCTGGACGGCGCCGGCAAGTGCGGCGTCGACGCGACCTTCGCGCAGCGCGGCGCATGCGGCCTCGATGGCCAGCGTCGCGGAGATGTCGCCGCCGTCGATGCAGACGGCCGGACCGGCCACGTTGCAGCTGTCGGCGACGAAGGATGCCAGGGCGTGCGGGATAAGGTTCCTCGCCCCGCGGGCGTCATATTGGGGAAGCGCCGCCAATAAAGAGGATTTAAGGGTTTCGAAATCGTCGGGTGAGCCATGGGGGAAGCAGCGGCGGACAATCTCCAGGGTCTGGTCGATGGCGAATCCGTGCTGGAACCAGGCCGCCAGGGAGGAGTCGATGGCGGGCGAGTGGCCGATGAAGGCCCCGAGGCGGTCATGCTGGCGGACGGCCCCCTGCGGCTGTGGCGATGTGGCGTCCTTGATGGCGGCTGTGGCGAGGTCGGCGGCAAGGATGAATGCGGGATTGACGCCGGGAGGGATGGGGCCGGACTGCTCGGAGGTCTGCCAGAGGTCGCCAAGACGCGCGGCGCGCAGGGTGGGCAGGTGGCGGAGGGAGCCGGGCGGTTCGCGCAGAAAGCGGTCGGCCGAGGCGGCGGGGCAATCTGAGAAGGAGGGCCGCGCCTCAAGGACTGTACGCCAGAAGCCGTTGAGGTCTGCCGATCCGGCGAACCTGCACGACATCCCGACTATCGCAATGAAGTTATCGGAAACTTTGTCCATAGCTCAATGGGCAAAAAGAAAAGAAGATGATTTTAGCATAATTTGGGGGAAAGGGGGAACGGGAGATGAAAATGTGGAAATGTGGAAACAGCCAATACCAATGTTGCCAATTATCAATGTTGTTACTCGAATTGGGTATTGGGTTTTGGTATTGGCAACATTTTCACATTGGCACATTTTTCCCTGTCTCGATACGGTAGCGCCTTGAGATAGTGGAGGAACGGGGAGATTCTGGTATAATACGAACCATGATTGACCCGCGCACGCCATTCGATTCCGTTCCAGAGGCATTCGACCGCTGGCGCCCCCGCTATTGCGACGAACTCTTCGACTGCGTTGCGGCGAGCGCCGCCCTTGGCCCCGGTCGCCGCAGCCTGGAAATCGGCCCCGGAACCGGCCAGGCCACGGAGTTCGCCCTAAAGACCGGGGCCGACTGCACGGCCATCGAACTTGGCGCGAACCTGGCCAGCGTCTGCGAGCGCAAGTTCTCCCGCTACCCCAATTTCCACCTCATACGGGGCGACTTCGCCACATACCCCTTCGAGCCGAACTCCTTCGACCTCGTCTATTCCGCCGCGACTATCCAGTGGATCGGCGAGGACATCGCCTACCCGCGATGCCGCGACATCCTCCGTCCAGGCGGGACGCTGGCGATGTTCCTGCTCCGTAGCGACTACAAGACGCCCAATCCCGCCCTTTACGCCGACATCCAGAAGGTCTATGACGAGTTCTTCCACAGCGAACTCCCATACACGCGGCGCTTCAACTACGAGAACGCCGGCGCCTGGGGCTTCGGCGGAATGGAGCGCCGCGTATTTCCTGTGCGCCGCATCTACACGGCGGACGAATACGTGGAGTACATCGGCACGCACTCCGACCACATCTGCCTCAAGCCTGAATTCCGCAAGCCCTTCTATGATGGCATTCACGCCGCGATCGAACGTCACGGCGGCCATCTGGAAATGGCTGGGGAATTTGTGCTGTATTTGTGGAAAAAACTTTCCTTCATACCCCTCCGCGAGAAACCGGAAATGCTTGTTCCGGCGGCGGAATGGTTTCATGAAAAGTGGCATGTTCCCACGGAGGCCTATCTCAAGTGCATGAGGGCCTATCTTGACCAAAAAACCGAGTACGGCTGGTATCTTTGCCTTGATGGCGAGCGGATTGTCGGCGGGCTGGGCGTAATTGAAAACGACTTCCATGACAGGAAGGATCTGACGCCCAATGTCTGCGCCGTTTACACCGAAGAGGACTATCGCTGTCGTGGGATTGCCGGCCATTTGCTGAAATTGGCCGTTGAGGATTTGCGAGGCAGGGGCGTGTCGCCGCTCTACCTGCTCACTGACCACACTGGCTTCTACGAACGCTATGGCTGGGAGTTCTTCTGCATGGCGCAGGGTGATGGTGAAGAGAAAAAGAGCCGGATGTATGTCCACAGGTAATGAAACAAAGAAGGCGAGCACATGGCTGTTCGCGGAGATGGCGGCGCTGTACTTCGCACTGCCGGCGATGCTCACTCTGGCGCGGCTGCGCATTCGCTCCTTTCCCGTGATACCGGCGCTGTGGCTCGCCACGTTGCCGCTCGCCGCCTGGCTTGTCAGACAGCGAGGTTTCGCGCTACTAGCCGTCCTGGGCGTAGGGGGCGCCGCGATAACGGAGAGGAGGCTTGCGGCGACGCTGCTCCGCGCCGTTCCCGCCGCAGTCGCCATGGTGGCGCTCCTGCACCACATCCATCCCGAGTGGCTCTTCTCCTTCGTCTCAACCCATCCGAAGTTCTGGCTTGTCGTGATGTTCGCCTACCCGGTGCTGTCGGTTGCCCCGCAGGGTGTCATATACCGGGCTTTCTTCCGCGAACGCTATGCGGCGCTCTTCCCGAACCAGACCGTGCGGACGCTGGCTGCGGCCGCATGCTTCTCCTTCTGCCATGTGTTCTTCTTGAACCCATGGGCCTTGCTGCTGACATTCGTCGGCGGAATAATGTTCTGGCGGACATACGAGAAGACAGGCAGCCTCCTGCTCGCCAATCTCGAGCACGCCCTCTACGGCGACCTCGTCTTCACCATTGGCTACGGGGCGTTCCTCTACCACGGCACCATGGCCCTCGTCAATGCGCCGGGATGAATGGCGCGCCAGGCGCGGAAAGTGTAGAATAACCTCATGAAAAACGCAACATCCTTCCTAATCGCATTTGCGGTGGCAGCCTTCTGTCTCGCCATTTCCTCGCCCGCCATCTCCGCTGAGCAAGAGAACAATCGGTTCACGCCGGAGTTCGTCGAGCAGTGCAGGGCCAAGGCGGATGCCGGGGACGCCAAGGCCCAATGCCTTCTTGGCGTATGCTACGGCTTTGGACTGGGCATCGACAAGGATGCGGTCAAGGCCGTCAAGTGGTATCGCTGGGCCGCCGAGCAGGGCTATGCCCCGGCGCAGCGCAACCTTGGCGAATGCTATGAAAGCGGAGAGGGAATTGCGAAGGATGAAGGCAGGGCGTTTGAATGGTATGGCAAGGCGGCGGAGCAGGGATACGCAAAGGCCCAATTAAACGTTGGCCTATGCTACCGTTATGGCCGTGGTGTCAAAAAGGATGCCAAGAAGGCCGTCGAGTGGTTCCTCAAGGCTGCCGAGCAAAACAATGCCAAGGCGCAGTTCAACCTAGGGCTCTGCTACGAAAAGGGCATTGGCGTTGACAAGGACGAGGGCATGGCCGTTGAATGGTATCTCAAGGCCGCGGGGCAGGGCGATGACTGGGCGCAGCTCTGCCTGGGCTTTTGCTACGAGTTAGGCGTCGGCGTTGACAAGGACGATGTGAAGGCCGTGGAATGGTTCCGCAAGTCGGCGGAGCAGGGCAACGCGACGGCGCAATACAATCTTGGCGCATGCTACTCCAACGGCGATGGCGTGGAGGAAGACGCTGTCACGGCCGCAGGGTGGTATCAAAAGGCTGCGGAGCAGGGGTTCGCCGCCGCGCAATGCAAGCTTGGAACCTGCTTCTTCTTCGGCATCGGCGTTGAAAAGGATATTGGGAAGATGCTGGAGTGGTATGTGAAGGCTGCGGAGCAGGGGGTAATGTCTCGCAAGAATCTAGATGGGATAAACAAGGCGATTGAACTGATAGAGGGCAAGTCTCCGGAGGGGGAGCAGAAGCTGGAGATTACCCAGATTATTGGACGAGACAGGGCGCTTGCCAACATGACCGACACCAATGGGAAAAGGTCGCTGGTGTGCCTGATACACGACAACGTCAGTGGAAAGTCGGCCGTGGGCGAAGTGGTCAGTTTCGACAAGCTCTTCTGGGCGCTGACCTACACTTATGAAACCAAAGACGAATCGATGAAAACAGTTCCCCAGCTGGCCTCGGACTACTCCTCCGCGATTTACCAAGTGAGGGAAGCCCTTGGACTCTATGACGAGACAGACCCGGTAATGGGGAGCGGGGAATAGGGAGCGGATTACTTTTGCACGCGGCTTCCAGAAGCCATTAAAGGGAGGGGCAGGCAAGGTGTTCTGCGCAATTCGCAGTGGAAACGCCGACACACATGGCCGTTGGATAGGCATTCCTGAAAGTCGCGCAGATTGCATCCCGCGCCTTCGCCGGATTCCATTTCAACTCGTATGCCTTTAGCCCGTCAGCCGTCTCTTCCACCAAATCAACCTCCTGACGCTGCGTAGTACGCCAGAAAAACATCCGTATGTCTGGATTGTCAGCAAGAATTCGCTTGCGCCGCTCCGCTATGAAGTAGTTTTCCCACAGATGCCCTGTCTCTGCAGTTCCACGCTGGGCAAGTGGACGCCAGTCTCCTAGAACATAGTTCCTGATGCCACTGTCGTAAAAATACACTTTGCGGCTCTTCTTGAGTTCGTTGCGAAGATTGCGCGAATAGCTTCCCAATCGGAAGACGATGAATGCCTTTTCAAGGATATCGACATATTTCGAGGCGGTCTTGGCATCGCATCCAACCAATTGCCCAATTTCGTTGAAGGAGACCTCCTGGCCAATTTGAAACGCCAATGCCCGTAGCAACTTGTCCAGCAGTTCCGGGCGTTTGATTTCCTCGTGTTGGAGAATGTCCTTGTAAAGGTAGCCCTTTCCGATTTCACGTATTCTGGCAACCTCGTCTCCTGGATGTGTGATGATATCTGGATAAGAACCGAAAACAAGCCTTCTTTCCAGTTCCCTCATTTCATCAACTGGGGAGGACATGGCCGAGAGTTCGGCAAAGGACGGCGGGAGAAGGGTGTACTCGAATTTTCGACCGGTGAGAGGTTCCTCGGTCTGTTCCGCCAGCGCTTCGCTGGAGGAGCCGGATGCGATTGCCTGAACATCCTTCACTCTGTCCTGGAATCGCTTCAGTACCCATCCGATTTCGGGAATCTTCTGGGCTTCGTCGATAAACACCACTTTTTTGTTTCCAATGAGCGTCTTCAGTCTTTCAGCGGAGGCATCTGCGAGCAACTGGCGGTCATTAGTTTCGTCGCCATTGAAAGTAACGGTTTCCCCGGCAAGCCCAGATGTATTGAGGTAATGCTCGATTGATGTAGTCTTGCCGGACTGCCTCGGTCCATAGACTACTATTACTTTTCCGCCGAACATGCGCTTGGCGAAGAACGCGTTGATTTCACGATTAATAAACATATTCAAACCTTTGTGATAAATTCTATCATATAATTTTTCGGGAGTCAAATCCCGAATTATTATAATATTTTTGGATTGAAATCCGAAATTATTATGTATTTTTGAGATTTCAAAGTGGCGGTTGAAATGGATGGCTGCTGCCGTCAGGCATGCTGCTATGGCATGTTCCGCGCCATGGCGGCGGCTTCCCTGCCGACGGCTTCACCCATTGCGACGGCGTTACCGGTGACGCGGTAGCTTGCGTGCGCGATGAAGTCGCCGGAAATGCACCGCCCTGCCATGAGGAGGTTGTCGGCATCGATGGCGCGGCATACCCGGAGGGGAATCTGAAATGGACGGAAGGCGACGCCGAAGTTCTGTCCAGCCGCCTTTTCGTTGTTGGATGCCAGATCCAGTCCGTGAATGTCTATGCCGAATCGTGAGGTCGTAACGGCGTCCGGGAAGGTCGCCCCTGCCGTTACGTCGGCGCGCGTCACCGTGTAGCGGCCGTGGATGCGTCTCGCGTCGCGATGGCCAATCTGCTCGGCGGTGGCCGCGATGCGCATCCCCTTCCACGGCCCTCCGAGTCTGGCGAGGCCCGCGGCAAGCGACATCACTTCGCGGCGTGCGCGGATGGTGGCGTCCGAAATCGCCTGGGCATCGTCCACGCGAAGGCCGTATTCGTGGTTCGCCATGAAGCAGAAGAGGTTGCGGTGCACCCTGAAAAGCGTGGGGTCGCCGTAGCTCGGCTCCAGGCCGGCCCGCCGTAATTCGGCCTTGATCCTGCGGCTGGCCTCGATGTGGTGGCAGACAGTGCCGCCAGTCGCCGGATCGGCCGAGCGCGTCCACATCGCCGGCTCGTTTGAAACGAAGCCCTGCGCCGCGAGCGCGTCGCCGTCGTCCACCACGGCGAGGGCGTTCAGCGTGGCGGGCTGCCCGCGGCCATCGGGGCCGAACCCCATGTCGAACCCGCATCCCGCCAGTGCGCCAAGGTCGCCGTCGCCAGTGCAGTCGATGAATATCTTGGCGCGCCACGCCCGCCGGCCTCCCTTGGCTTCCGTGACCACGGTTGATACGTTTCGCCCGGATGCGTCGCGGTAGGCCGCGACCACTGGGCATTGGAGCGTCACGCGAACGCCGGCCTCAGAGCACATCTCCTCGCAGACGGCCTTCATCTCCTCTGGGGCGTAAACCCAGTCCTTGTCGAGTCCGTCGGGATAGAAGCGCATCCCCTCAGCGCCGGGACGGTCGGGGAAGCGCGCGCCGCAGGCGTCGAGGCGGCGGATAAGCTCAAAGCCGAATTCGCACTTGTCGAAGTCGAAGACGTAGGCGAGCAGGCCGGAAGTCCATACGCCGCCCAGACACCCGTGCGCCTCGAAGAGGCGGACCCTTGCGCCGGCGCGTGCGGCCGAGACGGCCGCCGCCACTCCCGCCGGCCCTCCGCCGGCGACGATTACGTTGGCCCAGTCGTCGAGCGGCAGGGTGCGGGCCGGTTCGGCAAAAGAAACATGAGTTTCAGGAAGGATGTCGCTTTTCATTTGAATTTGCGTCTCCTTATAGTCGCAAACGCATCAATCATACCACATCGCCTGGTGCGGCGCAAAGGGCGAATAGAGCAAAGTCGGGAAATCTTAGGAAAAGAGATTTGGCGCGCGTGTCTTGGCTAGTTCCCGACTATCTGCGGCCATGCGCCGCCGATGCAGCCTTCGTGGAAGACGATGCGCCCGGCGTCCAGCGCCTCGCGCAACTCGTCGTCCGTGCCTTGGAAAAGAGTCCCGTCGGCGTTAGCGACGCACTTGCCCGCCTCTTCCGCTGGCAGCAGCGCAATCGTCTCGCGTGCCGCCCAAATCATTTCATGCCACTTGCGCATGATGGCTGCGGCGTCAAGAGGTTCAGGTAGTTTCACAAGGTGGTCCAGCTCGGACTGGACATAGCGAACCCTTGCAACGAACTCAATCAAAATCCCGCCGCACGCAAAATGCCGACATCTCTTTCAAAAGCAACGGCAACAGCTTCCTCCGTGTCATTGAACACGTCGATGTCGTGAGACAAGCGGGGAGTGCCAAGGACGTGGTTCAAAGCAAGTCCGCCGGCGATGTAGGTCGCCCCTCCGTCTATCCGCGAACGGGCAATCCGCTTGAGTACCTCGGCCTGAAATTCCGTGGTAGCCATTTCCGTATCCTCCCAACGCGCTTGAATGCGGCCATGTCACCGTTTTTCTCGATTTCAGTGAGTATCTGCTCTAGCTGGATGTCACTAGAAGGGGTCTCCGGCTCGCTGGCAAACCACAGGCACATTCCTCGGTAGTCGTTGACTACCGACTGGTATTCCGGGGTTTTTACTATTTCCTGAATGGTCATGGCTGTATCCATTCAACCAAAATCTGCCGCAGAAGTCAAATCCTGGAACTGGAGGGGAACACTCGCGCCAGAATGGCCTACAGCGACAGGGTGGAGCAACTTCATGCAGTCTCTATAACAATGGGCACGCCATTACGCGAAATCCGTTACGAGATTATCGTAATCGGAAAATCGGAGGCATCATTGCATATCGCCGTGCGTGTTGCAAAGGGCGAACGCCCCTTATTGCATCTACTGTGGAAAATCAATCTGAGGACTTTCAAGATTGCCTGGCAAACAGGGCTGCCGTTCCAGGGCGGAGAGTCTTTGGACTGCCGCCAAACAGCTCCCGCCAGTTCCCCGGAGGCAGGCGCACGGGGAGTTCCCTTTCGCCCTCGTTGACAAGCACGGCGAATCTCATGGTCCCGGTTTCGTCGGCAAGTGTGTCAATGTGCATCCCGCCGGCATCGTCCGCTGGCACGTTGGCGGACTCCAGAACCATCGAAATGACATGGCGGAGAAAGGCGTCGTCGCCCTTTCCTGCGGCCGCCGTGCCGAGCTGGGTGCCGAAGTAGAACACCGTTCCGCCAGATGCCGTTCTTGTGCGCACGGCCATCGGCGCGCCGCCGAACCGTGCCAGCACCTCTCCGTTCGCCGTCTTCAGCTGGGCGAAGTCAAATGCGCCAAGCCCCTTCGCCCCGTCTGCGGCGTCGAAGGCGAAGAAATCGCTTCCGCAGACGCCGGAACTCCTGAGCGCCTTCGAGACGTCGTCCGCGCCGTCTGACGCGACTGCGGTAGTCGTTTCGGAAGGCAAATGGACGGCCGCCGTGGCCTCCTCCTCGCGCACGTCCCATTCCTCCGCAAGGCCATGCCCCGGCACCGCCGTTGAGAAGCGTCCGGCATCGGCATCGTATGCGCCCAGGTTCATCTCGGAAAGGATGGTCTTGCCCGAGTCAGCGAAG
This sequence comes from Kiritimatiellia bacterium, assembly GCA_017962605.1. GTDB lineage: Bacteria > Verrucomicrobiota > Kiritimatiellia > RFP12 > JAAYLN01 > RGIG5952. The sequence goes on along the minus strand of JAGCUY010000026.1, from coordinate 13,353 downwards.
GCCCTGATGGCAGCCGCGTCCCGGCCGCGGAGATACATGGCCTGTGGCAGGATCAGCACGTCTGCCGACTCGCCCGCCCCTTCTTCGAGCATCTCCGTGTCGCAGAGGGCGAACGGCACGTTGAGCCGGTAGAGGGCGCCGCACCAGGCGCCCATGCCGTCATGGTAGCGCTTCACGCCGTTGTAGCGGCAGTAGTGGAAGGTCTCGTTGTCCGCGCTTCGCCAGACGAGGACGCGCGCCGCGGGGCGGTGGCATCGCAGGAAGGTCGCGGCGTGTGGCTGGAAGGCCTTGATGAACTCCTCCGCATGGCGCACGACCGGGCGGTCGGAACCGTCGGGGCGCACCAGGCCCCAGGCCGGAGCCTCGCATCCTAGGACTTCAGGGCGGAACTGCCAGAAGAGGCATCCCCTGATGCCCCATCCGATTTGCGAGAGCTGGTCGTGCAGGAAGAGATCGCGCCCGACGATGCGCTGGAAGCTTCCGATGGAGCCGAAGTTGAGGTGCCATTCGGCGTTGTAGTAGAAGCGGCCCTGGGCGGCGGAGAGGCCGGCGGCGCAGGCGTAGGGGCCGCCCGTCATGGTCGATCCGAAGATTTCGCATGACCGCGCGAGCGTGAAGTCGTCCACCGCGACGGCCGGGGAGAAGGCGCCGGTGGCCGTCACCACGTGCAGGTGCGGATGCCTTCCGGGATCGACCTCTCGCAGCAGGTCCAGCCGCCACGCGGCGTCCCGGTGCAGCACGTCCCGCTGGAAGGCGCGCCAGTCGATGAAGTCGGAGACGCAGCTGGCCTGGACGGGCGCCTCCACGGCGTCGAAGGACGTGTAGCAGCGGCCCCAGACGGCGTTCAGCCGCTCTATGTCGCCATACCGTTTTGACAGCCACTCGCGGAAGGCGCGCCGGCAACTCTCGCAGAAGCAGAGCGCGGGCATGGCGTCGTTCGTCCGGTGTTCCGCCATGCGTTCCGGTTCGTTCCAAACGTCCCATGCGAGAAGCGAGGGCGCGTCCCTGAAATGCTCGAAGGCGGCCCGCGCGAAGCGCTGGCGCTTCTTCGTCAGCTCCCGGTGGGAGTAGCAGGGGCCGGGATAGCCGCCAAGCTGGCGGAAACAGGGGGCGGTCGCGCCGACGCGCCGCCCAGCGGCATCGACCATCATCGCGTCGGGGTGGTAGCGCTCCACCCATTCCGGCATGACGTCCAGAATCAAGTTGAGAATCACATGGAGGCCGTGTCTGGCCGCCAGGCGCATGAGTTCGTCGAGGTCGTCCCAGAAGTATTCGCCCTCCCGCCGTTCGCTCCAGCGCCACTGGACCCAGAACTTGACGGTGTTGAACCCCTTGCGCCTCATGTTCGCCAGATCGCCGTCCCAGTTTTCGCGGGCCGGCGTCGGCGCGCGGTAGTATTGCGCGCCGTAGATGTAGGGCATTGCGGCGTTGTATGTGAATGATTCGGCGAACTCGAATGCGCCGCCATGTCGCCGCCCCTTCGCAGCCGCGCCATGGCTGTCCGAATTCGGCAGCCGCTCGTCGTCGGCAAGGGCGAAGGAGCAGTTCTCAAAGGAGAATCGCCGGAACGGCGTTTCAGCCCGTCCTTTGATGAAAGGAGGCTCTAGAGACAGCGCGCGGATGTTGCGGAAGGAGATGTCGCCAACCCCCGTGCAAAGGGTGCTCGGGTCGTCCGAGATTGAGCAGAGGAGCGGATGCGCGTAGATTCCGTTCATTTCGATGTCCTCGAAAACGAGGTCGTGGATGGCGGTGGCCTCGCGTCCATAATCGGAAGGAATCAGCTTCCTGTTGGGCAGTTCCATCGCGATGCCGTAGGTCGTGTCGCGCATGTCGATGCGGGAAAAGCGGCAGTCGCGGATGACACCGTCGTTCGCCCAGCCGATGCGGATGCCGCTTGACCAGCTCCGCAGGCTGCAGTCCTCGACCTCCACGCGCTCGCAAGGACGGTTTTCCCTGAGGGACCTGCTGTTGGCGCGGACGACTATGGCGTCGTCGCCCGTTGTGATGTCGCACTTGCGGATTGCCACGTCGCGGGAGCAGTTGACGTGGATTCCGTCGTTGTTGGCGCAATGCACGTCGGCCTCGATCCTGACCCCATCGAAGAGCACCTCGTCGCAGTCGTGTATCCAGAAGGCCCAGCCGCCCGGAAGTCCCGTGACCGTGAGATTGTCAACGCGAACGCCTTTGCATCCGGCGAAGAGGAAGACGCGCGGCGGAGACTCGTCGAAACCCCCGCGCCTGACAAGCGAATATCCCCACTGCAGTTCGTGTTCATCGGCGTTGCGAAGGAATGCTGCGCCGCATGCGTCTATTTTGCCAGGACCTGTGACTGCAATGCCGTCGGCCTCGTCGGCCCAGATTAGGGCGCTGCTGCGCCCTCGCGGGCAGGCCTTTGAGTCGGCGTGGCGCAGCGGGTGGTCGGGATAGTCGCGCCAGTCCCCGCTTCCGAGAAGGACGGCGCCTTCTTCGAGGTGCAGCTCCACGCCGCCGCGCAGTTCAATGGGCCGGATGAGGTGAATTCCGCATGTGACGTCCACGCGGCCGCCTCCGGCGGCGCTGGTTTCGTCGATTCGCCTCTGAAGTTCTACTGTTTCGTCATGTTGCAGTGGCTTGGTCATTGCAAATCCCCGTCAGTCTTTTCCGCTTCGCCAAGTTGGCCGAACTGGAAGTTGTCGATGAACGACTCGTCGGCGTAGCCGTTGAAAAGTGATATAGACACTTCGGGCGCGAAAGCAGTCTCGTCAACGGAGAAATCGAAGACCTCTTGGCGCCAGTCGAAATCCTTGCCAATCTTTCGTTCGTGCTTCAATTGCTTCTTTGCGCCATCTTTCGTGAAGAAGGTAAGCGAAACCGTGAGAATGGAATGATCGCGGACAAAGGGATGGAAGGGCGAGACCTTCGCGTCCCAATCCAGGATGCGCGGTTCCGCAAGGCGCCTGGACTTTAGGTCGAATGTCACGCGGTAGAGTCCTGGCCGCGCCATGCCTGGCTCGACTTCCTGCCTGAATTCTGGGTTGCACCAGGCCAATTTCAAGCCCGGGGTGCCATTGACGCCGCATCCGCCGGCGACGGTGACGGCATTCGCCGAGTGCCAGGGGAGCCTGTCGTCAAAGGTCTTTTCAAAGTGCGTGACGCGCCGCCCGCCGTCAATGGAGACTATCGACGACCTCAGCTCGAAGCCGGGATCGGCGACAAGAGGCGCGGGCGGGGCGGCGTCCATCGCGGCATCGCGCCAGACGGGTTCCCTTTCGCCGGGATTTGAAACGAACCCGAAGCGGTAGGTGCGTCTGGGGAGAAGCGGCGCCGGCAAGCGGGTGAAGAAGTCATGGATTGGGCCGCCCTCCGCCTCGAAGCGCACCGATGGCGCAACTGGAGCCGTCCCCGATGGCGTAAGGGCGTAGCCGCATTCCAGGCGGCCGGATGGGAGAAAGTCGTATGTCGTCACAAGCCTGAGGCGGTTTCGGCCCAGGGCGTATGGCGCGCGCATTTCGCCCGTGAAGACGAAGCGCAGTCTGTCGTCTCGCTCCTCAATGCGAACGCGTGATTCGGGGTCTCCTGATGCCGTTGCGAAAGGTCCGCCACCCGCCATTCGCCTGTCCGCGACAAGGTCGCAGCGCCCCAGCCCGCCTTCCTCGAAGAGGACGCCGTTTGCCTTGAGCAGCGTCGCCTCGCGCCCGCCGAAGCGAACTCGCCAGCCCGTGGAGACGTTGCGGTATTCAACGCCGCACGAGGCGCGGAGCACATTTCCGAAGACAGGGGCTTTGCGCTCTGCGCCGTTGCGGATTGTGGCGGAGAAGTCGCCGTATTCGCCGCCGAAGCGGGCGAGGTATGTCAGGCATGTCTCGCCATCCCAGTCGCGGTAGAGGCAATGCCCCGCGCCGCCACCCGCGACCGACAGGGTCGCGCCGCCCTTGCCCAGGACGCGCAGTTCGGGTCGTGAGGGGTCGAAGGGGACGTTGTCGCCGCTCCAGATGCAGGAGGGATCCTTTGTCTCGCGGCGCTTGCCGGCAAACTTGACAACGGCGCTGGCGCGGGGGCGTCGATTCTCCGGCTGCGTGTCGGCAAGCATCCCCTCGCATGTGTCGAGCTCCCAGTCGCCCGCGCCGGGGAAGCGCAGGGCGATCCAGCATGGTTTCGACGATTTCGCGCGGAGAATCCGCCCGCCTGAACCATCGTCCTCCTCGGTGAAAACCGCGTCGCCGCGCGAGCCATCTGCCGAATAAATCTCCGCGTTCATGCGGACGCCTTCGGGCGCATTTGCCTTGCCGGGAGTGGAGGCGGTGAAAATCGTTTTCCCGCCCACGGTGACTTCCCAGCCAAAGGGCGGCAGGTCGAGTTGTCGCGTCATGCCGCGATCCGTGACATTGGCGACTTTTCGGTCTGGGGAGAAGTTGATTGCCACTACGGCGTCGCCGGAAGGATGCCGGCGGGCGAAGGCCAGTACTTCTGGCACGTCGCATACGACGCCCTTGTAGTCGGGCGTCCCGCGGCGAAGGGCCGCTGTTTCCCGCCGCATCCGCATCAATTCGGAAATGACCTCACCCTCGCCCTCCGTGAAGTTCTCGAAGAACATGGGAACGCCATGGACGAAGGCGCAGAGGGCGCGAATGGCCTTGTCGCACTCGATCCCATACCAGCTGCGATAGGGCCAGCTCTCACCGTCTCCCGTCTCCATGTATCGCATGCGGATGCAGCCGGGCGCGTCCACCTTGTCTTCCTCGTGGAGCCATATCCTGAGGGCGCGGACAAACTCGGACGCCGGAAGCGCACGGAGTTTGAACCAGAGCGACTGGATGTCCCGGTCGTAGTGCAGGTCGCCGGCGGCGGTGAAGGGGAGTTCCCCGCTTTCCAGCAGCAGGACGGCGTCCTCTTTGCCATGCCGCGCCCCCTCGCGCATCGCATCGACCATGCGCAGTCCGCCCCATGCGCTCGCAAGCGACGCCCTGTCGTATGCGAGAGGCGGCATCTCGCCGCCATCAAGAGCAAGCGACTGCGTCCAGTAGTCTTTGTGAATGATCCTGTCGCTTCGCGCGTTCCAGTCGCCGGATGGCACGATGTGCGGCGGCTCGCTCGGCCATCCCTTCCTGCGCCAGTTGCGAAGTGTCTTGGAGCCGTAGATGGCATCGACTCGGAAGCCGTCCACGCCTAGGTCGCCAGTATAGAGTTCGCAAGTCCCGCGCATGTAATCGCGCCAGCGTGGGTCCGCGAAATCGGCGCTCCATCCGTCAAGCACGTCGCCGCGCTCGGTCATGCCCTGCATGGAGCAGGTCTGCCCGCGCAGGAAGAATCCCAATTGCCCGCCGCCGTGGGGCACAATGTCCTGAAGGACTCTCAGCCCCATGTCGTGCATGCGCCTGTTCGCCTCCCGATAGTCGTCCGCGCTCCCGATTTTGGGTTCGATGAGGCGGTAGTCGATGGGGCAGTAGCGTGCCGTAGAAGCCTCGCAGGGCCTATACCAGCAAGTGTCGAGGCCAAGCCGGAGCATTCTCGCCCCGACGGTTTCGGGGATGTCCGAAAGGAGTTCGCCCCGGAATGGCTCCGTCTCGATGCCGTAGATCGCGGCGTCGGCGATCCAGTCGGGGCGCGTCGCCGGGGGCGTGAAGCCAAGGTCCCGCAGAAGTTCCGGCGCGTTTTCGTCGAGCATTTCAGCCGCAGGCTTGCCGGCCATTTCAACCCACGCGGAGGCGAGACGCTGCGTCTGCCCCGGCTCGCACCAGCCCTGCGCCGCGACGCGCCATTCCATCGTCAGCGCGTCTGGCTTGCGCGACAGCGCCAGCCCGGCGCCGTCGAGCCGTGCGTCGCAGAATGCCATCGCGCAAATGCCGCCGTCCAGTTCGCGGAAGGCGAATTTCACGCGGTCGTTGACGCCGGAGGCGAACGAAGAGGCCTCGCCTTCGCGCCGCGACCAGTCAATCGTCGGCCAGCCGGGGCGGTTGTCCTCGCGCCAGCGGAGGTCGGCGAAGAATCCTCCCGGCAGGAAGTAGCGCCCGCGAAGGGGCGTGTGGAGACGGTATCTGAAGCCCTTGAACTTTAGTGCCCGTGGGCTGCTGTGCGAGAAGGATGCCTCTCGCGCAAGCCTGTCCGGGTTGCCGCCCGCGCCGAACGTGAACCGTTCCTCGACGCGCCAGACACCCGAAGTGAGGACAAGGGAAAGCACGCCGCCTTGTTCATCGAATGAGGCTCTCTCCAGCGCAAGCGGGATGTCCGAGTCAGGCAGGTCCAGAACCGCGCCGGCCGTTCCGTGCGCCTCGCCTGAACCGTCGCCGCCCTGTTCGGCCGGGGCCGCATTTGCGCCGTTAAGCAGGACCGTTGGTTCGCCCGTCTGGTTGTCGGCTACAACGTGCCCGTTCCATTCGAGCCTCGTCATTGCGCCGGACACGCCGTCGATGGTCGCGGTCCACTTTCCAAACGAAAAGGGGATGCCATCGGCTGTGGCAGAGGCCATTGAGGCCGCCAGCAAAGTTGCGGTTAATAAGGATGATGGTAAATTCATGGGGACAACTATATCAATTGCCCATGCGTCCCGCTACACCGTTTTGCGCATCGGGGATTTATCCATTTGAGCAACAAGTCGCTACTGCGCCTAACATCGTCGAAGGTCGAAGGTCGAAGGTCGAAAGTCGGGAGGAACGCGCTTCGTCGCGTCCGCAGTGGCCCGGACGAAGCCGGATCCTCCCTTCCAAGAACTTTCCTGTCCGCCGGAGGCGGTTTCCCAATCTGATGCGCCGTGGCGAAGTCGCAAGGTCTTGGGGCGGGCGCATGATGCTTGCATCAATGCGACGGCATCCGGGCATGAACATTGTCAATTGCGCCACTTATTATCCCGCAACGCCTTGTTGAAGTCATGGCGCGGCGGTGTCGTCGCCGCCAGAAGAGACCCCGGGGTTGTATTCGGCGGGTTCCTCGCAAGCGCAGAGAGGTAACGTTCCCTCAAATTTGGCCAAATAATACTGGCCGTATGTCATGCCCAGGGCCTTGGCTCGGGCGGTCTCTTCGCGGACTGCCGCACCATAGCGGAATACATCGTGTTCGTATTCTTCTGAAATCATGCGCCGAATGGCGTATATCTCCTCCATCGGGTCATTGTATTTCGGATCGTTCCAGTCAATTTTGGGTGCGCTCATATTCCAAACTCCTCCCTGCGGTTCAAAAACTCTTCCGGCGTCAGAATCGCCGGACACTCATATCCGGCCCTTGCAACTACCGAGACTGTCCTCGGAAGAGTTCTTGGATTAGCCAAATGACGGCAATTCCACGTTAGAAGGACATCCAGACCGCGAACCGACGCCGTGGCGATGTGTTCTGCATCGGTGCTTTCCGTGTCGGGAATTGCATGGGATGTCGTTAGCAAGGCGGACAACCTGTTGATGTCATCACCAGAACCATCCACTTCGTGCGCTGCCGCGATCAAACCGAGCCTTTGGGCTGCTTTGTCGTGATTGCCCTTAATTGATTCCCTGAAAACGTGCTGCGAGACATAGATCTCGCACTTCGGCGCGATTTCCTCCCACCATTTGCGGGTCAAAGCCTGCCACCGGGCGACCTTTTCGTCCGATGTGGGCCCTCCTACGAGGTAACTCCAGAAGGAGGTCTCGCAATAGACTTTCAGTTTTTTGACGGCGCTTTCCATTTCGCTTCCATGTTGACGGCTTCAATCATACCACATAGTTGCGAAGGGCGCAAACGGGCGCACTGCGGGCGTCACCCGACGAACGCGCCGTTGTGGTCGCAATATTATTTCGTTTAGGCAAACGCCACTTCGGCGTCGCGGATGTAAAGTGAGGCGTCTTCCGGCCATGTCGCATCGGAAAGTGCGACGTTTGGCCGTAAATCGCATTTGCCGCTAGGCCAAGAGGAGTTCTCCCCTGCTGCGCGGCGAAAAGAACAGTTCGCCAAGACGACTCCCCGCACGTTGCCTCTTTCGCCGATGGCGAGTCCGGGATTTGCGGAAGTGAAGGAGCAGTCGCGGAATGAAACGCCGTCAATGGTTCCCGCAGCACCGGCCCCGCTCACGACGAATGGCTCGCCCTTTCCCCACCAGTCCCCAGCAAACAGCCGCGTCTCGGCCCGCAGCCGTTCGAACCTGATGTCCGATATAGCCCCGCCGCTTTTCCGTGCGTAAACGCAGACGCCTCGGTTGGTGTCTGCAATCTCGATGTCGCGGAATAGGACATGGCTTGCGTTGTGGCCGACGCGGATTGCGGCCGACCGCGAACGCATGCGGCATTTCTCCACGAGGATGTCGCGGCATTCGCCGTCGGGGTCGGTGATGCATGTGGCCGCAAAGCAGTCGTCGCCGCACGAAAAGTCGCAGTCCCGGACGCGAATCCGGCGCGAGGCGGAGAAATGGACGCCGTCGCTGTTGGGAATGCGCAGGTTGTTGTCAACGGACACGCGCTCGACCTCAACGTCCTCGCAGTCCGAGAAGGTAAAGGTCCAGCACGGGGAATCGACCGCCTTGACGTCGTGGATTCGGACATGGCGGCATGAGTCGAAGAAGACGGGTTGCGACGGGCGTTTCCTCACGGGGCAAATCGTCTCGGCGACGAGTTCCGGCGACGGATCGGCAAGGACCGCGCCGTTGCGGAAGCGCGGCGGCGCGTCCCAGTCCATGAAGGCCGAGCCGTTGAAGCGTATCGTCCCGCCGCCCCGGATTTCCACGTCGTTGGCGCCGAGGGCGAAAATGAGAGAAAGCGTCTCCCCCATCTCGCGGTGGTGAAAGCCGCAGTCACGGTAGTCGGCGATGTCCGGCGACCCCTCCAGCACGGCGTCGGGCGCGATTTCGAGGATGGAGCCGGAATGCAGTTCGAGCGTTCCGCTGAGGAACGTCCCGCCGCTTAGGCGCACCGCGACGCCGCGCGGCGCAGCGTCGATGGCGCGCTGAAGCGCCGCCGTGTCAAGCACCGTGCCGTCGGCGATCGCGCCGAAAACCCTTGGATCAGCACTTTCCATGACATTCTCCTGGTCGGGGCCATTCGCGGAGATAGCGACGGACGCGGTCCTCGAATTCGCCGTGACGGCCTTCAAAAGATCTTTCGAGCGCTTTAAGCGCGCCAAAATCGTCGGCGTCACGATGCTGGAGCACTTCAAGCTGCCAGCGGATCATGTGCAGGGTTCGCCCCTCGGCCTCGGCTTCGGCCAGTCGGGCGGCCTCGCGGCAGGCGGGCGTGCTGTGACTGCCGCGCCACTTCGCCATTTCCGCTTCCAGCACGGCGACGGATTCCGGCTCGTACCACGGCAGGAACCCGGCGTCGCGGAGGAAAACCCTCGCCATGAAATATCCACCCGGCTCCTGCGGATGGACGCGGTCCGGGCCGCAGAGCGAGAAGGACGGATTGGTCTTCTGCGCGGCGCGGTTGAAGGCAACCATGGGGGAATGGAAATCGACAAGCGTCCCGCCCTCTCGTTTCTGCCACGCGCGGATAAAGGCGGCATAGCGCTCCAACGCGGCGGCGCGTTCGGGATGCGGGCCGTCGCCGGCGGACGCCTCGACCTCGGAGTCGTATGGTGTCGGCGTCGCCCAGAGGAACGTGGATTGGGAATTGGCGCTTTTCAGCCGCGCCGCAAGCGCGGCGAAATTCGCCTCGAAAGCATCACGGACCGCATCGCTCATGCAGTCGTTCATGCCGAGGAGGACCAGAATCGCCTCCGGCCGATGCGCATCGACATCGCGCGCAAGGCGGACGATGCACAAGTCGGTGCGGTCGCCGCCGACACCGGCGTTCCAGAGGCGGACGCCAGTCTCCGGCGCGTCTTCGGCGAAGTATTCGGCGAGATAGCGCAGGTAGCGCCCCTGATGGGTAATCGAATCGCCGAGGAAAACGATGCTTCGCGGAAGGTCCATGACGCCGGGTTCCATCAGAAAAACGCCCCGTTTTCGCGAAGGCGGTTCCGAAGCGCGTCCGCGTCGAGATTGGCGGGGACGGTGCCGAGTTCCTTGGCGAGCGCGGCGGCGGTGCCGGCAGCCTCCCCCATGCAGATGCAGGTCGGCATGATGCGAATGGCGGCTTGCGCGGCGTGCGTCGCGCCGATGCAGCGTCCGGCGACGACAAGATTGTCAAGCGATTCCGGCAACAGGCTCCGATACGGAATCGTGTACCAGGCGCCGGGGGGAAGCTCTCGGATTTCCGCCCCTGTCCCGTCTGGCGAATGGATGTCGATCTGGTAGTTTCCAGCCGCGATGGCGTCCTGGAAGTGCGTTCCGGCCATGAGTTCCGTTTCGGTGAGAAGATGGCGGGCTTCGATCCGGCGGCTTTCGCGGACGCCGATGGACGCCGCCGTCATCATCAGCGATGCGTTTTTGAAGGGGGCGAAATTCCCCTTCATGAAGCGGACGATCTCCAGCACCTGCTCTCGCGCCACCCGCTCCGCGTCGGAGACGGAGAAGGCATCCGTTGGGTCGTGCTTCACGACACGTGTCATGTTGAAATGCAGGACACCCGGAACGCGCATTGGGAAGAACTGGACGCTGTCATTCGGGCAGGAAATCCGACCCTCGGCCACGGCAGCCTTGTAGGCGGCTCGGATTTCCGGATCGCCGCGAAGCGCGGCTTCGACATCGACGTTGCACATTCGGAAGCAGAGCGTCATCGGCTGGCAGAGCGAATCGCTCTCGCGCCCCTTGCGGAACGGAACTCCGGCCAGCGCCGAGAGCGTGGCGTCTCCCGTCGCATCGACGAACGACTCCGCCTCGAACCGAAGCATCCCGCCGATGGTCGCGACGGACACCGACTTCACTTTCCGGCCAGCCGTCGCCGCGCCGCAAAGCGTGGCGTGGAAAAGGACATCGACGCCGGCGGCGGCCGTCTTGCGGTCGAGGACGAGCTTGAGGGTCTCCTCGTTGAAAATCGACCACTCCCTTGCTTCACCGTAGAGGCCGTCCTCGTTCAACGCCCCGTGGATTTCGGCGAAGAGACCACGGCTCAGCGGGAGTTTCCGCTTCTTCCCGTTTTCCTCGATGGTGGCCTTCCAAGACATGAACGGATTGACGAGGCAGTTTGTGGCGGAACCGCCGAGCGCGCCCGACGCTTCCACCAGAAGCACCGACGCCCCTCCGCGCGCGGCGGCGATCGCCGCCGCGCTCCCGGCCATTCCGCCCCCGGCGACCACGACATCGTAATGCCGTGCAATCTTTCCTGTCGAATCCATCCGGCAGCCCCGTTCTACCTGATCCGAATCTCGTGGCCGACCTTCGCCGAATCGTAAAGGCCGCAAAGAACCTTCTGGACGTTGAGGCCGATTTCGCCGGAAGCCTGAAGCGGAGTTCCGTTAAGGCACCCGTCGATCCAATTGCGGAGTTTCCGCTCGAACACGACGTCCCAGTCGCATTCCGGCATGAACACGGGCGCCATGTTCACCATCATCCTCTGCTGGTCCGTCCAGATTTCGCTTGTGCTCCACTGGCAGCCGGCTTTCGTGCCGTATGCCCACCAGTCCTGGACATCGTGCTCCTTCTGGTGGTCTGCGAAGGAGGACTCGACCTGCATGATCGTCCCGTTGTCGAAGCGGATCTGCCCGCACGCGAAGTCTTCCACCGTGTATGTCTTGTGATCCCAGCCCGGCCACATCGACATCGTTTCCGACGGCTTGTCGCCGATGAACGTCCATGTCCCGGCGGAGGCGTAAACCGGGGTCGGGTTTCCGAGAAACGCCATCGCGCTTTCGATGATGTGGACGCCGATGTCGATAAGGGGGCCGCCGCCCTGCTTGTCCTTCTGCCCGAATACGCCCCAATTGGGGATGCCGCGGCGGCGGCAAGCGCGCACCCGGACGAGCATCACGTCGCCGAAGAAGCCCTCGGCCCGCATCCGCGCCAGATTCTGCGTGTTGTCCTGATAGCGGCGCTGGAAGCCCACGGCGAGTTTCACGCCGTTCCGCTTCGCGGCGGCGACCATGTCCTTGCATTCCTTGACCGTCATCGCCATGGGCTTTTCGGTCATCGCGTGGAGGCCGGCGTTGCAGGCGTCTATCACCGCAGGGGCGTGGACGCCGTTCGGGGTGCAGACATCGACCGCGTCGATCTTCCCCTTCATGGCCGCGAGCATCGCGCGCCAAGGCTTCTGCGAACCGTCGATGAAGAGCGCGTTTTCGGGGACGCCCCACTTGTCGCGCATCCGGTCGAGTCGGTCGCGCACGATGTCGCACCCTGCGACGACTTCGGCGTTCTCGATTTTGCGATACGTCTCCATGTGGTAGTTGGCGATTCCCCCGCAGCCGACAACGGCGATGCGGAGTTTCCTGCCCTTGAACGAGGCCTTCTTCCCCTCGATCTTCGTCGAAACGCTCTGGTTGCTGTCGCTCATTTTATTTCCCGGACTGATTTTAATGTCCCTACCGCATCATGATGACGGTTGCGGTCTTGCCGATGCGGAGATTGCCGCCGGAGATTTTGGCGCCAAGGCTGTTGCCGCCTGCGCCGTTGACGCGCACGGTCCAGTTCTGGATGTTTTCGGGATTGGCGCAGTCGGCGAACGACACCGCGAGCGTGTCTTCGCCGAATCCCTCCGCCGTCGGAGTCGCCGTGGAAAGGTCGATGACGCCCGAGGCGGCCAGCGTCGCGCCGCGGAAGGTGCCGCCGCCCGCGCCGTCCGTCACCGCGATGTGCGAAAGGACATTGCTTCCGGCCGGTGCGCCGGAGAGGTCGAACGTCGCGCCGGACACCACGCCGACCGCGCCGCCGTCTTGCGCCAGGGAACCGCAGGTGAGGTTGCTGCCTGAGACCATGAACGAGCCGCCGGTCGTGTTCACGGCCGGAAGGCTGCTCGCGACGACGGTCAAGACACCGCTCCCCGCCTTTTTGATCGTGACGCCGGGAAAGACCCGGCCGATCTTGAGATCGCAGTTCTGGTCGTGCGCGCCAAGCACCAGAGTCGCTGCCGTTTCGGACGAGTTGGTGATTGCCCCTTTCGATCCAGGCGTGGCGTCGTAGATGCCGTTGGCGATCTGCGTCGTTCCGCAGAGATCGATTACCGGCGCTGCATTGTTGTTCATCCCCTTGAACTCGATACGTCCTGTCTGCGGACCGTTCGGAAGGGCGTAATCGGTCGAAGTCTTGATCGCGAAGTTGTTTGAGACGATCGTCGCCCCCGTATGAGCCCAGATAAGTTGGTTCGTCGAAACCTTGAACTCGAATCCATAATAGGTCCCGGGGGCGTTGTGGTTGTGGAAAATCACATCGCAGTCGCCCTGCGTCCTGACCTTGCCTTTGCCGGTAAGGAAGTTCTTGTTTATCGGGCTGTCCCACCATGAGCCGCTGCCAAATATGATGTTCGCCCTGTAATGAACCGAAAATTTTGAAAGGGGTTATTTTTCATAAGAAAAAGGCCGCTGCGAGGGTTGTCGCAACGGCCTTTT
>JAGCUY010000209.1 GCA_017962605.1 Kiritimatiellia bacterium | reverse complement strand
GTTTTGACGCAGCTTTTGCGTCCGGCCACAGGCCGGTTGCGTTAATGGGGGAACGGGGCAGGGAATGGGGAACGGGGAACAGGAAAGAATGTGGAAATGTGAAAGTGTGGAAGCAGCCAACAGCCAATGTGGAAATTGGGGCTAGGGACTAGGGGCGGCTTCCGTTCCGGCCGCAGCGCTTAACGCAAGTCGCTTTGCGACACGCAAGGGTTACGCTCGCATCGATGTGGCTACGACGGGCCATGCCCTACGCCACAATCGATACTCGCGTTGGGGTTGATGGGCCTTGCGGCAAAAGCGATTGTGGCGTAGCCGCCACGGCGGCGTCGTAGCCACATCGGTTTTGACGCAGCTTTTGCGTCCGGCCACAGGCCGGTTGCGGTAATGGGGGAATGGGGAACGGGGAATGGGGAATGGGGAGATTATAATGTGAAAATGTGGAAACTGCCAATACCAATGTTGCCAATTACCAATGTCGCTGCACGAATTGGGTATTGGGTATTGGCATTGGCAACATTTTCACATTGGCACATTCACTTTGGATTTGCTCTAAGGCAGGCGTTGTGCTATCATTGGCGGCCATGAGGGGCAAATGGCAGCGACGATCCTTTATCTGAATTTCCACTCCGACGAGGAGAAGCATCGGCGAAAGCTCGCCGGCATAAGGCGCTTCGCCAAGACGCGGGGGTGGACGGTCTCTGCCGTCCCGCCAGAGGAGTCGCGCCCTGAAGACATAAAAAAACTTCTCGCCCGTTTCCGCCCCGTTGGGTGCGTCGTCGAATGCACGGACTATCATAATCCGGACTTGCCGCCACGGCTGTTTGGCAGGACGCCGGTCGCCTACCTCGACTCGCCGGAGAAACCCAGATGGCGTGGCGCGTTGTCGGTCATGTGCGACAATGAGGCCGTCGCCAGCGCGGCCTTTGAGGAGCTCATGGCGGGACATCCCGCCGCATGCGCCGTCGTGACGAGCCATCGCCTCATGCGTTGGTCCAAGGTGCGCGCGACGGCCTTCCGCGCCCTTTGCGACGAATCGGGGATGCCGTGCCACATGTTCAGGGGGGTGCGCGAAGAGGACATCGGCGCCCGCATCTTGCGCCTGAAGGACTTCATTTCGCAACTTCCCCGGCATACCGCGATTTTCGCTGCGAACGACTGGGCGGCCCTGCATGTCGCCGAGGCGGCGCGTCTTTCCATGCGCGACATCCCAAGGGAACTCACGCTCGTCGGCGTGGACGGCATGCCCGAAACGGGGGACACCAATGATCTGGCGTCTCCGCTGGTTTCGTCGGTTGAGATTGACTTCGAGCTTGCAGGCTTCCTTGCCGGGCGGATGCTGGGGGAGAGAATTAAGGGTCGCGTAGAACGCGAAATTAAGGGTCATGCTGGGCATGAAATTAAGGGTCGCGCGGAGCGCGAAATGAATGGGGCCACGTATACGGCGAATTCAAAAGCGTCTTCATTTGCGCCCAAGGCGCACACTTCATTTGGCGGCAAAGCTGCCACCCTTAATTCGCACGAGGTGCGCCCTTCATTGCATTCGCCGCCGCCTTGTGGCGAATGCTTCGGCCCACTGCTTGTCTTGCGGCGGAAATCGACGAGCGGCCGGGGGCGGCGCGAACCGCGTATTCTTGAGGCGGTGGAGATGATTCGGCGGGAGGCATGCGACGGTCTGACCTCCGCGAAACTGGCTGCGCGGTTCCCAGTCAGCCGCCAGCATTTCGAGCGGCGATTCCTCGAGGCGATGGGGCATACGGTGCTGAACGAAATCATCCACGTCCGCCTGCAGGCGGTAATGGACATGCTGGCGCGGCCTGAGCCTCCCATCGGCGCAATCGCCGACTTCTGCGGCTTTGGCTCGCAGGTGGAACTGCGCATCATATTTAAAAAGAGGATGGGGATGTCACTGCGCCAATGGCGCCAGAGCCATCTTTGACAGTTGAAAAAAACTTGTTCAAAAATCAACACTTTTCAAGTGGCGACGGGTATATAATGGTTGTCAGTGAAAGGGCACCATACCATGAACAAAAAGACCATCACCAAAGCCGTCGCGATGTTCGCGGCCGCAATCACCGCAACAAGCGCGACCCTCCCGGCCAACGCAGGGCTTCTCTACGAACCGTCCAACTACGCCGCACGGGAAAACCTGCTCCTGCAACTCGACGGCATCCGCAATGTCGGCCTCCTCAAGGCGCACGACGGCAACGCCGCGCAGTGGATCGACCTCGCGGCGGGGAACCGCGTCTCCTTCGGGAACAAGACCGGAAGCGGAGTGGTCAGCGAATGGGCGGACGACGGCTACGTCTTCGGCGGCGGCGAGATCGGCCGTCTTGCCGATGCCATCAACCCCGGCAGCGCGTTCACCATCCAGCTCGTCTTCGACGCCGACAAGTCGACACAGACCGCGAACTATCCCTTCTTCTTCGACTGCGGCAGCGACAACTGCGGGTTTTACACATACAAGGTCGACACCAACAACCAGCTCATCTTCCGAGTCAAAGCCGTCAGTGGCGTGAGCGACGTCAGCATCAAGCCTTGGACAGGCCGCCACTACTACGCCACGGCGCTCTACGACAAGGGAGTATCCTCGGTCTTCGAGACGGAGACCGGGACGGTGACGGCAGGCTCCACTACGACTTCAGTCGGCTACCGGGCGTTCACGATCGGCGGCCGATGGCTTGGCACCGCCTCCGACAACGACCGCTATCTCAATGGCACGATCAAGGCTGTCCGCATCTACAACAAGGTCCTTTCGGCTGAAGAACTCTCGCAGAACCGCGCGCTTGACGACGCCCGCTTCTTCAACGGCATCCCCGTCACGAACGTCGTTATCGCGACGGCCGTCGCCGGGCTTGAGGGCAACGAGGAAACCGGCGCATACGCCTTCGACGCGGAGGGCTACACGTTCTCCGCGCCGCAGAAGGCCACTCTGAACGGCAACAACTACATCTGCGCGGGCTACACGCTCGAAACCTGGGACGGAGCCGCCTGGTCTGCTCCCGTGCGTAACGACGGCGCCCGCGCCGTCGCATTCACCGACACCTCGGCGAAAGTCCGCCTCACTTGGCAGTGGCAGGAGGATGACGCCCCAGCCCCCACCGGCGACGCCTACATCGAAAGCGACGGCTCGACCTTCGTCAACACCGGCGTCATGCCCGCCACCGATCTGCGAATCGAAGTTGACTACGCCTTCACGACCGTCGAGAAGGCTGCCCGGCTCTTTGGCGTCTATACAGGTGACGGGCGGAACGCCGCATACTATGTCAACGACGACGGCGGCCTTTCGTTCCATGTCGGTCAGGGATGGGTCGGCGGACAGTATCTGGTGATGCCGGATTTGAATCGGCACACGGTCGTCTTCGACATCCCGGCGGGGAAAGTCCACGATATCACCGGCTCCGTCACGAACAAGACGGAATCTATGAAATCCACTCCGGGGCTCTCGGCCACGGGCAATGTCCCGATCGCGCTTTTCGGGCGCATGACCAATGCAAACGGCTCCACGATCGACACTCCGGCCAAGGCGCGCATCTACGGGGCGAAGTTCTACAAGAACGGCAAACTCGTCAAGAACTTCATTCCGTGCGTCAAGGGTGGAGTCGCCGGTTTCCGAGATACCATCGACGGCACCTTCCACACAGGCGAGTTCAATGTTTCCGGTCTCTCGGCGGGCGGCGACGTCGAGCGCATCCCCGATGATGGCTTCATCGAGCTCGCCGGCAACGACCAGACGAAGGCGGATGGCGAGAAAGGCGGACATTACATCGACACGGGCTACACGCCCGGTCCGAACACCCGCATTGAATTCGACTACGCCCTGGCGGCGAACCGCACAGGGAGCGGAGACTGGTACCTGCTCCAGGCAGGCAACAGCACCGAGACGGTGGCTCTTTATCAAAATGCAAACGCAATTGGCGCCTGCCTCGGCACGGCCATGTGGAAGGGCGTCGGGCTGCCGTCTCAGGCCAATGCCGCGTTCGTGCGCCGCACCGCGATCTTCGACTCGCAGAACAAGGCCGTCACGATGCTGACGGCGGGCTACGCCAACTACGCCAACACGAACGACGTCTTCGTGGCATTTTCTGCGAATGCAGCGACGTCCATCAAGCTTGGCTCGACCGCCGGCATGGGCGGCGGCTACACGCCGCTGCGCATCTACGGCCTCCGGATCTACGAATCCGGTTCGCTCGTCCGCGAATACGTCCCGTATGTGAAGAACGGCGCGCCCGGGCTGAAATACGGCGATACGTTCCTGAGAGTCTATTGGGATGCGAACAACGGCAGGAACGGCATGCCAAAGGCGGGCGGCGACATCGCCGTTTCGTCCGACCGTGACCGCGATGCCTACGTCCTCTTCGCGGGGGCCCAGCGCGTCGATACCGGATACGTCCCGAACGCCAATACCAAGGTCGTCGTCGATTTCGGTTTCGCCAACGGCTACAACAAGCCACAGCAGATCCCGTTCGACGCGAGCAGCGGGCTGTACTGCCGCCTCTACACCCAGAACGGCGGCGGAACCGACGCCAAATACTCCGTGATCTTCAACAAGGGATGGACGGTTGCGCACTCCGGGATTGCGGTCGATCATCAGCGTCGTCTTGTTGTATTCGACGCTCCCAATACGACGATGAGCATGACGCCCGGAGCGACGGATGACTCCACCTACTCCAGCTCCAGCGTGTCGGCTTCAGGCGCGACGAGCGCCTATTCGCTCATCTTCGGATCGCTTGCCGCACCGGACAAGGACAACGGCTACATGTACGCTAAGACTCGCCTCTACCGCCTCACGATCTATGACGGTAGCGACAAGGTGCGCGAATACGTGCCCGTTGTCGAAAACGGCGTTGCGGGACTCTACGACCTCGTGAACGGCGGCTCGGTTCTCACGGCCTCCGGCCTGACGGTCTCCGGTCGCGGCCACGAGGGTGCCGAGGAGTGGCTTATCACACCTCATGACGCTTCCTTGAGCGACGGGGACGCAAAGACCTTCACCGCCCGCGCCGTCGGCGCGCAGCGCTATGTGTGGACGAAGGATGGCGAAGAAATCGACGGCGAAACAGGCGAATCGCTGACCGTCGCCTGGACGCGTGGCGACTACGCCGAGCATACCTACGCCGTGGCGTCCGTCTATGATGTCTTTGGCACCGAAACCATCGGCACGGCGCAGTCCTTCTCCGTTAATAACAATCCGTGCGCCTTCACCATCATCATGCGGTAGAAGCCATGGAAATCCGAGTCCCGCAAATCCGAGTGCTTGCGCCGGCGCTCGCTGCTGCGGCGTTCGCCGCCGTGGCGGCGGCGCAGGATGTCGTCTTCGCCCCCGCCGGGGGCGAAGACGCC
>JAGCUY010000208.1 GCA_017962605.1 Kiritimatiellia bacterium | reverse complement strand
CTGCGCCGCAGCCAGTTGTGCCGCCAGCGCCACCCGTGCCGCAGCCTGTGGCGCCGCAACCTGCACCTAAGCCGGCACCGCAGCCTGCGGCGCCCCAACCAAGTCCTAAACCCTCCGCGCCCAAGCCGCCCGCCCCGACCAATGGGAATCCGGCCAGGCGCGCTTCATTCGCAAGCGTGGTATTCCAATAATGTACACATCCTACTGGAACCTAAAGGAATCTCCGTTCCTGAACGTCGGGAACGAAGCGCTCCTCTATCCCTCTCCGCAGCTCCAGGAGGGCGTGGCGCGGTTGTATTACCTCATTGACCAGGAGCGTACCGCAGGGCTTCTTACCGGCCCATACGGCGTTGGCAAGACCTTCCTCATCTCATGCGTGGCCCGTCGCACGAAGAGCCTGGACATGCCGCTGATACTCTTCGACGCCATTCCGGAGGGAAGCCTCCAGATGGCGCGCCACATTCTCAAGGCGCTTGGCATAAAGGGCATCGCCCCGACGCTCGCCGACGCGCTCATGATGATGCGCGAGAGGTGCGTGGAGAGCGGCCAGCGGCCACTCCAGCGCCATGTCCTGATCATCGACGAGGCGCAGTACCTTACGGAACAGGACGGGCTCTACCTCGTCCACTTCCTCTGCAACCTGATGATCGAGACGCCGAAGGGAAGCAGAAACCTCTTCACGACCATCCTCGCAGGCACGCCGGCGCTTGCGGAGAGCATCCGCCAATACGAGTCGCTCCAGCGCCGCGTCCAGCTCTCATGGGCGCTCTCGCCGTTTGACGCTAGCCAGACTGCCGACTACGTCCTGCACCACATGCGCGCAGCCGGCGGGGACGGCGGGTCTTTCACGCCAGACGCCCTGCAATCCATCTATGTTTACTCTGGCGGCTTTCCCCGCAACATCAACAACCTCTGCGACACGGCGCTCATGATTGGCTACGCGGAGCGCGCCGCCTCGGTCACGCCGGCCATCGTCGCCGAGGCTGCGGTCGATACCGGCCTTGCCAGTCAGGACGAGGGGCAACAATAGGAGGCGTGAATGAACCTGCAAATCGTAGCGGGCATCCTAGCCATCTTCTTCCTGACCGTGGCCGTTGCGAAGTCCATCGCGAAGGCCGCCGCCAAGCGCGAGGCCTTGAGGAAAAGCGCGGAACGGTCCGGGGCAGGGGCCTCAGTATCCCTGCACAACCCCTATCCCGGCAAGGGCCCCGAAGTGGAGCCGGCGGAAGAGGCTCCTGCTGAGGACACTCCGGCCGTGAGCGCTCCCACCGATGTCCCGCCCGCTGTCAAGGCCCAGCAGCCGGAGACGCATCCCATTCCCGCGGCGACCACGCAGCTTCCGCCGCATGACTCCATCTACAAGTGGAACTGACGTGCGCTCGCCGGCGACAATCGCAAAGGCCATCGTAGCCGCAGTCCTGCTGGCCATCCCATGTCTGCAGTATGCCGCTGAGCCTTTGGCGGCGCAGCCTGCGGTGTCGGAAAGCGAACGCACCTTTCGCGACTTCTCCTTCTCACCCGGTCAACCAGATGGCGCCACCACCGCGTTGCGCGTCCGCCTGGCCTCGCCCCTTCCGCGCGACAAGGTCCGCGCGGTTACCATTTACCTGAAATCGGGCGACGGCTGGTATGCGGCGCCGGTTGGCGCGGCGGACGCCTTCTGCGGCGCCCGCGCTGTCAGGATTTCGCTACAGGGGTTCGCGCCCGAGGGCAATCCCGGCGCCATCGTGAAATCATCCCTCATCCGAGTTTCGGCCTGGAAGCGGGCCGACTTCACCAACGAGATCGTCCTGGCCGAAGCCGCCTTCGACGGCCCCGCGCGGATTGCGATAGTCCGCTCCACCGAGCGTTCCGCGCCGGGGGAGACGGCGCTTGCCGTCGAAATGGCGGACCGTTGCGCGTCCATAGTTGGGAAGACAGGCCGCGACTTCGACTTCATCTCCGACGAGGACTTCGCGCGGCTGAAGGGCAGGGGCCGCGACAAGGCGATGCCCTCGCTGGCCTTCCTGCCATATTCTCCGGCGCTTTCAGATGATGACGCGAAGTCGCTGGCGGCGTTCGCCGAGGCTGGTGGCAGGCTTGTCGTCTTCTGCTGCGCGAACCGGAAACTCGGCAAGGCGCTAGGCGTGGAGCCGGGACCATGGCGCAGCAGCGGCAAGCGCGCCTTCACCGCGATGGACTGCGAACCGCTTCTGGGCGGCCAGCGCCGGATACCGCACTTCACCGAGGGCGTGATTCCGCCGCATCCGCTCCCCGACGGCGGCGCAGAGAAGATCGCCACATGGATTACTGAATACGCGAAGCCAACGCGCCAAGTGGCGGCGACGCTGGCGCCTTGCGGCGCCTGGTTCGCGCACATTCCGCCCCGAGCCTACCCAGCCGCCGTCGATTTCCTCGATGCGATTATGACTGCCCTTGTGGAACCTAAGCCGGACGGCGCGTCCGCTCCTGCGGACGCCGCACCCGCGCTCCCGCAGGAGAAGTGCCCGTCCCTTGCCGCCTGGGCGAATGCGCCAGACATTCCGGCCGCATACGCCGACCGTCTTGCGGGGCTAGGAATCGAAGCCCTCTACGTGCGCCGCAAGCCTACCGATGTCTCCGAGCCTGCGAAGATTCCGGGGGTCGCCCTCCACGCCTGGATCAGTTGCTTCACCACCGAAGGCCTGCCGCCGGATGTCCTTGAAAGGCTAAAGAGGGAAAACCGTCTCTCGGCCACGAATCCGAGCTGGATGGAGCCTACGGTCAAGGCCAATGGCGAGATCACGATTAGGCAACTGGTCAAGGCCGCGAAGAGCGGCGTCGCCGGAATACACCTCGACTACGTGCGCACCTCCAGCGCCACGCCGCAGTCGGCTGAGGCGACGGCGGCGATAACGGAGTTCGTCCGCGAGGCGTCGAAGGCGGTGCGCAAGGCGAAGCCTGGAATCGTCCTCTCCGCAGCGGTATTCGGAACGCCGGAGTCGGCGGCACACCATAACCAGGACTGGCCGACGTGGCTGGAGGAAGGGCTTGTCGATTACGTCTGCCCGATGACCTACACGGAATCCCCCGAAGAGTTTGCCGGATACCTCGGCGCGTGCCTTGCGGTGGCACCGGCGGACAAGCTCCGGCCCGGAATCGGAACGGGGGCCAACGAAAGCCAGGTCGATGCCGCGACGGCTGCGGCGGAACTGGCGGAAGTCGCCAAGGCGGGATGCCCGGAAGCAATTTTCTTCACGCTTAACGACTCGCTCATTGAAGTCCTTGAGGCCTTCAAGCGTGGCGAGTGATCGGTCCTGAAGGTCGCCAATTCCCATCTGTGCTGATAGCGCCAAGAAGCCATTCCCTCGCGGGCACTATCTCAATCGTGATGCCACCTTCCGACACGACCTCACGGTCATGCTCGGTCACCAGAAGAAGATTCCGGCAACCGGTTCTCTTCGCAACGGAAAGAAGCGATTCAACTTCGCGCTTGCGTGTTTTCACTCCATCAATCGTGTAGGCCACCTGAATGAACTGGACAATGTTTCCGTGTCGTACGCGACAGAAGTCAATGTCGCATGTCTGGTCCTTGTAGTAGTAGATTTCCGTGTCATCGTCCGCCCTGCGCCTCAGCAGTTCGAGATAGACGATATTCTCTAGCCGCCAGCCAAGTTCTTCATCCGAGCCCAGGACTCCCGTGAAGTAGGATATGAACGCGGGATCGTTGACATACAGTTTCTCGTTGCGTATTCTTTCCGCAGGCTTTGTGGAATATCTGCGGACGAGTGAAACGAGATACGATTCGACCAGAAACCCCATGTACGTTTGCATGGTGTGCGCACTGGAAACGCCCGCTTTTCGAGCCAGGGCGTCGTATGACACTTCGCGGGAGAACTGCTGCATCAGCACGTATGCGGCATCGATGAACCGCTGGGCGTTCCTGACCTTGCGCCGTCCGAGAATGTCTCTAGAAAGAATGGAATTATAAAGGGCGGACACATACCCCTTCTGATCGGATAGCGCAAAAGTCTCAGGAAGCCCACCGTTGAAGAAATATTGCCTCCAGGCTTCCTCCGAGTCGCCACCGTTCCACGCGCAGTATTCCGCATAAGAGAAGGGAAATACTGAAATGGGGATGTGGCGACCAGTCAGATGCGTTGCAAGATCGCCTGTGAGCAGACGCGCGTTCGAGCCAGTTATGACGACATGCTTCCCACTACGCAGAAGCCTGTTCACGAAAAGATGCCATCCCTCAACATTCTGTATCTCATCAAAAAGGAAATGATCCACATCGCCATATATGTCATATACAGCGTTGAGAACATCGTCGAGTTCCGAGGCGTTGATCTTGGCAAGCACCTCGTCGTCGAAATCAACGTATCCGAAAGCAACGGCGGAATCTTTCATGGCCTTTCTGCACACCACCGATTTCCCGGATCGTCGCATACCCACGACTGCCTGCGCCAAGGAACTGTTCGCATCGACTTTCCTCATTGGAGAACGCTCTAGCGTTTTCGCCGAAAGGAGACGCTCAAGTTCCAGTTTTTGTTCCTGTATGGCCTTTTTTAGACTTCTGCTCACGACAGACCTCCATGATTTGCCACCTATTATAGCATTTTTCTTCATCGTATTGCAATAACTAGTACGATTTATTGCAATAAGCGGCAAGGAGTTGCCATAACAGCCTAACGAAATATTGGAAAATCATCCGTCCGCAGATATCCGCCAAGCGCGGTCAGGAAGCGGCTCTCCCGGAACAAGCCCCTTGAGAAAACGTTCCGCCGGGACGGTTAGCGTCCCGTTTTCCATGAACTGCTCCTTGCCACGATACAGCATCAGCGTCCGGCATTCAGGGTAGTCGCTTTTAAAGGCGGAAAGGCCGGCGTATTCCTCCGTCTTCAGCCGCGTCCCGTTTTTGACCTCTATGGCAAGGAACTCCGTCGGCGTGTAGATGACGAAATCAACTTCAAGCCCGCCGCGCGTCCGCCAGAAGAAGAGGGCATTGCGTTCGCCGGAATAGTCGAGCCAGGCGCGGAGCTGCTGGTGGACAAGGCCTTCGAGCGCGATGCCGTCCACCTCGGAGGCGTTGTCGAGTGGCCCACGCGGGCGGAGCATGCGATAGACGCCGGGGTCGAAGAAGTAGAATTTTCTGTGGGCGACGAGTTCGCGCCTGGCGCGCTTGGCAAAAACGGGCAGACGGCTGGATATGAGCATTTCGTCGAGAATGTCGAAATAGGCATCTACGGTGGTGCGCTTCACGCCAGCTTCGCGGGCAACGGCGCTGGCCGAAAGGATGGAACCGTGGGAGAATGAGGCCGTTTCAAGGAAACGCGCAAACACGTCCAGCTTGCGAACGACCCCCTCGGCGACGACTTCCTCCTGAAGGTAGAGGTCGAGGTAGGTTTTGAGGACATCTTCCGGCGCATGGTCGATGGGGTAGCGGACGAGCGGGATCATGCCGAGGCGGATGGCGTCGTCGAGGTTGAAGTCGTCCCCCATTTCGGCGGCGAGGAATGGGTGGCAGAGGCACTTCACGGCGCGGCCGCCAAGAAGGTCGGCGCCAGGCGTCCGCTTCAGCTTGCGGGCGCTCGAGCCCGTCATGATGAAGCGTAGCGTTCTACGCTTCTCAATCAGGTCGTGGATGACATCGAGCAAGTCGGGGACTTTCTGGATTTCATCGACGATGAACACGTCGCGGTCGGCGTTGGCATCGACGATGTTGACAAGATGCTCCGGATGGCCCATGAGTTTACGGCGAACATCAGCCTCAAGCAGGTTGACGGAGAGGGCATTTGGGAACTGCTCGTTAAGCCAGAAAGTCTTGCCCGTTCCGCGTGGACCAAACAGGAAGAAACTGCCATTGGGGAAGCCGATAAGTCTCTTTTTCATGTGAACGATTATACCATTTCCGTCTTCGCCCCGCAAGAAATTTTCCCGCGCTACGGGAAAATTTGCATCAATTTTTCCCGTAGCGACGGAAAATCTGCGTCCATCATAATACATTGCCCTGCGAGGGGGGTGGACAGCGGTAGATGCCGCCGGTGACGTCTTCGCCAGACTCGTCCTCGCCGAGCGCGCCGAAGAACCAGGCGCCGTCGCACAGGGCCGCGCATGTTATGCGGAAGGGTGTCGAAAGCGAAAACCGGGGTTTGTAGTCAAGGCCGTCGGAGGTCGTCCAGAGCACGCTTTTGAAAGGGCCCTTGCCGCCGTCCCCTTCGCCGGCGCAGGTGACGACGGCCGCGCACCTGCCTTCCATGGGCGCGATGCAGGCCACGGGCATCCCGCCAAGGTCGATCCTCTCCGCCTTCACGGTTGCGCCTCCAACGCATGCGGCGCTGTATAGCACGAGATTGGTAAAGCATGTGGCCGAAGTGGAGCCGCAGCCGTAGAGAAGCCTCTTCCCGACTTTCGTGACATGGAACATCGCGTTGCCGCAGCCGACATTATTAAGGAGATTGGTCTGCGGCGCGAACTGGCCGGACGCTTCGTCGAAGCGCCACTCGTCGATTTCAAAGACGCCGTCGCGCTCCCTGCCATTCGGCTTGAAGAGTGGGTAACAGAAGAGGGCGTCGTCGAATGGCAGGAATGAATAGAAGCGCTGGCTATGGTATTTGACTTTTTCGGAGGCTATGACGCCATTGGTGATCACGATGGCCTTGCCGTGGGGATGTTCGAGGCAGACTGTCGCGTTCGAGAGGACTCCCGAAGAATCAAGCGGCATCCAGCCGATGCCGTAGCCGGCGGTGAAGACGCGCCCCTTCCAAATGGTCAGGTCCCATGTGTGGACGGCATATCCCTGGGCGGCCATGGTCGCGCCGGAGAAGTCCTCGGCCGGGAACTGGCAGGGCGGGGGCTGCGCGGGGACGCCCCATGCGCCATTCGCTTCGCGGCGGAAGAACGGGCCTTTGTCGGGGCACCGTTCGCAAATGTCGGTGCATTGGGCGTAGAGCCGGCCGCTGTCGTCTTCGCGGAACCAGTCGATGCGTTCGGTGGCGGCGCTGTATTCGTTCGTGAACTCGCCCGAGGCGGGATTGACGCTCCAGATGGGGCAGGGACCGAGGTTGGCGTTCCACTCGCCGCCGCTCAGGTAGATGCGCCCGCCGTGGGTGAAAAGGCTTGTGATTGGGCGGGCCTTCGCGTGCTCGGGGGTGTCCCAGCGGGTTTTGTTCGGATTGCAGAGCGGCTTCAGAAAGTGCGTGCAATCGGGCGGGGCGATTTCGGAATGCACTGTCGGCTCCGTGGCCGGACTCACGGCGTGGTCTGAGACGCAGGCGGAAAACAGAATTCCAGCCGTAGTTACGGCGGCGATGAACGGCATTGTTCTTTTCATGGTGCTTGTGCGGGGCATGGCAGGGATGTCCATAAGGGCAATGATTCTACCATATCGAGCATCTTCACTGCAAAACGGGTGCAACCAAAATTTGTCATGCGCAGATTGGCAGCTGCGGCCTTGATGCGGGGCAGAGAGCGGCGATTTGCGCTCCGCAGTTGAAGAGCCGGCGCATGCTGAGGACTTTATAGGGATAGAGCCGATGGCGGCATTG
>JAGCUY010000207.1 GCA_017962605.1 Kiritimatiellia bacterium | reverse complement strand
CCGTAAGCGGCCCCTGCTCCTGCGAGCGGTTGGCGGTTACGATGAAGCCTTCGGTTTGCGTGCCCTCGCTGGAGAGGACCTGCGCGAAGAAGCGTGTCTTGAGTGCGACCCAGCGTTGCGGGTCAGCGGAAGACTGAGAGGATGTGAGCGGGAACTGCGCGCCGTCCGGGGCGGATGCGCATCCGAAACCGGAGCCGGAGCCGCCGGTGAAGAGCTTTTGAAGGAGGCGCTTGCGCTCCCAGTGCATGACCTTCGCCGCCTTGCCGTCTGGCCCCGTGACGGGATAGTTGTCAACGGAGAGGATGGCGGTGTTTCCGCGTGACTGGCGGGGGAGCGCCCCAACGGAGATGGCGGACTGGTTGACGATGGTCGCGACATCCGTATTCGGTGATCCTGTCATTGTGTCGGCGAGGACCACCTGGTAGCCGGGGAGCAGGGAGAAGGAGCGGCTGAGCTTGGCGCCACCGGGGAGTGTGCATGTGAAGACGACGTTGGTTGGCGAAGTCTCCTCGATCCTGAAGTCGGTGTCGGCATTTAACTTGGGGATGCCGCTTCCGCTTAGGGCCAGGGCCTTGGCTGCGCCGTAGTCGAAGGTGAGCGGCGGGCTGTCCTTGTCAATGGACTGGCGGTAGCCCAGGAGGGTCGCGGATGAAATCGCGCCGCCCTTGGAGGAGAGGACGATTCGAAGCTCGTCGTTTTCGAGTGTGGCGGTTTGCTCCGGGACGGAGGACGTGGCCTCGGCGATGGCCGCATCCTGCGCCGGCGCGGACTGAATGACTGCCTCCCCAGGTTGAGATGCCGCCGTAGCCCCTGAAATGACGGGGAGGGGGGCTTCGGCGCTGGCCGCCTCTGGAACATCGGAGCGGGTGGCGTCAGCCACCGCCTCCGCTTGCGCCTGCTCGGCGGCAATCCTCGCGGCACGTTCGCGCGTCGCCTTGTTTTGATAGTGCATCCAGCCGAAGAGAAGCGCCACTAGGAGCGCAACGATTGCAATGTCTTGTTTGTTCATGGGGGGGGTAGGGGATAGGGGTTAGGGACTAGGGACTAGAAGTTAGGGACTAGGGGCTAGGGATTGGGGGCTAGGGGTGGAATGGGGTCGTAGCCGTGCGGGCCAAAGGGGCGGCAGCGGAGAAGGCGCTTGAGGGCGAGCCATGAACCGCGAAACGGACCGTGTATCTGGACGGCCTCTATGCAGTAGGTTGAGCAGGATGGCTCGAAGCGGCAGCATCCATTGAACAGCGGGGAGAGCGTCACCTTGTAGGCGCGGACGCAAAGGATGATCAGCGACGACAGAAAACGCGATATCATGGGGTGGCCTCCTGTCGTGTCGTTACCTGCTTTCCCTCGGCGTGTGCCGCGATGTTCGCCTTGTGTAGGAAGCGCCTGAACTCTCGCGCCACTGCGGCGACCGCTACGCCCTTTTCCACCAGATGGTGCCGCCCGATCAGCAACACCCAGGCGCCTTGGGCGATTTCTCCCTTCGAGAGGCGGAATGCCTCGCGCATCAGGCGCTTGGCGCGATTGCGCTCCACCGCAAGCGGGAAGGTGCGCCTTGAGACCACGACGCCCAGCTTCGTGGCTCCGGTGGTGGAGCCTTCTGCCGTTGTTCCCAGAGCCCATCCTACAAAAGAACGCGAGGGGAAGGACTTCCCCTCGGCGAATGTGCGCCGGTAGTCGGCGCGGCAAAAGCGCTCGCCGCGCCGCAGCCGGGCGTCTGTTCCGCCAGGATTGGCCACGGCCGGCACCCAAAGCGCTTATTAGACCTGCGTCAGGCGGACGCGACCCTTCTGGCGACGGCGCGCCAGCACCTTGCGGCCACCGCGCGTCGCCATGCGGGCGCGGAAACCGAGCTTCCTGACTCTCTTGATCTTAGAAGGCTGCCAAAGTTGTTTCATTTCGTAATCCTCGTTCTTTTGGAAATTGAGCCATCCATTCTACCGAAACGGCTCGTTTATGTCAAGTGCGCTAGAGATCCGATTCGACCACAATGTCGTCGTCTTCCGTCACATCCGCGACGACTTCAGCCGGAACGTCAACCTGCTTGAAGGTGGGGAGGTAGCGGTAATAGACCATCATCTGGAGGGCCGCCAGGCAGGTGTCCATGACGGGGCGGTCGGTCAGGCTGTCGGTGTTCACCCAGTGGCCGATCTCCTGCTCGTTGCCGTCGGCATCGACGTATGGCTTCTTGAGCTTGTTCTGGCAACGCGGCTGTCCGCACTTGCAGTCGGCTCCGGTCTTGCCCTTGGGTATGATGAACTGCGCCTCGACGTATGAGGGCCACATGACCTTGTTCCATTCGTCCCAGCGCTTGCCGCCGGACTGGAAGATCGCCTGTGTCCCGTAGTATGCGGCGTATGCGGGGCAACTGCCGCCGATGGCGCCAGGCGGCAGCTCCTTCGGCTTCTCGTTGACAACGCGCTTTGGCGTGGAGCCAACGAAGTGCGGCTTCCATTTCGAAAGGACATTATCAAGGGAGTTCTTGACATAGGAGTCGTTGGCGGCGTGGTGGAACTGCAGGCAAAGAGTTCCGACGCCGGTGAGTCCGCCCTTGGCGGGGCTGGTGTAGCCGAAGCCGCCATCGGGGAGACCGTTTTTCTTGAAGCCCTTGACGCAGAGCTTGGAGGCCTTTTCGAGGGCTTCGGGGTCATGGTAGAAATTCGCCATCATGGCGGCCTTGAGCGCCTGGGCGCACCATCCGCCGACGGAGGTGTCGTCGCGCGTGGTGTGGACGGTCCAGGAGTCCTTGCCGGCGTTGGGCTGGTCCTTGGGGAGGACTCTGGCGTAGTCCCATCCGCCGGTGGGGTTCTGCCCCTTGATGATGAGGTCGAGGGCGCGGTCAGCCGAGGCGCGGACGTTGGGGTTCATGGTCATGCCGTATGCCTCGCACATCGCGTATGTGGCGATCGCGTGGCCGTAGCCGTTGCCTTTTGGCTGGTAGTAACCCGTGCTGTCCTGGCATCGGAGCAGGAATTCGAGAGCCTTCTGGATGGTGTCGCCGAATTCCTTGGATTCGCCGGGCTTTTCGCCGTGAGCCAGGAAGGTGAGGATGGCGAGGCCTGTCATGGCAGCCTTGTTGCCGGGCCAGGAGCCATCGGCTTCCTGGGTGGCCTTGAGCCAGCGGAGGGCGCGCAGGACAGCGGCTTCAGTGTGGCCGTTGCCGCCGCCGGAGGCGAGCATCTGCGCGCGCATGCCGGCGCTGCGGACACTGCCATAGACGTTGCGCAGCACGACGGGCGACTTGATCGGCAGAACGGCGTCCACCGCCTGCGGCTGTGCCGAGACGGGCACGTCCGGCGCCGGAGGCGTCGCGACATCGACGTTCATGTTCGGCGACGAGAAATCGACATCGGTCGGCGTGAAGTCATCAAAGGTCTCCGGGGGCGGCGGCTCTTCGATGTCCTGGAGCTCCTCCTGCTGGTCCTCCTGCTGCTCGACCTGGACTTCCACCACGAGGGAGTCCTTGCCCTTCGACTTGCCGAAGACGGCGAGAAGGACGATGATAAGGCAGGGAAGGACAACGGCCACGACCGGCGCCATGAGGCGCTGGAGGTTGGTGCGTGCCTCCTTGTATTCACGGCTGTCCTTGGGCTTGCCAAGGCCTGTCGCGATTGAGGCGAACCTTTGGAAGAACCCCTTCTCCTTGAAGAGGCTCATGATTTCCTTGAATCCTTCGTCATTGGCGAGGATTTCGGGGATGACTTCGTCTTTGTCAGTTTTCTTCTTATCGTCGGCCATGGTGTCAGTCACTCCATTTAT
Organism: Kiritimatiellia bacterium; assembly: GCA_017962605.1. Classification (GTDB taxonomy): domain Bacteria; phylum Verrucomicrobiota; class Kiritimatiellia; order RFP12; family JAAYLN01; genus RGIG5952. The sequence goes on along the minus strand of JAGCUY010000207.1, from coordinate 8,822 downwards.
GCGCGATTATTATTATACATGTTCCGAAGAAAAAATCAAAAGTTTTTTGGAAGCGGTGATCCTAGAGGAAGTCAAGGACGCCATATGCGCGCTCATCCAAATGTGGTTTTGCGGGGTTGCCAATCCAATAGAGGGTGTGGTCGCGCTCGCCGCCGTTGTCGTCGTCCTGAAGGGAGATGGTGAAGCCAACGCGGGCTGGCGTGGCGGAATGGCCCATGGAGCGCCATGGAATGTAGATGCGCTCGGCGTGGCCGTAGCCTGGGAGGATGAATGCCTCGCCCGTCCACCAGTTGGCTTCGGGAAGCGCGCCGCCGAATGCCTGCTCGGGCTTGATGTAGCCCTTGGGCGCGGCGGAAGAGTTGCTCTGTGCAGCGCCGTTGGCCACGAGGACGAACTCCCCGCCGTGCCAGAGGTGCTTGCCGCCATCTTTGCGGCTGTCGTCGAGCCGCGCCATCTCGCCGTCTATGAAGACCTCGGCGCAGTCGTCAAGCCAGGAGCGGCAGTCGATTGCGCCTTCCGGGCAGGTGTCGGTGGCGACGTCGTTGTCGCGGACGATGGCCTCGACGAGCAGCCCGCCGTCGTCATGGAGGCAGCGGAAGTGGTAGGAGAGGTCATCGTCGTTGCATGGCGCGGCGCAGACGTCGTCGCTGACGCCGTTGGTGACAGAGACGAATGTCCAGTCTCCGTCAGGCGAGAGCGAAGGCGCTTGGCCGAATAGCGCGGCCGCCGAGGGAATGGCCGGGACGCCGAGGACTGGCCCCGGCTCCGACTTGATTGAGCCGTGGATGCTGCCGCGCAGGTAGTCGCGGAAGGAGTCGGCGGGGTCGTTGAGAAGCCTCTCGTAAAGGTGCGGGTCGGCGATGAATCCGTCGCCGCCGGGCGCGCCGACTGCCAGGACGGTGTTGACGGCATTGGTGCCGTTGAATCCGATCTCCATGCTGGAGCAATGCGCGCGGAACTGGCCGTCGCAGCGGATGGCGGTGTGGCGCTGGCCCGGCGTTGGCGCATACCAGAAGTTGATGCACTGCTGCAAGACGGCGATGCCGCTCCCCTTGCGGAAGCGCCAGCCTGTACTGAAGTGGTCGGCGTAGCAGCAGATGTATGAGTTGTTGCTAGAACCGTCGTCGAAGCCGATGCCGCCTGGATACTGGTCCTTGGGGTTTGTCCAGAGCGGATGGACGTTGGTGAGGCGGTTGCCGCCTCCGCGAATGCGGACGCCCACGCGGCAGTCGGCGATGCGCAAGTTGGTGAGGGTGTTGTCGTGGGCTTCGATGATTACGCCAACGGAGTCTGGCGTGCGGTTGCCGACGATGTTGACGTCGCGGATGTCGCAATCGGACGAGCCGTTGTTTGCGCCGCGCAGGATGCGGAGGCCGAAGGCGACGTTCTTCATTGAGAGGTCGCGGATGCGGGTCTCGCGGCCGGACTCGATTGTGACGCCGGCGGCAATGCCGGAGCCGTCGAGGATGCCGCCGGCAAGCGCATAGACGCTGCCCGGAATGCGGATGTTGTTGGCCGGGTGGCTGCCGCCGAGGCGCACGAGAGGCTTGCGCACGGGGAAGTCTTCGGCGGCCTTGAGGATGGCGAAGTCTGAGAGGTGTAGTGAGACTGCCAGCTTGGGGTCGGCGGGCGTGACGATTGGCCGCGACAGGATGTAGGTGCCGTCGGGGAGGAAGATGGTGCGGTTGGGGTTGGCGTCGATGATGGCCTGGATCGCGGCGGCTACGTCTGGCGCACTTTGAATATCCGCGCCGACATTAAGGACAGCCGCTGAGATATCGGAGCGGGGGGCTTCAGCCCCCGCCGCCACTGCGGCAATGGTAACCGCTGCGCTTATTGCTAGTATGCTTTTCATTGTTTGGCTTTCTTTATTGGGTTGAGGGTGAGAACAAGTCCGTCTTGGGCGAGGATGCCTTTGAAGCGGTCGGCGAGGCGCTGCTGCGCCGCCTGCGATGCCGGCCAGAGCGTCCGGGCCAAATGGTCGAACACATGGACTGCATCGGGTGAGACAAGGCCGTCTTTGAGCATTGCCTCGCGCATGGCTGAAATCATCTTCAGGTCGTTGTGCTCGCTGAAGCGCCAGTCGTTGAAAGTGGCGCCGCAGGTGGCGTCCCAGATTATGGCGGTCAGTGGCGCGCCATCGAGGAAGCGCTTTAGGAAAAGGCGAGCCCAAGTGCAGAACCAGGCGCCGTCCAGCGCGTAGAGAAGGCGGACACCGCCCCCGGAGAAGGCGAAGTTCAGTGTCTGCTCGTCTTTCTTGGAAGTGGCGTGGTTTGCCGGAAGGGCGACCACGCGCAAGGTCCCGATGCGGAAGTTGTCGCCTGGGAGAACCGGATGCGCTTCAACGGCGCCGTCTGGGACCACGGCGGCCAGGGCCGCGAGGGCCTGCGGCGGAGCCCATACGCGAAGACTTCTGCGACGCGATGCGGCCGCAATTTCAAGGATTGCCTCCTTGTTGAAGTGGTCGCTGTGCGAGTGGGTGATAAGAAGGTCGTTGATGCGAGCGGGCGAGACGTGGGCTGCGGCGAGTCCGCGCAGGACGGACGGCCCGGCGTCGATTAGGCATGATGCGCCGATGAGGGTTGCCGTGCTGCCGCGCGTGCCTGGAGGGAAGTTTTTCCAATCCCAGTCGGCCGCGCCAGTTCCAATGAATGTGAGTTTCATCGTCTCTCCTGCTTTATTTGAAAATGACCTTCATGGACTCGCGGAGGCGCGGAATGGCTGATGCATCCACGGGGATTGCGGCCTTCATGGTCTTTGTCTTTTCAATGAATGCGGTGCAGGCATCGGCCTCTGCGTCGTCGAATGGGAGGCCAAGGTCACTCATCGATGCTGGGAGCCCCCAGCCGCGTAGGCGCGCGGCGAAAGCCTCCGCCTCTGCCATGTGGCCGTTGTATGCGAGCTGCATCACTAGGCCGACTGCCACCAGCTCGCCGTGAGTCCGGCTCGCCATCTTTTCGGGGTGGCTCTGCTTTGCGAAGAAATAGAAGCGGTGCGCGATGGCGGTCTGCCGCGAGCCGCCTGAAATGCCTGATACAACACCGGCGCCTACGATGGCGTCGAAGAAAACGTCGCGCAGGGTGGGCGTGGGCTCACCGCGTGCGAGGTCGGCGATTGCGGCGTCTATCTTGCGATCGAGGTCGTTGTAGATGAAATCGGAAACGACCTCGGCGATGCGCGATGCGGCCTCGCCTGATGCGTTGCCGGCGGCGGGGAGCTTGCTCCAGAACTCTATCTCGATTTTCTTGGCCAGTGCGTCGAGGGCGCCTGCGGCGAGGAGGCGTGGCGGCTGGCGGGAGAGGATTGTCGTGTCGAGAAGCGCGGAGGCGACTTCATGGCGGAAGTGCGACGTCGAGACATAGCGCCCTTCTCGGGTGTAGCATACGGCGATTGGCGTGTAGGCGCAGCATGTGGCGCTTGATGTCGGCATCGTGACGACTGGCGCGCCGGCGAGGTGGGCGAGGCACTTTGAGAAGTCGAGAATCACACCGCCGCCGCAGCCGAGGACGACGTCGATGCCCTCCAGTGCGCCGGACTCGGCGTAGGCGAGGGCGTCGTCGCGGCAGCAGAAGCCATTGTGGCGTAGTTCGCGTAGTTCAACGCCCTCCGCTTTTAGCGAGGCGTCGATGGTGGATGCCGCGATTGCGGCAGAGTTGTCGTCGCAGACGAGCAGCGGATGGCATCCGAATTTGAGGACCTCTTCGGAGCAGCGCTCGAGAAGATGCTCCTCCATGCGGAAGCGTCCGCAGCCAAAGAGAAATGCCGGATCTGGCGCAGTTGGAAAAGAAAACTGTTTCATGGTGTTTGCCTAGGAGGTGGCGGAGGGGAAGGGGACGGCCTGTTCCTTTCTCCTGGCCTTGAAGAGATCCTGGATGATGCGGCGGCAGTCGTCGCCGAGGACGCCTGTTATGATTTCAGGGCGGTGGATGAGGGCTTCGCTTGAGAGGATGCCGAAGGCGCCCTGGCCGCCGCGCTGCGGGTCGTCCATGCCCCAAACGACCACGGGGACGCGGGCGAGGACTATTGCGCCTGCGCACATGGCACATGGCTCCTTGGTGACGTAGAGGATTGTGTCGGCCAGGCGGAAGTCGCCGATGGCGGCGGCGGCCTGGCGGATTGCGAGAACCTCGGCGTGGGCGGTGGGGTCGTGCGAAGATTCCGTTACGTTGTGGGCGCGGGCAAGGATGCGGCAGCTAGCCGGATCTGCGGCCGGGTCGGCTGGGCGCTGGATTATGACACACCCGGCGGGCACTTCGCCAAGGTCGCGCGCGATTTGCGCCTCCTCTAGGGCCAGGCGCATGAAATGCTGGTGGAATGAGGACGGCAATACGCGGGACAGAGCCTGCGAATCAGGGCATGAGCCTGCGCCGGCAGGATGGGCTTGACGCCGGGAGAACTCGCAGCCGCAGTAGGGCTGGCGGTAGAGGCCAAGTTCCTTTGCCAGGGCCACGCTGCGGCGGAAGCCATCGCGCTTCTTGAAGTCGTAAAGGCCGAACGCAGTCTTGCCGTCACGGGTGGCCGCTGCCGCATTGCCGGCGGCGAAGACGGTGGCGCTGCGCTTGTGGGGGCTTACGGTGAGCGAGGTGGTGAAGGAGGAAATTCCGTGGCCGGCTGCGTAGGCTGCGGCGCGGGAGAGGCTGAACTCGAAGCAGCGGCGGCACCGTTCGCCACCCTCCGGCGCATCCTCGTAGCCCTTGGCCACCTTTTCAAGCCACTCGTCGTGCGAGGCGTCTGCGTCTTCGACAAGCGTCACGCCAACAGCCTCTGCAAGCTGGCGGGCGGCGGCTAGGCGGCGCTCGTATTCTTCGCGAGGGGCGATGTTGGCGTTGGAGAAGAAGAGCGTTGGCTCAAGGCCGTCCTGGCGCAGGCGTTCCACGCATGCCGAGGCGCAGGGTCCGCAGCAGGTGTGGAGGAGGATGCTTTTGTCAGGAGTGGCTTCCATGGTTCCATCAGCCCTTGAAGACCACGAACTTCCGCATCACGAAGTTGATGGCTAGCGATGCGACAAGGAAAGCCCCGAATGCAATGGAGGTTGGAAGTCCGGCGAGGGCGATGAGAGCGGTCTGCCCGGCGGAGCCCACGACGAAGCTGATAAAGGACACCAGGAAGAATAGCAGCGCCTCGACGAGGACGCCGTGGCGTCCGGGCTTGAATACGAAGAGCCGGTTGAGAATGTAGCAGAAGACATTCGAGACGACCAGTGCGATGGCGTTGCAGGCGAGTGCGTTCAGGGAGCGGTCGGCGTCGGAGATTTCCGGGAGCGAGACCTCGGTGAATCGGGAGAGGATGGAAACGACCTTGTCGTCGGGCGTGAGGCAGGGGATGAGGCGGTAGGCGAAGGCGAAGAACGTGATGGCGTTGACGGCGGTCGCCATGCCGCCGACGATGGCGTATTTTATGAACTGGATTATGGCGGCTCGGCGCTGTTGCGGGGTGGTGGTCATGGGTAAACTCTGATTTGCGTGACTATGATGAGGAGGATTACAGTTCCTTTAACAAAAGGATGGCGAAGGCGGTTTCAAGGGGGGAGGAGCGCCAGTGACCGCGGCCGCGGGTGTCGATTTCCTGCGAGGTGGTCCATTTGCTGGCAAGGGGGGCGCGCCAGTCAGTTGGCGCGCCGTTCTGGGAGGAAAGCTCGCCGCCATGGTCGCGGTTTATGGCGTAGGCGAAGAGGAAGGCTTTCTCGGCGTTTTCGCAGTACATAGCCTGCGAATCAAGAGCCTTTAAAATATCGGGGAGGGCGGCTTCAGCCCCCTCCGCCAGCGCATCGCTGCGCTGGCGGCTAAGGGCGCCAAGCGCAAGATTGCGCCACAACGAAGGAGCATTCGTGGCCGTGAGCCAGGCAATGCCGCGCTCGACGGCGGCGCGCTCCGCTTCGGGCAGCTCTTCGCCTGATCCGGCGAGTGCGAGGATGCAGGCCGCCGTGGCCTTCACGTCGCCGCTCCATGAACCGTCGGGCGCCTGCTCGGCAATGAGCCAGGCGCAGGCGCGGTCAATTGCCGCGTCGGCCTCGTTCTGCACGGAGCGGGTGAGCTTGGCGCCGCCAAACCTCACCAGTTGCGCCGGTGCCGCCGTTGCGCATAGAATTAGCGCGGCGGCGGCACTGGCAATCTGGATCGTGCGCATGGCGCCTGGCCTCAAAGGGTGCGCTCCAATTCCTCCATCGCGTAGCACTCGATGACGTCACCCTCGGCGAAGTCCTCGAAATCGACGAAGCTGACGCCGAACTCCTGCATGTCGCGGACTTCGCTGACTTCGTCCTTGAAGTGCTTGAGCGAGGCGATCTTCCCCTGGAAGAGGACGTCGCGCAGGCGCTTGATGCGGACGAATGCGTCTCTGCGGACGACGCCGTCGAGCAGCTGGCAGCCGGCGACTTTGCCTAGCTTGCCGATGTCGAAGATCTGGCGGATCTGGGCGTGGCCCTTGACGACTTCCTTGTACTCGGGGTCGAGCATGTCGAGCAGCGACTGCTTGACGAAGTCGAAGAGTTCGTAGATGATGCGGAAGGTGTTGATGCGGACGCCGTCGTGCGTTGCGATTGGCGCCACGCCTGCCTCCGTGTTCACCTGGAAGCCCACGATCATGGCGTGGCCGGCGGCGGCGCGCTGGACGTCGTTGGCCGTTACGTTGCCGATGGAGCTGCCAAGGATCTCGAGGGAGATCTTGTTGGAGCGGATGTCCTTGAGGGTGTCGATGATGGCCTCGACTGTCCCCTGGGTGTCGGCCTTGACGATGATGGAGAGCTGCTTCTTCTCCTGCGCGCCGAGGCGGTCGAGGATGGAGTCGAGGTTGATGGACTTCTGCGCCTTCTGGAGTTCGGCGGACTTGCGTTCCTCCGCGAACTTCTCGGCGAGCTCGCGGGCGCGCTTCTCACTGGTCATCACGCGGAAGGATGCGCCGGCTTCTGGAACGCCGCTTAGGCCCATTACGCGCACAGCCTGGGCGGGGCCGACGGACTTCACCTGGTTGCCGCGGTCGTCGATGAGGGCGCGCAGGCGGCCGTAGTTGTCGTCGATGAGGACGATGTCGCCGACCTTGAGCGTGCCGGATGCGACGAGCAGAGTGGCCGTTGGCCCGATGCCGCGCTCCATCTGCGCTTCGATGACGTAGCCGTCGGCGCGGCGGTTGGGGTTGGCCTGGAGTTCGAGGACGTCCGCCTGGAGCAGGATCATCTCGAGGAGGTTGTCCATGCCGGCGCCAGTGTGCGCGGAGACTTCGCAGCAGACAACGTCGCCGCCCCAGTCTTCGGGGGTGAGCCCCTCGCCCTGGAGCTGCTGGCGGATGCGGTCCGGCTTGGCGGCGGGGAGGTCGCACTTGTTGATGGCGACCATCATCTGCACGTTGGCCTGGCGGCATTCGCGGATTACTTCTCGGGTCTGCGGCATGATGCCGTCGTCGGCCGCGATGACGATGACTGCGATGTCGGTGAGGCGTGCCCCGCGTGCGCGCATCGCCGAGAAAGCGGCGTGGCCCGGGGTGTCGAGGAAGGTTATGCGACGGTCGTTGACATCGACCGAGTATGCGCCGATGTGCTGCGTGATGCCGCCGGCCTCTCCGGCCGCGACCTTTGTCTTGCGGATGTAGTCGAGCAGGGAGGTCTTGCCGTGGTCAACGTGGCCGAGGAAGGTGACGACCGGCGGACGCGGGCGCATGTCTTCCGGCTTGTCCTCGGGAATGTCGTCGTCCTCGTCGTCGCGGCGGATTTCGGGCTTGCGCTCGGTGGAGCGGCGTGCCTTTTCAAGTTCGACCTTGAAGCCGTATTTGGCGGCGATGCGTCCGGCCATGTCGATTTCGACGCGCTGGTTGATGGAGACGAGAACCTTCTCCTGCATGAGGTCCGCGATGAGGCGGTTGGTCTTGACGTCCATCATCTCGGCGAGTTCGCGGATGAGGGTCGGCCCCTTGAGTGAAAGGATCTTTTCGCCTACGATTGGGGCGGATTGCGGCGGTGGCGGCGGGGCCGCCGGCGGCTTTTTGCACTGAGGGCCTGCCTGGCGTTGGTTCTTTGACATGGCTCTTTGATCCTTGAATTGGTTCTTGCCCTGCTGCTGGAAACGGTTCTGCTGGCCGAATGGCTGGCGTGCCGGCGTGGCCTGGGCGCGCGTCGGGAAGGCGGACGTGGCGCCTGGGCGTGTGGGGAAAGCGGATGCGGCGCCGGGGCGCGTCGGGAATGCCGACGCCGTGCCGGGGCGCGTGGGGAAGGGGGATGCGGGAAGCGGCTTGTCGCGCAAGCCCGGGCGACCGGCCGCAGGAGCGGCTGTGGCAGGACTTTTTGCAGGTGCAACACCCTTTGCTGGCGTCGCGCCCTTGGCCGATATCGCGCCCTTGGCCTTTTGCGGCTTGGAGCGGCCGCCGTCGTCGCGGGCGTCGTCGCGGTGGTGGCGTGATGGTTGGCTTGAAGAGCCGCCGATGCGGCGTCCGCCGAAGTATTCGCGCTGGAGTTCCTCGTCGCCCTCATCGTCATAATCGCGGGAGGATGCGCGGTCATCCTCCTCTTCTTCGTAGTAGTCGTCTGTGGCGGCCGGGTGGAAGACCACGCTGGGGCCGTCGGAGGAGGTGTCGCCAGATCCGAAACCGCCTAGGGAGAAGCCGGCCGAGGCGGAAGGCTGCTGCTTCTTTGGCTTGGCCTGTGGCGCGGGCTTCTTGGGGACTGCGGTTTGCGGGGAAGCTGGTGTCGCCGCAGTTGGCTCGGCTTTAGTGGCCGTTTCGGGGCGAGGAGTCGCTGAAATGTCGGCGTTGGGGGCTTCGGCCACCTTTGTCGCTTTCTTCGGCTGCAAATTCTTGATTGATGCGAATGGCTTGATTCCGGCGCGACGGCCCTT
>JAGCUY010000206.1 GCA_017962605.1 Kiritimatiellia bacterium | reverse complement strand
TCTCAGTCCCAGTGCGGCTGGTCGTCCTCTCAGACCAGCTAACCGTCGTCGCCTCGGTGGGCCGTTACCCCACCGACTAGCTGATGGTACCCGGATCCCTCCCTCTGCGGCAGGCCTTGCGGTCCCCGCCTTTGACATTCGCAGGATGCCCTGCGGTGTCTCATTCGGCATTAGCACGGGTTTCCCCGCGTTATTCCCAGCAAAGGGGCAGGTTGTCCAGGCATTACTCGCCCTTCCGCCACTGGAAGAACCCCAAATATTGCTATCCGCGGCCTCCCCGTACGACTTGCATGCCTAATCCACGCTGCCAGCGTTCGTTCTGAGCCAGAATCAAACTCTCATAAAGAAATTCCTTATTCGGCCTCGGGCTTCCGCCCGGGCCATTTCGAGTGCTCCCGGCACATTGCTTAATCCGTCACATCCCTCCCTGATAGGAGGTCTGTCTGTTTCCGTAATCGTCTCTTCGGTTTCAAAGAACTTCGCCTTCTCCTTGCTCGGCCCCTCGGGCCTTCGCCTCTCAAAAGCGTGCTAATAATTCTACGCCTTCCTCCTTTTTTTGTCAAGAAAATCTTAAAAAATTTTTTTCGGGGTTTAGTATAATTTCTTTTTGCTTAATTAAGTGAAAGGGAAAAAATGGGTAGCAAGATCAAGGACATTGGCGGCAATGGCGGCGGCGCGTGGCGCAAATATTGCGAGGTCACGCACGGCCCCGTAGGCCTGTGGCGCGCCTTGCGCAACGAACTCCTCGTCCTACTCTTCAACAACGTCCCAGGCGCTCTGGGTCTGGCCCTGCGCCGGATTTTCTATCCCTGCATGTTCCGCTCATGCGGGCGCGGCGGCGTCTTCGGCCGCGCCATTTCACTGCGCCACGCATGCAAGATATCCCTTGGCGACCGCGTCATTATTGACGATGACGCCATGCTCGACGCCAAGGGCGACGCCAACAAGGGCATCACCATTGGCGATGGCGTCTTCGTCGGGCGCGGCACCAAGATATACTGCAAGGGCGGCGACATCACCCTCTGCGACCGCGTGAACATCTCGTCGCTCTGCACCATCTACTCGGGCAACGCACTCACCATTGGCGCGGGCTGCATGATTGGCGCCTACACCTACATCCTATCCGCCGGCGAATACGACCCGCGCGACCCCACGCCATACGCAGACCAGGCCGGCGACCGCACGCGCGGACCGCTCACCATCGGCGCAGACTGCTGGATTGGCGCGCGCGCCACCATCCTCGACGCCGCGCAGAGCATAGGCGACCGCGCCCTAGTTGCCGCCTGCGCCCTCGTCAACCGCCCTGTTTCTGCGGGCGCGACGGTCGCAGGCATTCCGGCCCGGCCACTGGAGCGGCCGGCGGAGCGACAGGCGAAGGGAGAAGAGTGAAAAGTTAATGGTGAAGAGTTGTTGGGAATTATCATGAGAGGACGATTCGTCATACACTCACCGAACTGGCTCGGCGACGTAGTCATGTTCCTCCCCGCCTGGCGCGCCTGGCGCGACGCCCATCGCGAGGACGAGGTCCACGTCGTCGCCAAGGCCCGCGTGGCCGCGCTGTGGCGTCTCGCGGCCGACATCGACAGACTCGTCGTTCTCGACGACGGCATCGCCGGCATGCGCCGCGCCACCGCCGCCCTCCGCGCCCTGCGCCCCTTCTCCGCCATATCCGCGCCCTCATCGCTGCGCTCGGCGCTCCTGCTGCGCCTCGGCGGCGCATCCTCCATTCGCGGCACCATCGGCCAGTGCCGCACGCCGCTGATTGGCGAACGCGTCTCGCTGCTCGGACTCGAGGACGCCCACCAGTCGCTCGAATACGCACGCATCATGGGCGTCGAGGGCTCGCCTCTGCCGCCGCCATCGGCCGCCATCGACCACGCCCGCCTCCCCTCCCCTCCCGCGCTGCCAGACGGCGACTTCCTCGCCATCCTTCCCGGCGCGGCGCGCGGCGGTTCCAAGCGCTGGCCGCCTGAACGCTTCGCCGCAGTCGCCGCACGCGCCATTGACGCTGGGCTCGCCGCCTCTGCCGTCGTTTGCGGAACGCAGGGCGAACGCGCCGAATGTGACTCCGTCGCCGCAGCCCTCGGCAGCCGCGCCACCAATCTCTGCGGCGCGACTGGACTGCCTGCGCTGGCAGCCGTCCTCGCGAAATCCCGCGCCGTCCTCTCAAACGACAGCGGCGGCATGCACCTCGCAACCGCAGTCGGCGCGCCTGTGGTGGCCGTATTCGGCCTAACCGACCCCGACAAGACCGGCCCCCTCGGCAGGGCCGCAGTAGTCGCCGCGCAGGGAGTGCCGCACTCCCGCGCTATCCCCCGTGAATCCGCAGCCGCCGAGAGCGCCCTGCGCTCCGTATCACCAGAGAGCGTCTTCGACGCCCTGGCCACACTATTGGGAAAATGAGTCGCGACGGCATAGCAAGGAACGCCGCAGTGGTCGGCGTGATGACGATGATTAGCCGCGTCGGCGGCCTGATCCGCGAAGTCCTGATGGCCCACTTCTTCGGTGCGGGCCTAGCCAAGTCGGCATTCGACGTCGCCTACCGCATCCCCAACCTCTTCCGCCGCCTCTTCGGCGAAGGCGCACTCTCCGCAGCGCTCGTCCCCATCTACGCCGAGGTCACGGCAAGCGATGGCAAGCGAGAGGCCGACCGCCTCGCCTCCGCAGTCGCCGGCATTACCGTCGCACTCCTGAGCGCCATCACCGTCCTGGGCATCCTCGCCACATACGCGATCGCACGCTGGCTGCCGCTGGAAGAGCGCTGGCTTGAAATCATGCCGCTCCTGCGCATCATGCTCCCATACGCGCCGCTAATCTGCCTAGCAGCCCTCGTCATGGGTGTTCTCAATTCCCTGAAATCGTTCGCCATTCCCTCGCTCGCACCTGCCTTCCAGAATCTCTGCTGCATCCTGGTGCTCCTGCTTGTCTGCCCCTTCCTGCCCGCCGAAGGCGACATCCGCATCAAAGTCGTCTCATGGTCGATCCTCCTCTCCGGCGCGGTGCAGGTAGCGGTCCAGCTACCCGTGCTAAGGAAACACGGAGTTCCGCTCTCTCTGGCCAGTCCCCTGCCCCCTCCTGCCGCCGTGCGCCGCGTGTTCCTCCTCACGATTCCCATGGCCCTCTCTGCGGGCCTCATCCAAGTCAACGTCTGCCTCGACAGCCTCCTCGCCATGAAGGCCGGCGAGTGGGGGCCTTCCGTCCTCGGCTATGCCGACCGCATCGTCTATCTCCCGCTCGCGATAATCGCCACCGCCTTCTCCACCGTCCTCTTGCCGACGCTCTCCTCACTTTCCGCCAAAAGCGACTGGACATCCTTCTCCGACTCCTTCGCGCGGTCAATGCGCGGGATGGTTGTAGCGATGATGCCGGCGTCGCTGGGCATAATCGCATTGGCGCGGCCGATAATCGTCCTAATCTATCAGTCTGGCGCATTCGACGACCGCTCCACAAGCCGCACAGCAGCCGCGCTGATCGCCTATTCGGCGGGACTGGTCGCGGCCGGAGCGCACAAGATTGTCGTGACCGCCTACTACGCCCGCAAGGACGGCAAGACGCCTGTGACGGTCGGCACCGCCGGGGTCTTCCTCAACCTCGCCATGAACCTCTTCTTCATCTGGGTGCTGCCGCCGGAACTCAAGCCTGTAGGGATAGCGATAGCGACTGCGATTTCAAGCACCCTTGCCGTAGGCGTTCTGCTGACAATCCTTGCGAGAAGAAGCGAGGAAGGCGTGGCGCTCTTCTCCTTCAGCGGACTGCGGCGCGTCACATTGGCGGCCACTGCCGCCTCGGCGGCGATGGCGCTCTTCTGCCGCGCCATCTCGGGAACGGTGCTGCGCGCCTGCGCCGGATGGAGCGGTGCCGCCGCGCCCAAGACGGCGGCGCTGGCGGCCCTCTGCGC
>JAGCUY010000205.1 GCA_017962605.1 Kiritimatiellia bacterium | reverse complement strand
GCTCGAGATAGGAACGCAGGGAGGTCTTGAGGCCGCTAAAGCTGAAGCAGAGGGCGGGGTCGAGTCCGGCGAGGGCGGGGTTTCCGGCCTCGATGTGGCCGGCGGGGAAGCGCGGACGCGCCGCGCCGGCTGGCGCGGCTTCCGCAGCCTTCTGGATTGCCGGGCCGCCAGGATAGCCGAGGCCAAGAAGCTTGGAGGCCTTGTCGAAAGCCTCGCCGGCCGCGTCGTCGAGGGTTTGCCCGAGGATGCGCGGGACGCCGTCCTCGGCGATGTCGAGTATGGTCGAGTGCCCGCCGGAAACCACCAGGGCGAGGAGGGGCAGAGCTTCGCGCCCCGCGCCCCGCGATGGCGCTGTTACGCGGGACGGAGCCCGCGAATCAGGACAGGTGCCGACAGGGTTGGCGGCGGGCCCGGGCGGCGGCAGGAAGGCGCTTTGCACGTGTGCGTGGATGTGGTTGATGGCCACGAGTGGCTTGCCCAGCGCCACGGCAAGTCCCTTCGCCGCCGAGAAGCCCACGAGCAGCGAGCTCGCCAGCCCGGGGCCATAGGTGGCGGCAACGGCGTCGATGTCGCCAAAGGAGACCCCGGCGTCCTCAATTGCCTTGCGGATGACTCGCGGCGCCATCTCGATGTGGCTGCGCGAGGCGATCTCCGGCACCACGCCGCCGTAGGGCGCGTGCAGGGCGATCTGCGTGTGTATAACCGACGACAGCACCTCGTAGCCGTCGCGCACCACGGCGGCTGCGGTTTCGTCGCACGATGTTTCGATTCCGAGTATCAGCATTTCTCTTCTGTCTTCTTGCTTCCTTCAAAAACTGGCATGATCGGCTCGCCGCCCCCGCGCCGGAAGGGCGCTGTGGCGAGACGCCAGAGCGTAAGCGCCGCGATTTTGCAGTCCATGGCGAAGCCCATCCGCTCAACGTATTCGACATCAAGCTCGAACTTCCGCTCCCATGAAATGGCGTTGCGCCCATTCACCTGCGCCCATCCGGTCACGCCGGGGAGGACATCATGGCGGCGCGCCTGCGCGGGCGTATAGAGGGGGAGGTAGGCGACAGGAAGGGGGCGCGGGCCGATGACCGACATCTCGCCGCGCAGGACGTTCACCAGCTGCGGAAGCTCGTCGATGCTCGTGGCACGGAGGAGGCGGCCGAGGCGCGTCATGCGCTGCTCGTCCGGGCCGTCACCCTGGCGCATCGTGCGGAGCTTGAGTATGCGGAACGGGCGGCCGTGGAGGCCGGCGCGCTCCTGGGTGAAAAGCACGGGCGCGCCGTCGAAAAGGCGCACGGCAAGGGCCGCCAGCGCCAGCACAGACCCCCACAGGGGTGCAAGCGCCAGCGCCGCGAGGAGGTCAAGCCCCCTTTTAATTGCTCTATACGGCCCTCGATTCATGCACCCCATTATAGCAAAAGTGGCGGAATCGGCGGGTTTTTGATAGAATAACACGCAACTTTTTTATTCCGCCATTTGGGCGGCGCCGCACTCGGCGGTGCGTCCGGGCGGGTTAACACCATCCAGCATTCAGGAGACAAATGATGGCAAAAGCCACCGCAAAGACGCCGAAATTCGACAACCCCAAGGTATTCGCATGGGTTGACAAGTGGAACAAGGTCTGCACCCCTGACAGGGTCGTAGTCGTCCATGGCACAAAGGCCGAGCACCTCGCGATCTGCGAAGCCATGGTCCGCAAGGGCCAGTTTATCAAGCTCAACGCGAAGAAGCGTCCCGACTGCTACCTGGCCCGTTCGCACGAGAGCGACGTCGCTCGTGTCGAAGGCCGCACCTTCATCTGCTCGAAGAAGGAAATCGACGCCGGCCCGACCAACCACTGGATGGCCCCCGAAGAGATGAAGGCGAAGATGCTGAAGTCCTACACGGGCTGCATGAAGGGCCGCACGATGTTCGTGATCCCCTACGCAATGGGCCCCATCGGCAACCCCATCACGCAATACGGCATCGAGCTCACCGACTCGCCCTATGTCGTCGTGAACATGAACATCATGACGCGCACCGGCGACGCCGTGCTGAAGCACCTCGGCAAGGACGGCGACTTCATCCCCTGCATCCACTCCGTCGGAGCCCCGCTGAAGAAGGGCGAGAAGGACGTCCCGTGGCCCTGCGCCAAGCGCATTGAGGACAAGTTCATCACCCAGTTCCCGGAAGACGGCGAAATCTGGTCGTTCGGTTCCGGCTACGGCGGCAACGCCCTCCTCGGCAAGAAGTGCTTCGCCCTCCGCATCGCCTCCAAGCTCGCGAAGGACCAGGGCTGGATGGCCGAGCACATGCTCATCCTCACCCTCACCTCGCCGGAGAAGAAGCAGTATCACGTCACGGCCGCCTTCCCGTCGGCCTGCGGCAAGACCAACCTCGCCATGATGCTCCCGAAGCTCCCCGGCTGGAAGCTCCAGACCATCGGCGACGACATCGCCTGGCTGAAGCCCGGCGACGACGGCCGCCTCTACGCCATCAACCCCGAGAACGGCTTCTTCGGCGTGGCCCCCGGCACCTCGAACGACTCCAACCCCAACGCCCTCAAGTCCTGCAAGAAGGGCACGATCTTCACCAACGTGGTGCTCACCCCCGATGGCGACATCTGGTGGGAGGACATGGGCATCGACGCGCCGCCGGAAGGCGTTGACTGGAAGGGCAACCCCTGCTACCGCTGCATCGACGACCGCAAGCGCATGGGCCCGAAGCCCGGCATGACGAAGGCCGAAGTCAAGGCGATGGGATACGTCGCAGCCCACAAGAACAGCCGCTTCACCGCCCCCGCCGAGAACTGCCCGGTCCTCGACCGCTCCGGCTTCAACGGCCTCTACAACCGCAAGCCCACCGGCGTGCCGATAGACGCAATGCTCTTCGGCGGCCGCCGCCCCTCCACCATCCCGCTGGTCAACGAGGCCAAGTCCTGGACGCACGGCGTCTTCATGGGTTCCGCAGCCGGTTCCGAAGTCACCGCCGCCGTCATCTCCGACCAGATCGGCCAGATCCGCCGCGACCCGATGGCGATGCTCCCGTTCTTCGGCTACAACGTCTGCGACTACTTCCAGCACTGGCTGGAGATGGAGCGCACCTCGGCCGACGCCACCAAGCTGCCGAAGATCTACTTCGTCAACTGGTTCCGCAAGACGGCCGACGGCAAGTTCATGTGGCCGGGCTTCGGCGACAACAGCCGCGTCCTGAAGTGGATCTGCCAGCGCATCGAAGGCCAGGTCAAGGCCAACGAGACGCCAATCGGCAACCTCCCCTTCGCGAAGGACATCGACCTCTCCAACAACAAGGGCGGCGACGGCTTCACCGTCGACCCGCAGATGCTTGAGGATATCCTCAAGGTTGACGTCGAGGGCTGGAAGAAGGAGATCGCCGCCGTCGGCGCCTCCTACGACGAATACGACGCCAAGCCCTCGAAGGACAGCAAGGTCGCCTCGAAGACGGCCCACCGCGTTCCGAAGGCGCTGCGCCAGGTCCTCGCCGACGTGACGGCGGCCCTCAACGCCGCCTCCGCGCCCAAGGCCAAAGCCAAAGCGAAGTAATTGCACGAATCGCCCAGCGGGAAAGGCTGCGCCGCCGGGAAAGGACAAGCGACATGCGACACGCGACACGCGGGAAGACATTTTATAAATTCGACATGCGACAGCCTGCATGTCCCGCATGTCGCTTGTCGCTCGTCGCTCGTCGCCCCCTTTCGGCATTTGCTATTAAGAGGGGTTTTTGGTATCATAGTTAATACATTTTTCGTGGCGGGAGTAGCTCAGTTGGTTAGAGCCCCAGATTGTGGATCTGGTTGTCGCGGGTTCGAGTCCCGTCTCCCGCCCCACCATTCAAGGAGAGAAAGAACAATGAGCCAGCATCGCAGTCTTAAGGGGTCGAGCAAGATCACGGCCAAGCGCAACGTCCTGAAGCGCTTCGAGCGCATCAACCTCCTGGCCGAGCGCGGCCAGTGGAAGCCGGGCGACCGCGGCCAGGGCCTTCGCAAAACCAAGCCGGCGGAGTAGATCCGCAGCAACCGGATTTAGCCATGGTTGTCGTGAAATCGCCCTGCGAAATGCAGGGGATCGCGCGAAAAATCCATGGTGGGGGCAAGACGATTGCCGTCGTTCCCACCATGGGTTTTCTGCATGAAGGGCACCTCTCCTTGGTCGATCAGGCGAAGAAGGAGGCGGACGTCGTAGTCCTGACCCTCTTCGTCAACCCAATCCAGTTCGGCCCGAACGAGGACTACGCCGTCTATCCGCGCGACCAGAAGCGCGACGAGGCGCTATGCGAGGCGCGCGGCGTAGATTACCTCTTCGCGCCGGACGTCGGCGACATGTATTCGCCGGACGCGAGCGTGAAGATCGACGAGAGCTCGCTCTCGCGCCATCTCTGCGGCGCGGTGCGGCCTGGCCACTTCAGCGGTGTCTGCACGGTGGTGACGAAACTCTTCAACATCACGATGGCGGACGCGGCCGTCTTCGGGCAGAAGGACGCGCAGCAGGTGGCGGTCGTGCGCCGCATGGTGCGCGACCTGAACATCCCGGTGCGGATCGTGATGGCGCCGATCGTGCGCGAGGCGGACGGTCTCGCGATGAGTTCGCGCAACACGCGCCTCACGCCGGAAGGACGCAAGGCGGCGCTGGGGCTCTCGGCGGCGCTGAAGGCCGCGAAGGCCGCATACGACGCCGGCGAGCGCGACGCCGACAAGGCGCGGGCGCTGATGCGCGCCACGATGGAGGCGAGCGGCCTGAAGGTCGATTACGCCTCGGCCGTCGATTACGGCACACTTGAGAACACGGCAACGCTGGCACCTGGCACACTGCTGGCCGTGGCCGCCTATTCGGGGCCCGTGCGGCTGATTGACAACTGCCTGCTTTAAGAAGTTGAAAAGTTGAGAAGTTGAGAAGTTGAGAGGTTGAAAGGCGCCAGATGTGGTCAAGCGAGTTTGAGATTGGTCGGGTCGTGGCTGGCGACATCGTAGCCGCAGGCAAGGCGGTGGAGCAGTGGCGCGCGCAGCCAATTGACGATGTCCGCACAGTCGATGCCATGACCGACGGCTTCGCGACGCGGCGCACGACCATCGCCAACGAGACCGCCATCACAGGCCCCGGCACATTTGGCGGCAAGTTCCAGCGGACCCTGCGCTTCAAGCCCTCCGCACGCCCCGGCTGGTGGATCAAGCGCACAGACCAAACCGAGCAGCTCCCAATCGAGGTCGCGGCGCGCAACATCTGGACTGCGGCGCGCAACATCGTCCTCCGGAGCGGCAGCCCCCACAACTACCTCCGCATGGTCGAGCACATCATCGCGCTCAAGAACGGACTGGGCCTCGACGACGTGGTGCTTGAAACAGACAGCGGCGACCCGCCGCTATTCGTCAGGAGCAGCATGGACCTCGTGGAGGCGCTGGACGAGGCCGGAATCGTCGAAAAGCCAGATGCCGGCGCGGCGAAGCTGATCACGGTGAAGGAGCCGGTGACAATCGCCGGAGACCGGGGCGACTTCGTAACCCTGCTGCCGGCGCCGCGCGGCTGGCGCAAGCTGCGCATGGACGTGGCTATCGACTGGAATTCCGTCATAGGCAAGCAGAGGATCGTCTTCGACGTGACGAAGGAGAACTTCACCTTCGGCGCGGCGGCGCGCACGAACGCCACCGAGCACCAGATGGCCATGGTGAAGCTCTTCGGCTGGCTCTTCGCCGACATGCGCAACCTCGGCTACACGCGAGAGAACATTTTAATCCACGGCAAGCGGCGCTACGTCAACGAGCCGGTGGCGCAGTTCAACCACAACGGCCGCAACTTCGAGCCGGTATGGCACAGGGCCACCCTCGACCTCCTCGCCGCGATAGCGCTTCTGGAAGGCGGTCGGTTCGTAGGAACGGCGATTTCCTACCGGGCGGGACACCTCCTCGACACCCGCTTCATGACTCTATTGGAACTTAATGGACTCCTGGTTCCGGCGGAGTAGTCCAGTTTTTTAAAAATTTTTCTGGACTTTCAGACCAATTTGTGATATTATATTTTTTCACTTTTTTCGGGAGAGAATATCATGCCACGTGAACTAGCAATTCTCGCATGCACCGAGTGCAAGCGCCGCAACTATACCACCACCCGCAACAGGCGGACACAGACAAATCGCTTCGAAATAACGAAGTATTGCCCCAACGAGCGCCGCCGGACTGTCCATAAGGAAGTCAAGTAGCGCGGATTGCGGGCGCCATCCCGCGTATCGTTTTTCCCACCGCAGGGCAGTAGCACAATGGCAGTGCGGCGGTCTCCAAAACCGTTGATGTGGGTTCGATTCCTGCCTGCCCTGCCAATTTTGTGCGAGGTGAACATGAGCGAGAAAACAGAAGTGGCGGAACAGCAGCGCAACTTTGGCAGCATTCTGGAAACGATCCGGGGCTTCTTCGCGGAAGTCTCGGCCGAATTCGGCAGGATCACCTGGCCGCGCGGCAAGGAGCTGATCGAGTCCACGGTCGTGGTGCTCTTCTTCATCGTGATTCTTTCCGTTGTGGTGCTCTTCTTTGACAAGGTCATCGAGTGGGTGCTGCGGCTCATAATGGGCGCATAAAGCGGAGGAAGCCATGGAAAGGGCTAAGAACGACTTCACGGACATCCCCGAGGTCGAGGGGATGGGACTTTACGTGGTGCAGACGCTCACCGGGCAGGAGAAGCGCGCGCAGACCTACCTTGCGAACCAGTGCGATGCCGCGGAGCTTGGCGGAAGCATTGGCGTTGTGATCCTGCCGCTGGAAACCGTCTTTGAAGTTAAGGAAAAGAAGAGGGTGAAGAAGGAGATGAAGTTCTTCCCCGGCTATCTTTTCGTCCAGGCGAAGCTATACGGGCCGGATCCTGCGCGGCCGCGCCACGAGAAGCTGAACGTCGACGTCTGGCGGTTCGTGACCAACGCGCCCGGCATCATCGGCTTCCTTGGCGGCGACCACCCGCATGCGCTGAAGCCGCGCGAGATCGCCGACCTGGCCGACCAGGCGAAGGGCACGGAAGGCAAGGAGCGCCCGAAGATAGACTACAAGATCGGCGAGATGGTGCTGATCACAGATGGAGCTTTCAAGGGTTCGGAAGGACCCATTGACATGGTCGATCCCGACAGGGGCAAGCTGAACGTGACCGTAACGGTCTTCGGGCGGCCGACCCCGGTCGAGCTGGAGCACTGGCAGGTTGAGCGCAAGGTCGCTGACGCCGCCGGGTCTCTCGGCTGATAACAGCCGGCTCGTTTGCACCGGCGGATCCGGGAGAGCCGCTAAACGACAAAAGGAATACGCAAAATGGCAAAGAAAGTCACAGGCATTGTGCGGCTGCAGGTACCGGCCGGACAGGCCAATCCCGCGCCGCCGATTGGTCCGGCGCTGGGCGCCCAGGGCGTCAACATCATGGCGTTCTGCAAGGAGTTCAACTCCAAGACGGCCGACAAGGCCGGTCTGATCATCCCGGTGGTGATCACGGTCTATGCTGACCGCAGCTTCTCCTTCATCATGAAGTCGCCGCCGGCGGCGGTGCTGCTGAAGAAGGCGGCGGGAATCGAGAAGGCCTCCGGCAAGCCGAACTCCGAGAAGGTCGGCAAGGTCACGAAGGCCCAGGTCGCGGAAATCGCCAAGATGAAGGCGGCCGACCTGAACGCCAACGACCCCGAGGCGGCCGCGCGCATCATCGCAGGCACGGCGCGCTCGATGGGCATCGAGGTTGTCGATTAATTTGGGAGGCACGGAAAAAATGGCAAAGCACAGCAAGAGATACCGCGCCTCGCTCAAGCAGGCGCCGAAGACGGCAGTCAGCCTCTCCGAGGCCATCAAGTTCATCAAGGCCCATCCGGGCGCGAAGTTCGACGAGACCGTCGAAGTCGCCATGCGCCTCGGCGTGGACCCGACGAAGTCCGACCAGGCGGTCCGCGGCACCGTCAGCCTGCCCAACGGCACTGGCAAGAAGGTCCGCGTAATCGTCTTCGCGGCCGGCACGCAGGCCGACGAGGCCAAGGCCGCCGGCGCGACCGAGGCCGGTTTCGAAGCCCTGATCGAGAAGGTCAAGGGCGGCTGGACCGACTTCGACGTGGCGATTTCGACGACTGACGCCATGAAGGAAGTGCGCAAGCTGGGCCGCGTCCTCGGTCCTCGTGGCCTGATGCCGAACCCCAAGACAGGCACGGTGACGGACGACGTCGCCACCGCAGTCAAGGCGGCGATGGGCGGGCGCGTCGAGTTCCGCATGGACAGGACGGGCAACGTCGGCGTGGTCGCCGGCAAGCTCAGCTTCGAAGCCGACAAGCTCGAGGGGAACGTGAACGCTATCCTCGCGGCGGTTGCTGCCGAGCGTCCCGCGAGCGCGAAGGGCGTCTTCATCAAGACGGTGACGGTCTGCTCGACGATGGGCGTGGGCGTCCCGGTGATCTACAACTCCGGCGCGGCCGCAGAATAAGGGAGATTTGCAATGAGACAGGAAAAAATCGCGATACTCCAGGAGATCGTGGAGCGCCTGAAGGCCTCCGACAGCACAATCGTGCTGTCCTACGGCGGTCTGACCGTTGCCGAAATGCAGGACCTTCGCAAGGCCATCAAGCCGCTCGAAGGGCGCTGCCTCGTGGCGAAGAACACCCTCGTGAAGAAGGCCGCGGAGGAACTCGGCTGGGCTGACGTCTCCTCGATGCTGACCGGAACCACGGCGGTCGTGACGGCCAAGGGCGACGCCAGCGAGCTCGCCAAGGTCGTCTGCAAGTTCGTGAAGGACCACGCCAAGGCGCAGGTCAAGGGCGGGGAACTCGACAAGGCGGTGCTCAGCGCGGCCGACGTCGAAGCGCTCTCCAAGCTCCCGAGCAAGGACCAGCTGCGCGCTCAGCTGCTCGCCACGCTCATGGCGCCTGCAACCAATCTCGTCCGCGTTTTCGTTGCGCCGCTCACCGGCGTCCTCTATGTCCTCAAGGCGAAAGCCGAGAAGGACGGCGGGGCTGCCGAAGGCGGAGCCAACGCCTAATGCGGCATGAAGTAAAACCGCTCCGGTTCCGCGCAACGGGTGTTGCGAGAGGTCTCCGGTCCGGGAGTCCGCGTATGCAAATAGACATCCGCGGTTAAACTAAAAACAACAAGGAACAAACAAATGACCAAAGAAGAAGTGATTGACTTTCTCAGCAACATGACGGTGCTGGAGATTGCGGACCTGGTTAAGCAGCTCGAGGACAAGTGGGGCGTCTCTGCGGCGGCTCCTGTCGCGGCTGCGGCCCCTGCGGCGGCTGCCGCCGCGGCG
The DNA here is from genome assembly GCA_017962605.1 of Kiritimatiellia bacterium. Classification (GTDB taxonomy): domain Bacteria; phylum Verrucomicrobiota; class Kiritimatiellia; order RFP12; family JAAYLN01; genus RGIG5952. Next base: position 12,948 of record JAGCUY010000205.1, on the reverse strand, counting down.
CCTGCCGAGGAGAAGACGGAATTCGACGTCATCCTCGCCGACGTCGGTGGCAACAAGATTGCCGTCATCAAGGAAGTCCGCGCTATCACCGGTCTTGGCCTCAAGGATGCCAAGGACCTCGTGGATGGCGCCCCCAAGGCCATCAAGAGCGGCGTCTCCAAGGACGAAGCCGCGAAGATCAAGGAGCAGGTCGAGAAGGCCGGCGCCAAGGTCGAGATCAAGTAAGCCGAAAGGCTGCCTGATTACGGGGCGGCCGTCCGCCGGCGCGCGGACGGCCGCCCGACACTCCCCAAACGCGCCATTGCCTCCTTTTTTTACCCCCTTCCATTGCCCCCAGAGGTTTAAAGATGATAAAGCGACAGTCCTTCGGCAAGTTGAACCCGGTCATCCCGCCCCCGAACCTCATCGAAATCCAGACCAAGTCCTACAAAGACTTCCTGCAGGAAGGGGTCCCGGCCCCCGAACGCGAGAACGTCGGCCTCCAGGCCGCGTTCAACGAAATTTTCCCAATCACCTCGGCGGACGGCAAGTACACGCTGGAGTTCGTCTCCTACCGCTTTGAGACTCCGCGCTTCACCGACCTCGAGGCGCTGGCCGACGGCGGCACCTACGCAGCGCCGCTGCGCGTCGTCTTCCGCCTGAAGGACGGCGAGGAGAGCCGCCAGGAAGAGGTCTTCATGGGCGACATCCCGCTCATGACCCGCGACGGCGCCTTCGTGGTGAACGGCGCGGAGCGCGTCATCGTCTCGCAGCTCTCCCGCTCCCCCGGCGTCTCCACCGAAGTCTCCACCCACGCCAACGGCCAGCCCATCTACGCCGTCCGCATCATCCCCGACCGCGGCAACTGGGTCGAGATGATGTTCGACACCTCCGATGTCATCTGGGTCTATCTCGACCGCAAACGGAGGCGGAGGAAATTCCTCGCCACGACATTCCTCCGCGGCCTCGGCTACGGCAGCGACGAGGACATCCTCGGCCTCTTCTACCAGTTCCGCGAAATCGTCCTCGACTCCACCGTCAAGGTGCAAAAGGGCTCCAAGGACAAGATCCGCCTGGCCGACCTGAACGCCGACGCGCTCAAGCACTTCCACTTCAAGAACGACGTGATCGACACCGACAGCCGCGCGGTCCTCGCGCGCCGCTACGAGCCGGTCTCCGAGGCCGTCCTCCACCAGATGTCGCAGGCCGGCATCCAGACCGTCGAGGTCGTGGACGTCTCCTGGGACGAGGGCATCATCCTCAAGACGCTGCGTGTCGATCCCACCCACGACGAGACGAAGGCGCTGGAGGAGATCTACCGCCACATGCGTCCGGGCGACCCCGCCTCCTCCTCGAACGCCAAGTCCTACCTGCACCACAACTTCTTCGAGCGCCGCCACTACGACCTCACCAAGGTCGGGCGCCACAAGATCAACCTCCGCCTCGGCCTCGAGGGCAAGGTTCCCGAAGACCTCCGCACGCTGGACGAGAAGGGCCTCGACGTGATCGAGTCCCTGAAGCTCCTGCTCGAAGTGCGCGTCGGCCGCCAGCAGGTCGATGACATCGACCACCTGGGCAACCGCCGCATCCGCACGGCCGGCGAGCTCGTCGAGAACGCCTGCCGCCAGGGCCTGAGCCGCACCGAGCACCTCATCCGCGACCGCATGAGCACCTATGACAGCGCGTCCGGCGTGATCATGCCGAGCAAGCTGGTGAACTCCAAGTCGCTCTCCACGGCCATCCAGGACTTCTTCGGCCGCTCCCAGCTCTCGCAGTTCATGGACCAGACGAACCCGCTTTCGTCGCTGGCCCACAAGCGCCGCCTCTCGGCCCTCGGCCCCGGCGGCCTCAACCGCGAGCGCGCCGGCTTCGAGGTGCGCGACGTCCACACCTCCCACTACGGCCGCATCTGCCCGATCGAGACTCCAGAAGGCCCGAACATCGGCCTTATCTCCTCGCTGGGCCTCTACGCGCACATCAACGAATACGGCTTCATCGAGAGCCCCTACCGCAAGGTCGTGAACGGCAAGGTCACGAACGAGGTCGTTTACATGGCGGCCGACGTCGAGGAGCAGTTCGTGATCGCGCAGGCCAACTCGCTGCTCTCCAAGGACGGCAAGTTCCTCACGGAGCGCGTCTCCGCCCGCTACAACACCGAGTTCATGGAGGTCCCCTCCTCCACGGTGCAATACATGGACGTCTCGCCGATGCAGGTGATTTCAATCGCCGCCGGCCTGATCCCCTTCCTCGAGCACGACGACGCCAACCGTGCCCTCATGGGCGCGAACATGATGCGCCAGGCCGTGCCGCTGCTGCGTCCGGACCGCCCCTACGTTGCCACCGGCCTCGAGGAGCGCGCCGCGATCGACTCCTGCGTGACCGTGCTGGCCGAGCAGGACGGCATCGTCGCCTTCGTCTCGGCCACCAAGGTCGTCGTGACGGCCACCGGCAAGCTCCCGCCCAAGAACCGCAAGCGCCAGGGCGACGACTTCAAGATCTACGAACTGCAGAAGTTCCGCCGCACCAACGCGACGACCTGCTTCAACCAGAAGCCAATCGTCAAGGTCGGCGACAAGGTGAAGAAGGGCGACTGCCTGGCCGACGGCCCCTCCACGCGCGGCGGCGAACTCTCGCTGGGCAAGAACCTCCTCTGCGCCTACATGCCTTGGAACGGCTACAACTTCGAGGACGCCATCCTCGTCTCCGAGCGCGTGGTGCGCGACGACGTCTTCACGTCGGTGCACATCCAGACCTACGAGGTCGAGGCCCGCGACACCAAGCTTGGCGTTGAGGAAATCACACGCGACATCCCGAACGTCGGTGAGTTCCAGCTCCGCAACCTCGACTCGCAGGGCGTCATCCGCATCGGCGCCGAGATCAAGCCGGGCGACATCCTCGTCGGCAAGATTTCGCCGAAGGCCGAGCAGGAACTCGCCCCCGAAGAGCGCCTGCTGCGCGCCATCTTCGGCTCCAAGGCCGCCGAGGTGCGCGACACCTCTCTCAAGGTCCCGAGCGGCATCTTCGGCGTTGTGATGAACGTCAAGACGATCACCAAGCAGGACATCTCCCGCGGCGTCGGCCGCACGATCCCCTCCCGCACCGCGAAGGCCGAGGACGAGCTCCCCGACCCGGTGGAGGATGACGACAACCTCGACATCAACGCCGAGACCGGCGACATCGAGGACGCCGACACCGTCACGCTGCCGTCCGAGGAAAAGACGGCCGAGGACATCGAGAACGAGCGCCTGAAGCGCGTCAAGGACGCCGAGGAAGACCTCCGCATCGTCCTTGCCAAGATGATCGGCGGCGAAACGCTTGACTTCGACATCGTCGACGACGCGGCGCAGGAGCCCATCGTGGCCGCCGGCCATAAGATCTCCAAGCGCCACATTTCCAAGATCGCCGACCTCCACGGCCACGTCACGCTGGCCGGGGCGCCGGACGACGACGAGCGCGTCCAGATCATCGCCAAGTACCGCGAGCGCTTCGAGGAACTCGACGCCGCCTCCTTCGGCCTCGATTTCAACAGCGAGGGCGGCGACGGCGACGTGGTGAAGAAGGTCCGCGTTTACATCGCCGAGAAGAAGAACCTCTCCGTGGGCGACAAGCTCGCGGGCCGCCATGGCAACAAGGGCGTCGTATCCCGCATCGTCAAGGACTGCGACATGCCCTACCTGCCCGACGGCACCCCGGTGGACATCGTCCTCAACCCCCTCGGCGTGCCTTCGCGCATGAACCTCGGCCAGCTCTTCGAGGCATACCTCGGTCTGGCCTGCCGTGAACTCGGCATCTACGCCGCGACGCCGGTCTTCGACGGTGCCCAGGAGGCGCAGATCGACGAACTTCTCGCCAAGGCGCACAACTCGCAGGTCAAGCGCGGCATCAAGCCCTGGATCAACGTGGACGGCAAGTCGGTTGTCTATGACGGCCGCACGGGCCAGCCCTTCGACCAGCGCATCGTCGTGGGCGGAACCTACTTCCTCAAGCTGCACCACCTTGTCACGGACAAGATCCACGCACGCGCCACCGGGCCTTACTCGCTCGTCACGCAGCAGCCTCTGGGCGGCAAGGCCCAATACGGCGGCCAGCGCATGGGCGAAATGGAAGTCTGGGCGCTCGAGGCCTACGGCGTCGCATACGCGCTACAGGAACTGCTCACGGTGAAGTCCGACGACACCGTCGGCCGCACCCGCATCTACGAGTCCATCGTCAAGGGGAACAACACCCTCAACGCCGGCATGCCCGAATCGTTCTCGGTCTTGATGAACGAACTACGCGGCCTCTGCCTCGACATGAAGCTCCTCGGCGACGAGAACGAAGAAGAGGACAGCCTCCTCTCCTCCGAGTCGCCGCTGTTCTAGCAATTGAAGATTTCAGATTTGCGATTTCAGATTTTGGGATTTTCGATTTGAAATTTGAAATTTGAGATTTCAGATTTGGGATTTGAGTCAAAGGGAGACAACGCTTTATGAATCCTTACGCAATGCTCAACGAAATGCAGGGCCTGCCCAACGCCGACCAGTATGACGCAGTGCGCATCATGCTGGCAGCGCCGGACACCATACGGCAGTGGAGCCACGGCGAAGTCCGCAACGCCGAGACCATCAACTACCGCAACTACCGCCCGGAACGCGACGGCCTCTTCTGCGAACGCATCTTCGGCCCGACCAAGGACTGGGAGTGCGCCTGCGGCAAGTACAAGCGCATTAAGCACAAGGGCGTCGTCTGCGACCGCTGCGGCGTCGAAGTCACATCGGCGCGCGTCCGCCGCCAGCGCATGGGCCACATTGAGCTGGCCGTGCCAGTCTCGCACATCTGGTTCTTCAAGTGCACGCCGTCGCGCATCGGCACGATGCTCGACATCCCCGTCTCACAGCTCGAGCGCGTCCTCTACTACGAAGACCGCCTCGTCGTCGATCCGGGCGACACGCCCCTCCAGTACCAGCAGCTCATCTCCGAGGAAGACTACCTCAAGTCCGTTGACGAATACGGCGAGGACAGCTTCAAGGCCATCTCCGGCGCGGAAGCGGTCCGCGAGTGCCTGAAGAAGATCGACCTCGAAAAGCTGATGGAGAAGCTCGAACAGGACATCGAGAACACCTCCTCCAAGCAGAAGCGCAAGGCCATCTCCAAGCGGATGCGCATTTGCGAGGGCTTCCGCCGCGCCGGCGCCCGTCCCGAATGGATGGTCCTCGAAGTCCTGCCGGTCATCCCGCCGGACCTCCGCCCGCTCGTTCCGCTGGAAGGCGGAAAGTTCGCCACCAGCGACCTCAACGACCTCTACCGCCGCGTCATCAACCGCAACAACCGTCTCGCGACGCTGCTGCAGATCAAGACGCCCGACGTCATCATCCGCAACGAGAAGCGCATGCTCCAGGAGGCGGTTGACGCCGTCTTCGACAACGGCCGCCACGGCAAGGCGATCGTCGGCGCAGGCAACCGCGCGCTGAAGTCGCTGTCCGACATGCTCAAGGGCAAGACCGGCCGCTTCCGCCAGAACCTGCTCGGCAAGCGCGTCGACTACTCCGGCCGCTCCGTGATCGTCGTAGGCCCGCGCCTGAAGCTCTACCAATGCGGCCTTCCCAAGAAGATGGCCCTCACGCTCTTCGAGCCCTTCATCGTGCGCCGCCTCATCGACGACGGCATCTCCCTCAACTCCCGCACCGCCCGCCGCTTCATCGAGCGCCAGGACAAGGTGGTCTGGGACGCGCTGGACGACGTCATCAAGGGCAAGACGGTCATGCTGAACCGCGCCCCGACCCTCCACCGCCTCTCGATCCAGTCCTTCGAGCCGGTGCTGATCGAAGGCGAGGCAATCCAGCTCCACCCGATGGTCTGCACGGCCTTCAACGCCGACTTCGACGGCGACCAGATGGCCGTCCACGTCCCGCTGTCCGTCGAGGCGCAGCTTGAAAGCCGCCTCCTGATGCTGGCATCCAACTCGATCTTCTCGCCGGCCTCCGGCAAGTCGATCATGACGCCGACCCAGGACGTCGCCCTCGGCATCTACTACCTCACCGAAGTGGGGCAGCAGGACAAGCTCGCCGGCCACAACGTCGGCAAGGACCCGATCAACCCGAACGAGCACCTGCCCATCTTCAACTCCATCGGCGAAATCCTCCTCGCCCGCGAGCAGGGCAGCCTCGACATCCACTCTCGCCTTCTCTTCAAGAACCCCGACTACGGCCGCGACACCACCTACGGCAACAAGGACGCCAAGGTGATCGAGACGACCGTCGGCCGCGTCATCTTCAACGAGATCTGGCCCGAGGAGGTCGGCTTCATCAACTTCAAGATCGACAAGTCCAAGCTTGGCGACCTCATCCTCTCCTGCCACCGCGACGTCGGCCACGACCGCACGGTCGTCGTCCTCGACGACCTCAAGGCCCTCGGCTACGAATACGCCACCAAGGCGGGCGTCTCGATGGGCCTCAAGGACATGATCCGCCCGGCCCGCAAGGACGACTTCCTCGCCTCGGCCCGCGACGAGTCCGCGAAGATCGACGAGCAGTACCAGCTCGGTCTCATCACCGACGGCGAGCGCCACAACAAGATCGTCGACATCTGGACGAACACCACGGACCGCATCGCCGACGACCTCTACGTGGCCATCGACCGCAACGAGAACCCCGACGCCGTGAACCCGAACGAGACAAACCCGCTCTTCATGATGTTCGACTCCAAGGCCCGTGGCTCGAAGCAGCAGATCCGCCAGCTCGCCGGCATGCGCGGCCTCATGGCCAAGCCGTCGGGCGAAATCATCGAGACGCCGATTACCGCGTCCTTCCGCGAAGGCCTCTCGATCCTCGAATACTTCATCTCCTCCCACGGCGCCCGCAAGGGCCTGGCCGACACCGCCCTCAAGACGGCCGACGCCGGCTACCTGACCCGCCGCCTCGTCGACGTGTCGCAGGACGTCATCATCGTGATGGACGACTGCAACTCCGCCAACGGCATCGAGATCGTCTCCGACACTGAGAACGAGAACGCAGTCCCGCTCACGAAGCGCATCCTCGGCCGCACGGCGCTCCGCGACATCTCCGACCCGACCACCGGCGAGCTCATCCTCCCGGCGAACGAGGAGATCAACGAAGAGGCCTGCGCCAAGATCAAGAAGGCCGGCATCGAGCGCGTCTGGATCCGCTCCGGACTCACCTGCGAGGCCCACCACGGCATGTGCGCCAAGTGCTACGGCCGCGACCTCTCCACCGGCAAGCCCGTCGAGATCGGCACCGCCGTCGGCATCGTCGCCGCGCAGTCCATCGGCGAGCCCGGCACGCAGCTCACGATGCGTACCTTCCACGTCGGCGGCACCGCTTCGGCTTCTGTCGTCTCCGACGAGATCAAGGTCCACCACGACGGTCTCCTCACTTTCGAGGACGACGTCCGCACGGTCGTTGGAGAAGACGGGCGCGAAATCGTGCTCAACAAGGGCGGCTCGGCAGTCGTCCGCAACGCCGCCGGCCACGAACTCGAGCGCATCCCGCTCCAGATTGGCACGACGCTCCTCTTCAAGACCAACGCGCCCAAGGCCGCCAAGGTCAAGAACGACGACCTCATCGCGAACTGGGACCCGCACTCCATCCCCGTTATCTCCGAGTACGAGGGCAAGGTGCGCCACGACGACTTCATCCCCGGCGACACCGTCGAGGTTGAGTCCTCCGGCGACGGCAAGCACCAGTTCGTCATCCGCGAGTCCACCTCCGAGGCCCACCCCTACATCACCATCCTCACCCGCGAGAAGGGCGCGAAGCACTGGACGGAGCGCAGCCAATACGCGATTCCCGTCGGCGCCCGCGTCATGGTCGCGGACGGCGAGATCGTCAAGCCCGGCGCAATCCTCGCGAAGACCCCGCGCCAGGCGGCCAAGACCCGCGACATCACCGGCGGTCTGCCGCGCGTCGCGGAACTCTTCGAGGCCCGCCACCCCGGCGACCACGCCGACATCTCCAAGATCGACGGCATCGTCTCCTGGGGCTCCAACACCCGCGGCTGCCACTGCATCATCGTCACCGACGAGACCACCGGCGAGACCGAGGAGCACCTCATCCGCATGGGCAAGCACATCGTCGTCACCGCCGGCGACCGCGTCCGCAAAGGCCAGCAGCTCACCGACGGCCCGATCATCCCGCAGGAAATCCTGGACGTCTGCGGCCCGCAGGAACTCCAGCGCTACCTCGTCGAGGAAGTGCAGCAGGTTTACGGCGCACAGGGCGTGGAGATCAACGACAAGCACATCGAGATCATCATCCGCCAGATGCTGCGCAAGGTCCAGATCGTCAACCCCGGCGACACGGACTTCCTCGTCAACGACCTCGTGTCACGCCAGCTCTTCCTCAAGACCAACGACGAGATGCGGCTTGACGGCAAGCGTCCGGCAGAGGCCCGCCCCGCGCTCCTCGGCATCACCAAGGCGTCGCTGGAAACCGACTCCTTCATCTCCGCCGCCTCCTTCCAGGACACCACGCGCGTCCTGGCAGACGCCGCCACCCTCGGTCGCGTCGATGAGCTGCGCGGCTTCAAGGAGAACGTCATTCTCGGCCACCTCATCCCGGGCGGCACTGGCTTCTCCAACTACCGCCACATCACGCTCAAGCCGCTCGCCGAGCCCATCGCCGCCGAACTCCTCGCGCCGCCGAAACAGGCCGCAATACCTATCGACCCCGAGGACGAAGACGACGAGGACGAGGAGGACGAAGAGGACGATCTCGTCCCGCAGGAGGAGCTTATCGACGACCCGGCGGCCCTCGCGGCCGAGGGACTGGGCGTCGTGGACGACCCCAACGCGGAGGTTGAATAGCCATGTTACTGCCACTTGCACAAGCAGCAGCCCCCCAGCAGGGCGGCATAGGCACGATGCTCGTGCCTATGCTCCTCATATTCGCAATCTTCTACTTCCTCATGGTGCGCCCCCAGCAGCGCAAGGAGAAAGAACGCCAGAAGACAATCGAAGCGCTCCGCGCTGGTGCGCGCGTCCTCTTCGCCGGCGGCCTGATAGGCACCATCACCGAGGTCAAGCAGAACACATTCGTGATTGAAATCGACCATGGAACCAAGGTCGAAGTCGTTCGCGGCGCAGTCATCCGCGCCCTCAAGGACGATGAGACCCCCGCTTCCGCCGAATAGAAGATAATGGCAGCACCTTCGCTATATGACGATGACGACATAGTGGATGCGCGGCGCAGCTCTTCGCATTCCTCGTCTGGTTCTTCTTCGTCCTCGTCTTCGCACCATCACCACCACCATCGCCACTCCACCGCCAACGCGCGCCTTCAGAGGAGCGCCGACCGCTATGTCGGCGCCGACGCCATGGCGCAAACGCTCTATCGCTGGGCCCTGCTGCTTATTGTGCTTGCGGGAGCCGGTGTGGGCGGCTTCCTTGGCTGGCAGAAATACAAGCAGCTCAAGTTCGAGCTGGCAAACCGGGAGGGAACCAACGTCGTCCTGGCGGAGCGCATAGCAAAGCTCGAGGCCGACCAGAAGAACCTCCTTCTGGAAATCCAGAGCCTTGAGCGCGACAAGGAGGAGCTTTCCGAAATGAACAAGGCTCTCCGCGAAACCCTCGCCAGCGCCATCGGGGGGATTTCCAGATGAAACGGCTGACGGCCCTTCTTTGCGCCGTTGCCTTGTTTGGCCTCGCAATGGGGGCCAGAGGGGCTGAAGCACCCCGGTCCGATATTACAAAGTCGGGTTTTACGCTGACCGAAACACTCGGGAAAACCACTCACGGACCATTCACCCTCTTCAATGGCGCCCGCATCCGCCTGGATGGCACGCTCTACAAAATCTCCGTAGGCGGCGACGACCGCATTACATTCATCGCTCCCGGCGGCGCGGCATACGGCCCATACCAGCCCGTCCCCGGCCGCCTAATGCGAATCGGCAACGCCACCTATGCCTATGACGGATCCAATGCCGCATCCTCCCGTCCTGTCGGCACCCGTCCTGTCGGCGCAGACCTTCAGTCTGCGTCCGCCCCCATCGCCACCTTCGACCCCCTGCCGCCACCGCCTGACCGCATCGAAATCCCGCCCGAAACCCCACAGCGCACAGCGCAGGCCCTTGATCTTCCCGCTCTCCCCGATCCCGCCAGCACCCGCATTTGGAGCCTCTGGTTCGCCCCCATCGACAACACCCCCTTCAAGTGGTCGGTCGAGAAGGTCAGCGGCAACAAGAAGGACTTTGAGCGCACCTCCGTCGGCGCGGGCCTGACCCTCTTCTCATGGTTCGCAGAGGCCGACTACGCCCTCTCCGGCAAATCCGGCTCAATCGTTCCATCTGGCCTTGGATTCACCGGCGCCGCCATCGACGACGCTTCCGGCTTCTCCGTTTCGCTTGGCTACAAGCGCCCGTTCATCCGCGAGGGCAGCTGGACAGCCTCCGCCGGCATCCTCGGCCGCTACCGCCAGGACAAGGGCGACATCACCGCCTCCGCCCTCGTCTCCACCGGCGAGGCCGACACCAACGAACTTGGCAATGTCATCTCAAAGTACGAGACCCGCAAGTCCTCGGTGAAAATCACCGAGAAGGCGCTCCGCCTCGACTTCGATCTGGCCTACCAATACTACGACTTCCACGCCTTCGCCGGCCTCCGCGTCCAGCCGCTCTCCTCTGTCAGCGTCTCCGGCACCCTTCCCTACGGTGAAGACGACTTGAAGCTCTCCGCCAAGCACGACGACGCCATCGGCGTTGTCTTTGGCGGCACCGTCGACCTCAAGGCCGGCTTCTACCTCTCCGCCGACCTCACACTCGGCTACGAGACACGTCTGCGCCTCGCCCTCTCCCGCGACTGGTAACGAAGATGAAGATCCACGGCCTGCAGAAGATGACGCTGCTGGACTTCCCGGGAAAGGTGGCGTGCACAGTCTTTCTCGGCGGGTGCAACTTCCGCTGCCCATACTGCCACAACTTCGAACTGGTCGATGGCACGATGCCGCCGCTGATGGACGACGCGGAACTCCTAGCCTTCCTCTCCAAGCGGCGCGGACTCCTCGACGGCGTCTGCATCACAGGCGGCGAGCCGCTGCTGCACAGGGAGCTGCCCGAGCTGCTGCGCAAGGTGCGCGCGCTGGGCTTTGCGACCAAGCTCGACACCAACGGCACCAGCCCCGACGCCCTCGCCGCCCTCATCGACGAAGGCCACCTCCACTCCGTGGCCAGGGACGTGAAGCACTCGCCGGAGCGGTATGGCGAGGCCACAGGGGCGGCTGAAGCCGCCCCCTCCGATATTGCAGCGGCTTCCTGTCCTGACCCGCAGGCTCCGTCCTGCGGAGGCGCCGTAGGCGCCGTGCGCCGCTCGGTGGCGCTGCTGCTGGAGGGGCGCGTCGATTACGAGTTCCGCACCACCGTCGTGGCCGGCATGCACGACGAAGCCTCCATCGCCGCCATAGCCGCATGGATAACGGGCGCGCGCCACTACTACCTCCAGCCCTTCGCCGACCGCGAGACCGTTCCGCAACGCGGACTCGCCACCCCCGATGCAGACGAAATGCGCCGCCTTCTCGCCGCAGCGCGGCAAATCCTTCCAAATGCGGAAATACGGGGCATGCAAATTTGAGATTCCAAATCTCAAATCTCAAATTTGAGAAGCTGCCGCAAAACACAATATCTTGTGGTTGAAAAATTTTTCACCACAAGATATTGACATTTTGAGGGAACTTGCTATTATGTTTTAAGTTGCTTGCCGCGTCAGGTTTCCCAGGCGCGAAATGCCGAGGCGCGGGAGGCACGAGGATTTTTTTGTGTCCGCGTGGACACAAGCCTTTATTCATGCGGGTGCGCGGCGGGTGCCGCCTCTCGCAGCCACTAAACAAGCGGCCCGAATCGCGCCTCGGCCATAATACAAGGAAAAAACGGACAATCGTCATGTATAAAGTATCCAAGCGCGACGGCGCCGAAGCCGACTTCGAAATCTCAAAAATTTCAATAGCCATAACAAAGGCCTTCGAGGCCATGGGGAAGGAATACCACCCCACCATCATCGACATGCTGGCGCTGCGCGTCACCGCCGACTTCACCAACAAGATCAAGGATGGCTTCATCGCCGTCGAGGACATCCAGGACAGCGTGGAGAAGGTCCTCTCCGAGGCAGGCTACGCCGACGTGGCGAAGAACTACATCCTCTACCGCAAGCAGCGCGAGAAAGTCCGCAACGTCAATTCGACGCTCCTCAACTACAAGGACGTCATCAACAACTACCTCCACGTCAACGACTGGCGCGTCAAGGAGAACTCCACCGTCACCTACAGCGTCGGCGGCCTCATCCTCTCGAACAGCGGCGCCATCACCGCCAACTACTGGCTCTCGGAGATATACGACCCCGAGGTCGCCGAGGCGCACCGCAGCGCGGCGATCCACCTGCACGACCTCTCCATGCTCACCGGCTACTGCGCCGGCTGGTCGCTCAAGCAGCTCATCAAGGAGGGCCTCGGCGGCGTGCCCGGCAAGATCACCTCCTCGCCCGCGACGCACCTCTCCACCCTCTGCAACCAGATGGTGAACTTCCTCGGCATCATGCAGAACGAGTGGGCCGGCGCCCAGGCGTTCTCCTCCTTCGACACCTACCTCGCCCCATTCGTCAAGGTTGACAACCTCTCGCAGCGCGAGGTCAAGCAGTGCGTGCAGTCCTTCATCTACGGCGTGAACACGCCCAGCCGCTGGGGCACGCAGGCGCCATTCTCCAACATCACCCTCGACTGGACCGTGCCGAACGACATGAAGAACCTCAACGCCATCGTCGGCGGCAAGGAGCTTGACTTCACCTACGGCGATTGCCAGAAGGAGATGGACATGGTCAACAAGGCCTTCATCGAGATCATGATCGAAGGCGACGCCAACGGCCGCGGCTTCCAGTATCCGATCCCCACAAACTCCATCACCAGCGACTTCGACTGGTCCGACACCGAGAACACCCGGCTTCTGTTCGAGATGACCGCCAAATACGGCACGCCGTACTTCTCCAACTACATC
>JAGCUY010000025.1 GCA_017962605.1 Kiritimatiellia bacterium | reverse complement strand
TTCTCGCCTCGTTAGGCGGATGCGGACAGTCATTGGACAGATCCTTGAAGTAGAATTTAGAGGCTGCGATTTTGTAGTATTCACCGCGCTTTGATAGAATCATTGCATAGTTTTCCACCCACGAAAGGCACGGCACATGGCCAAGACACATCTGCAAAACGCACAGAACGCGAAGAACGATGAGTTCTACACGCAGTATGCCGACATCCAGAAGGAGGTGAACGCATACCTGGAGTTCGACCCGGACGCTTTCCGCGGCAAGTCGGTGCTTCTCCCATGCGATGACCCCGAATGGAGCAACTTCACCAAGTTCTTCGCCCAGAACTTCGAGGCCTTCGGCCTCAAGCGCCTCGTCTCCACCAGCTACGCCTTCGCGAGCAAGCGTGCTGGCACACCGCAACGCAACCGGCTCGGCTACTGGCAGCCCACGCTTTTCGAGAAGGACTCACCGCGTTTCGACGCCGCCAAAAGCGAGTCGCGCGGCAAGATCTTCGTCCTCGACCGCGACGCAAACGGCAACGGGCGCATCGACATCGAGGATTTGCAATGGTCCTACCTCGACGGCGACGGGGACTTCCGCTCCGACGAGGTGCGCCGCCTCCGCGACGAGGCCGACGTAATCGTCACCAACCCGCCCTTCTCGCTTTTCAGGGAATTCATGGCATGGATTGTGGAGGGGAGGAAGCAATTCCTCGTCATCGGCGCGATGAACGCCATCGGCTACAAGGAAATCTTCCCCCTCATCATGGCCGGCAAAATGTGGCTGGGAAACGGATTCCAGAATGGAAACGCTTTCTTCCGGCCTCTTGGCGGCAATGCCCATGATTACGTGGATGGCGTTTTCGACCCCGCAACTGGGCTTGTGAAGTTTCGCAACTGCTGTTGGTTCACGAACATTGACCACGGGCGGCGACACAGGCCGCTGGAGCTGATGACGTGGGCGGAGAATGTGAAGCACAGCCGCCACAGGGAGATTCGCGGGAAGGGCTACGCCAGATACGACAACTTCGACGCCATCGAGGTTCCATACGTCGATGCGATCCCCGGCGACTACGATGGCGTGATGGGCGTCCCGATATCGTTCCTCGACAAGCACTGCCCGGGGCAGTTCGAGATTGTCGGCATCGCGAAGGCCGGGGCCGGCGACCCCGCGCTGAGGACGAAAATCTACCCGAGGCAGGTGCAGGTTGACAAGGCGGGGCGGCGGAGCGAGGTCACGAAACTCAACGACGGCCCCGTGCTGGAACTGCCCGGACCCACACCGGGCGAGACATACTACGAGGTCGGCGGCAAGTTCTACGCGCAGGTTTACGCGAGGATTCTCATCAGGATGAAAAGGCCATGAAAACCACACTCCACACCGAAATCACCGTCGGCGACGTCTGCCGGGGGTTCGTTTACAACGAATACGAGGGCAAGGGGCTGTTCGGCCTCGACGGGCGGCTCGTCATCCAGCCCGAATACCAGCGCAACTACATCTACGCCGACGGGAAGCGCGACGTGGCGGTCGTGGAGTCGCTGCTGAAGGGCTACCCGCTTGGTCTCCTCTACTTCGTGGAGGCGCCGGACGGGCGCTGGGAGGTGCTGGACGGCCAGCAGCGCATCACGAGCTTCGGACGGTTCGTCACGGGCAAGTTCGCGGTGCGCGACGCGGCTGGAATGGAGCAGTATTTCGGCGGCCTCGCGGAGAACCTGCGGCGGCGCATCGTCGAGGCGCCGCTCACTATCTACGTCTGCGAGGGCGAGGAGAGCGAAATCAAGGAGTGGTTCAGGACCATCAACATCGCGGGCGTCCCGCTGGTGCAGCAGGAGCTGCTTAACGCCGTCTATTCGGGGCCGTTCGTCACGGCGGCGAAGGAGGTCTTCAGCAACTCGTCTTCGGCAATCGTCCAGAAGTGGGGCGACTTCCTTTCAGGCGACGTGAAGCGCCAGGCGTGGCTTGAGACGGCGCTGGCGTGGGCTGCGGGGGGAAGGGACAACATTGGCGGCTACCTTGGCGAACACCGCTTCGACGGCGACGTGTCGCCGCTGAAGTCCTACTTCACGAGCGTCCTAGACTGGGCGGACGGACTTTTAGAGCGGATTGACCCCCGCGCGACGAAGGGGCTTGACTGGGCACGGCTCTACGAGGCCCATCACGGCAGGCCATACTCCCCGGCGGCATTCACGGAAAAGGTCGAGGCGCTACTTGATGACCCATGCGTCAAGGACGAGAAGGGCATCGTCGAATACGTCCTCGGCGGATGCGCCGACACGCGGCTACTGAACGTGCGGGTGTTCCCCGACGCCGTCAAGAAGGCCGTTTACGCGAGGCAGACGGCGGAGGCGAAAAAGTGCGGACTCTCTAACTGCCCGCTGTGCGCAATCGGCCCCGCCGCGAACAGGGCGAAAATCTGGGCGCTCGCCGACATGGACGCTGACCACGTGGCCGCATGGAGCAAGGGCGGCGCGACAGACATTTCAAACTGCCAGATGCTCTGCCGGACGCATAACCGCGCCAAGGGGAATCGATGATGAAAGCCATTCCCATGCTACGGGCGATAAGGCCCGCGCAAAATGGTATAATAATTTTGGTGACGCCCATGACAACTAGAGTGAACAACCACTTTTTCGGGAAAGTCAAACTGCGCTTCGGCAAATGCCTGCCGATGGCATTGTCTTTCGTTGTTACGGCTTCGCCGCTTTTTGCAGACTATTCTATTTCATCCTTCAGCCTTGAGCCAACTGGGCTTGTTTTCCAGGTTTCGGCAACGACCAACCAAGTTTTCCCATCGGCCACCATCGACTGCTACCATGCGCGAAGCCTTACTTCAGGGGGATGGTGGTGGATTGATTCCGCGGAAGTCCCTGATGGAACAAACTCTTTTTCCATGTTTGTTTCGGCAGACAAGTTTCTGCCTGCCGATGAGGGCCTGACCGAACATGGCATTTCCTGCGCTGCCGTGACGAACATATATCCATGCCCCCTTTTTACCGGCGTGGAGGTGACTAATGTGACTTGGAACTGCACCTGTCCCGCGTGGCCGACCTCCGCCTTTTTCCGGCTCGGCGACAGAACAGATACCGACGGCGACGGCCTCGTCGATTCATACGAACACATCGTGATGGGCACCGACCTTTCCAACCCCGACACAGATCACGACGCCATCTGGGACTACGACGAGGCGCTTTTTGGATTGAATCCCACGAACTACTACGACACAATCGAGGACTTCGACGGCGACGGGCTTCCCAATGTCTTTGAATACTTCAACGGCACGAATCCCTTCATTGCAGATTACGACGATGCGCCGCGAATCATAGCCGGAACAAATGCGGCACAAGGGGAACTCTCGCTCTCAAACGCCTTTGCGTCAAGCACGCCGTATTCAATCATTGAACTTCGCCCAGGACATTATGCCGGACCGGAATGGACGGGGCTGACCTTCCCGCCGCATCCAATTCTCCTTACAAGCACAAACGGCTTCAACAACCACGACACGACAATAGGCGCGCCAACGACCGAAAACTTTGTCTTTTCCCTTGAAGACGCCCAGGACCTACACACGATTGTCCAGGGATTGACCGTGGACTTGCGAAAGGAAACGACATCGCTGCTGTCGGCCTTTAAACTGTCTCCGGCGGAACAGAATGGGAGCGGAGCCTATTTCAAGAACATCCATGTGCGCCTCTCGAACAAAGGCGTTGGCAGGGGGTGGTGGATTGTCGGACCGTCATCCAATTCCGTGATGATTGCAAACAGCCTCGTCGAATATGTCCCCTCCCGCAATGGGCAAGCAGTTTATGCCACCGACCCTCCGCCAATATTCATCGATGGCCTCACCGCCTTCAATTCTGGCGGGCGTAGCGCCTCCCGCGCCCTTTATCTTCGGAGGACAAGCCAGGGCATCGGGCTTTTCCCGTTTGCCGTCAAGAACTCGCTTTTCGACGAAACCTTCGGGACGAATCGAATCGTTTACATCTCCGGCGCTGAATTTCCCGAATCGTTCATAAACTGCGTAGTCCCCGATGGGGCGAACTTGCACACCACGAACGAAACTGGCGTCGTGAGGGGC
Organism: Kiritimatiellia bacterium; assembly: GCA_017962605.1. Taxonomy (GTDB): domain Bacteria; phylum Verrucomicrobiota; class Kiritimatiellia; order RFP12; family JAAYLN01; genus RGIG5952. The sequence goes on along the minus strand of JAGCUY010000025.1, from coordinate 17,366 downwards.
AATGTCACCGTGCTTTCGGATGGGATGCCGGCGGAGTCGAGCCTCGCGCTGGGAGCGGGCGCCAGCTACTCTTTCGTCACAACGGACATTGAGGGCTTTGAACGCGGGGCGCAGCCGGACATTGGCGCATACGAACGCCGGGACCACGCCAACGACGGCCGAGATTCCGATGGCGACGGTCTGGCCAATTATGATGAAGTCTCCATTTATTCCACCAGCCCATGGTTCGCAGACACCGATTGCGACGGCATTGACGACGGAATAGAGGTTTCCCACGGCGCAAATCCGACGGACGCCGGCGATTACTGCTTCTCGCTATCCGTAGTCGTAACGAACACCAGCATCTTCAAGCGCGACCTGTCGCTTGGAATACGCCCGACCTCGGTGTCCTCTAATGAGGGGGTGATCGCAGTTGCCGTCGCGACGAACTACCCGATTGCCCAATTCGCCCCATGCCATGTCATCGTCACCAATTCGGCGGCGCAGACGGCCATCGTTTTCGACGACGCCAACACCAATGGCGTGTTCGACGCGGAAGACGTTCTCCTGTCAAGCAAGGCCGTCACCATGACGAACCATTCCGCGCAACTCTCCTTCTCGCTGGGGACATTGGCGTTCGACAAGGACAACGACGGGATCCCGTCCTGGTGGGAGGCGCAATACGGGTTGTCAGACACGAACAGCCTCGACGCGGTGCAGGACCCTGATGGCGACTTCCTGCCGAATCTTCAGGAATACCTCATGGGCTACGACCCGACAGTTTCGGATGGGAGCAACACTGTTTTCGCCGTCGCGTCGCGCTCCATTGACGAAAGGATTGCCGGAAAGAACCCGACAAACGCCCTGCCGGTCTTTCTCAACTACCCCGCCTGCGGAACAAACCTCGTCCGCAACACAGACTGCTGGGCTTACGGCGTCGACACATCCTGCGCCAGCCCGTGGCATTCGCAAACGCGATGGGCGCCCCCAAACAAAAACACTGTAATCCTGATTAGTGCAAGGCATTTTGTGACGGCGAATCACTATGCCTTTTCCCTCACCAATAACACGACACTCTATTTTGTCGGCACAAATGGCGTTGTCTATGCCAACCGTTTAGCTGGAAAGATTGATTTAGGCCAAGATGTTTGCGTTGGCAAACTTGCATGGGAAATGACCAACGTCTGCTCGATCGCAAAGTTCTTGCCTTCAAATTACACTAACTATCTGCCAACAGTCAAAGGGTTGCCGATATTCACCTTTGACCAGGAGGAAAAGGCATTGGTTGGCGAATTGGAACATTTTAGTGGAAACGACATCCATATGGGGACATGTTCGACTTCTGCGCGCCAATCATTCCATGAAGTCGCTGTCGACGGCGACTCCAGCAGCCCTTGGTTCGTGCTATTGGACTGTCAGCCTGTGCTTCTGACAACATACCATGGTTCACATTACGGACCATGGCTGGCAAACTACCGCGAGGAAATCCAGGCCGCCATGGATGCGCTCGCGCCTGGATATTCTTTGCAGGTGGCAGATTTGACAAATTTCAGCCCCGTCGTAATCCAAGGAGTAAATCAATGAGAAAAGCCATTTCCATCTTGCTTGCCATCGCACCGCTTTTGGCTTTGGCCGATGCTGTGCGCTGGGGCGGCGCCACGATAACGAACGGCGGGGTATATTGTTCAAAACCAGTTGATGGCAATTATATCGTCCAGGGAGCGGAAATCATCTACACAAACCCGGAAACGTTCGAGACTGGCTATGAAGGGCCGGAATATTATCTTCAGGGATATTTTTCCGTTTCCATTTCTGGAGACACGACCACCATCAAAGGCGTTGGCCATGCTCTGTCTGGATCAGATGTCTTTGTGAAAATGGAAATGGGGGAAGTTATTAGCGCATTGACGACTTTTTATAGCGATGAAGTCTTTTATCGCTACGGCTACCTCCCTGAAGAAGAACAGAACTACGAGGAGAACTTTCGGGAAATCGCAGACTATTCCATTGACATTCCTAGTTATTCAGGCGAACATTTTTTTCTTGGATTTGGCACGGCATCATACACGGTTGATGGGCAACCTTGTCTTTACGGCTGGCTGGAAATCGCGGTCAACGGAACGGAGCTTTCCATCGTCAACAGCGCCATTGGGCTCAACGGCCAGAGCATGACCGTCGGCCTCATCCCCGAACCGACAACGACGATGCTCCTGCTCCTTGGCCTTGCGCCGCTTGCGCTTCGCCGCCGCCTTGCCACATCAGACCCGATATTGTAGAATAATCCCCATGTCCTACGCACAGGCAATCCGCCATGAAGGCGCTCGCCACGCAGATTGAGCCGGAGGCTTACGGACACGGCTTTCTGCAATAATCTGGTATAATTGTTTGCGTTGTCTTGTAAACTTTTTTCTTGGAGAGAACAATCATGAACGAACAGTTTTCAAAAACGAATGCGGCTTGCGTCGCCGGGTTCGGCGAAATCATGTTGCGCCTCACACCTGAGGGCTTCTTCCGAATCAACCAGTCCCTGCCGGGGACGCTTCGCGCCACATTCGGCGGCGGTGAGGCCAACGTCTGCGCGTCCATAGCGCAGCTTGGGATGCGCTCGCGCTACCTCACCGCACTGCCGAAGAACCCAATCGCCGACGCCTTCGTCACGCAGATGCGCGGCATAGGCGTCGATACGAGCCGCATCCTGCGCACCGACGGCGGGCGCATGGGCGTTTACTTCACGGAGACGGGAGCCAACCAGCGCGGCTCCACGGTCGTTTACGACCGCGCCCACTCCGCAATCGCCGAGGCGCCGGCCTCGGCCTACGACTTCGACGCCATGCTCGACGGCGTCACATGGCTGCACCTCACCGGCATCACGCCGGCCCTATCCGCCGCAGCCTGCGAGGCCAACCTCGCCCTCGCCAAGGCCGCAGCCGCAAAGGGCGTCAGCATCTCCCTCGACCTCAACTTCCGCAAGAAACTCTGGAAGTGGGAGAAGGGCACCGACCAGCGCGCCCTCGCCGGACGCTGCATGGGCGAGCTCGCCCCGCTGGCCGACGTCATCATCGGCAACGAGGAGGACGCCAAGGACGTCTTCGGCATCGAGGCGGCAGACTCCTCCATCGAGGACGGCTCCCTTTCCCTGAAGGGATACGAGGGCGTCGCGGCGGCCCTTGCCGACCGCTTCCCCAAGGCCAAGTTCGTGGCCATCACCCTTCGCGAGAGCCACAGCGCCACCTGGAACGGCTGGGGCGCGATGCTCTACGACACCGCCGCGCGCAAGGCACACTTCGCCCCGCTCGCGCCCGACGGCTCCTACCGCCCCTACGAAATCCGCTCGATCGTCGATCGCATCGGCGGCGGCGACTCCTTCTCCGGCGGCCTCATCTACGCCCTCAACAGCGACGACTGGTCCGAGCCTGGCAAGGCGGTCGCCTTCGCCGTCGCGGCGAGCTGCCTGAAGCACAGCATCTACGGCGACTTCAACTTCGTCACCAAGGCAGAAGTAGAGTCCCTCGCCCGCGGCAACGCCGCCGGCCGCGTCAGCCGCTAGGCGCCCACCGCTTCGATGCGGGCGATGTATTCGTCCTGCTCCTTGCGCGGGATGTCGTTCCAGCGGATGTTCCACCCCGCCACGCGCACCTGGAGGTTCTCGTACTTCTCCGGGTGCGCCTGGGCGTCGCGCAGCGTCTCGGGCGAGACGATGTTGATGTTCAGCGCCACGCCGCCTCCGGCGTAGAAGCGCTCCACAAGCGTCCGGAATACGCGCAGACCCTTCTCCCCCGCCACGGACGACGGGTGTATCATCACGTCGAAGATGCTCCCGCATGGGAAGTTCTCCGGCGCTATCGCCCCGTAGCTGCGGATGGAGCCGGTGATGCCCTCCGTCTCCGCGCCCACGCTCGGCGCCATGTTCTTCGAGAAGTGCTCCCCTGCCCTGCGGCCGTCGGGAGTCGCCCCAGCTGCGCAGCCCATTTCAATTGCGCCGCGTGAGTTGAGCCCGTAGCACACGAAGACCCCGCCGCGCGAATTGGGCTTGCCCACAAAGCGCGAGGTGAAGTCCTCGATGACCTCCTTCGCCAAGGCGTCGGCCTCTGGATTGCCGCAGCCCCACTTCAGCTTCGAGCGCTTCATGCGGAGGCGCAGATCCTCATGGCCCTCCCAGTTGGCGGCCAGGATGCGGCCGAGCTCGGCGAGGGTAACCTCCTTGCGGTCGAAGACGAACTCCTTGACGGCCAAGAGCGAATCGACCGCCGTGGCGAAGCCGACTTCGCTGATCGCGGTGAAGTTGTACTTGTATCCCAGCGAGAAGGCGTCCACACCCTTATCCAGCGCGGATTCCACGGCCAGGGACAGCACCAGCGCCGGGTTCACCTCCGCGAGGTGGAGCTCGTTCTCGCGCTCCAGCTCGACGGTGCGGTCGGTGTTGGCGTGGAGGCGGCGGAGATATTCGGCTTTGAAAAGTTGAAAAGTTGAAAAGTTGAAAGGTTGAGAAGTTGAAAGGTCGCGTGTCGCTGAACCGCATGTCGCATGTCGCATGTCGCTTGTCATGGGAGGGTCGCCGTCCCCGGCGACTGCGGCGCGTGGGGACACGCGCCCTCCCGCCGCCTCCGCGAGCATCTCCATTATCGGCTGCGGGAGGCTTATCCTCGTCGCGCTCGTGCAGTTGCCCTTGGCGCGCGGCAGATACTCGAAGCAGCCCCAGATGAGGAGGTCGCGGCATTCCTCGTCGGTTAGGCCGACGGGCTTCATCGACCGCGCCATGTTCTCCTCGCTCATCAGGCAGAGCGGACAGTGCTTGCGGAGCATGTCGAGCGCCTTCCACCAGATTTCGTCCGGCGTGTTCTTCGCCATCTTGAGCTGGAACTTCGGCGTGGGCAGGGCCGTCTTCTCCACGACGTCGAGGATGATGAGGGAGAGCGGATTGTAGGCCGTCGTGCCGTCGGGGTTCGTGCCGCCGAGGTAGATGGGATGGCCCCAGTAGTTGTCGATGGAGCCGAACTGCCAGATGAAGTGGCGGAACTCCTCGCGGAACTCCTCCTCGGTGGTGCGTCCGGCGGCGAGGTCGGCCTGGTAGTAGGGCCACCAGCGCACGTCGATGTTGTCGAAGGTGCGGACCTGGAAATAGTTCAGCGGCTCCGACAGGATGAAATAGACCATCGTGAACTCCATCACGTCGAAAAGCGTCTGCGGCGGCCCTACGCGCAGCCGCTCAAGGGAGGCAACGGCCTTGGAGAGGAATTCCATGCCAACTCGGCCGCCGATTGCGGTCGATTGCAATCGATTGCCGTCGATTGCCGCATCAATATTCTCCAACTCCCTCTTTCCCTCTTCAATCAGCCTGTCGAGGAAGCGCATGATCGCGGCGGCGGCGCGCTTCTCGGCGCGGTAGAAGGGCGTGTCCTGCGTGTAGGAATCGACGCGCGCCTTCATACCGGGGAATCCGAGCTTCAGGATATCCGCCCAGTCGGGCGCGGAGTGGTCGAAGTCCTTGCCGATGGTGGCGCGGCCCTCGCGCCGCATCTGCGCGATGGCGTCGCGAAGGCCGGGCGAATACTTGTCATCGACCTCTGCGGCGTGCTTCCAGAGAATGGCCTTCATCGGGCGCTCGTGGCGGTCCCAGGCCGAGATTGCCGGGAAGCAGTCGAAGCGCGAGAAGCCAATCTGGACATTATCGACGAGGAAGTCGAAGCAGCGCGCGGCGACGTCGTACCAGTCCTCCGTGCCGGCCTTCCAGCCGGACTCGTCGGCGATGCGCCTGACGCCCGCGACGAGGGCGTCGTTGTCGAGGCCCGTCGCGGGGTTGGCGAGGTTCATGCGCCACTTCCACTTGAGGTATGTGGCCTCGTCGTCAATAGACTCCGGCCGCTTCTCTGCGCGGGTAGTGAACTGCATCCGGCCGTCCCATGTCGGAACGCCCTCCGCAGGGATTTCCACTCCAGTCGAAAGCACTTTCGGTGTATTTGCCGCTTCGCCAGTATTCATGGAGTCTATTATACACGCAGGACAATTTGATGTCTAGCGCATATAAATGACAGTGCCGGGTGGTGGGGGCGGCGGGATGCTGAAGCCTTTGGAAAGAGTCGCCTCGAACCTGTAGTAGTCGAACATCCAGTAGCAGACGTTCGTGGGTTTGGCGGCAATCTCAATTTCATTCCACCCGCCATGTAGATCCTCCGGTGGAATTGCGATGGAAACGTCGTGCCAGCTGTTTTCCCTTTTGGTTTCGCGGCTGAACTTTGCCACGCCATTGACGAAGATGGTGTATAGGTCTTCTCCTTTGCGCTGGTATGATGAATCACTATTTGACTTGTCGGCACTTCTCTCGCGGGTTTTGAAAGCAAACGAGCAGCGGTCTTTCGTGTCGGGATCGACCCAGAACCGGAGCATGTTGTTCGTGATCGAGTATGTCTGCAAGGTGGAGGGCCAATGCTTCGGGTTCGCGCTTGCGGAGGAGATGCAGCCGTAGCGCAGCCGTTCAATGCTCACCATTTCGCCGGAACTGCTGTTGTTCGCGCCAACGCCGAGCGAACCGCCAAGTTCCATCGAATCAATCAGCAGGTCGCCCGAACCGCCGCTTCGCGCAATCGTCAGCGTATTGGCGCCGGCGGTGATGGCGTTTGCCGGAACGGGCCAGAATACCCTTGCCGAAGAAAAGACATGTTGGGTGCCAAGCGGGGTGCCGTTCAGGGACACCGTGACATCTGCGGCGGAGGAGCCGTCAAGAGCGCGCATGGAGAAGACCTGGGGCAGCCCGGCCTCGTCAGCCATCGCGTTGAAGTTGACCGTCCAGGTGGCGCCGGGCCCCATGACGTTCGAGACATCCTGCCAGGAGCCAAGCCCGTCGATTGTCTGGCTGCCGGTTCCAGTCCCGCCGAACTCGTCGGAAGCGCCATTGGCTAAACCCGTGCGGAAAACCGCAGGCCTGGGCATGCCGAAGGCCTCCATCACTTCCTGGTCGCTCAGCATGCGGTTCCAAACGGCGTATTGTTGAACACTTCCAAGAAAACCGCTGGTTACCGCCTCGTCGCTGGGTTCAGCGATGCGATTTTGGCCTAGCGTCACATACGAATTTTCGTTCCGGGACCGCAGCGTGCAGTTGTCGGTATGGTAACTGGCATCCTGAAAGGCAATGGCATTGTTGTTGGGGGTCGGCAATTGGGGGTTGGCGATGCCGATGCGCACCTTGCCACCGCCCACGACGATACTCATGTCAACCCATGTGTTCGTCGCAATCACAAGTTGCTTGAGGTCGGTTTGATAGAAGGTGCCTGATCCGCCATTGGCAGAGTTTGGGCCAAATACCTTCACAAATCTCATGTTCGCGGGAGTGGTATAGGTGTTGTCTCTAGTTGTGCCCTTTGAAAAGCCCACCAAAAGTCCGTATGACTTTTCTTCGGAGCCGACATATTTGTAGCCTATTGCATGAAGCCAGACATTGGTCGTGGTTTCCGGGTTCTCCAGACGGAATCGCGTGACAATAGTGTATTCGTTCGAGATGTTGTTGTTGGCGAATATCTCGTATGTGTTCAGTGTCATGGGCTGGCGCAGACCTTCGTGCGCGTTGTCGGTGACGCGCAGGACTTTCATGCTCTTTTCAAATCCAGTCCCCAGGGCCGGGAAGACGACATTCTCGCTCACAAGAGCGGCGTTTTCGGAGTATGCGCTTTCCTTCGTCACCCAGGACGTCACCCAGGAGTGCGATGCGTGGCTTGAATTACCGGCTTGGCGATCGTTGAAGAACTCGCCGGCGTCGAGAACGCCGTTGGAGTCCGCATCCCTGCCGCCGCGGAACCAGAATACCGCGTCGTTGAAGACATTCGTCGTGCCGAATGCGCCCGTGGCGGTCAGAGCGAACGTGACCGCAGTTATCGTGTGTTGGATTTTTTTGTTCATTGTTTGTCCTCCTTAAGGTTAGTGAGAAGAAAGGGAATTAGTGGTTTGCGGTTTGCAAGCAAGTCCGGAAGGCGGTGATGATGCGCCCATGGACGCGGCGGAGAAAGGCGGTGTCGAATTTCGGCACCTTGCGGTCGTATGTTATGAAGCCGTCCCGCTCGATGCCGATGTCCTGCGCCTGGGTGTAGATGCTGCCGCCGAGGCCGCGCGCCACTAGCGGCAGGAGCTTTTCGTAAAGCGCCTCGTAGCGGCGCGCGAGGTCTTCGCGCCAGCCCTGGGGATCCCCATCGTAGTTGTAAGGCTTGCCGGTCCTGGCCTCGATTTCCCGGATCGTGCGCGGTTGGTCGTGCCATGTGTGCTCCGGGCCGGCATCGGCATCGAGTGCGCCGAACTCGCCGAGGAACGACACCCGCGCCCCGCAGGAGTCGAACATCGCCGGGCCGGGGTATTCATGGCAGTCCAGGACATCGGAATACTCCTCGGCCATGTCTGCAGGCCAGGCGGTCATGTGGCCGGATTCGTCCGACTCCATCACCTTGCCGCCCTGCCAGTCGTTCCACCCGGAAGGGCCGTCGAGGAGACGGGAGGGGTCGCGGCGCCTCAGCCATTTGTAGGTCTGGCGCGTCTTCTCCGCCCCCGGCTGCCCCCAGCCTTCGTTGAAGGGCACCCACATCACAACCGAGGGGCTGTTCCTCAGCTGCGCCACAACATCCGCCAACTCCCGGCGGAACATCCCCCAGCGCGGCACGGCGTTGCCAAAGCGGTGGTCATAGTCGCCGCCTCCGCAGGGGATGTCCTGCAAAACGAGCATCCCCGTCCTGTCGCAGTGGGCGTAGAAGACCCGCGGCTCGACCTTGATGTGCTTGCGGATGGCGTTGAAGCCGCACGAGCGCAGGAAATCGACGTCGAAGCGCACCGCATCCTCGGACGGCGGCGTGAGAAGCCCGTCCGGCCACCACCCCTGGTCGAGAACGCCCAAAACATAGAATGGCTCGCCATTGAGCGTGAAGCGCATCTTGCCGTCCGCCCCTCGCGCCTTGCCGAAAGAGCGCATGGCGAAGTACCCCCGGACGCGGTCCACCGTGCCGGCGACGGGGTCTGCGACGGATATTTCCACGTCGTAGAGGTTTGGCTCGTCGCAACTCCAGAGGGCGAGCGGGCGCGGGAGGGTGAGCGTGAGCGGGCGGTCAAGGCGTCCCTCCGGCCCGATTTCACCGGTCGCGACCGCTTTCCCGTTTCGCAAGACTACGGCACGGAGCGTCGCGTCGCGGAGATTCCCGCGCACATCGAGGGAGAAGGAAACGGTTCCGGCGGCGATGTCCGTCTCAAATTCGTAACCAGCCAGATATGTTTCCGGCACCGTCTCAATCCAGACGCTGCCGCAGATGCCGCTCACGGCGGGGTGGAAGCTCCCCGTAGGGTCCAGCATCTGCTTGCCGGTAGTGCCGAGATGGGAACAGGTCGGATCCCAGACATTCACCTCAATGATGTTCTCGCCCCTGCGGACAAAAGGAGAGATGTCGAGGGTGAATGGCGCAGCCGTGCCAGAATGCGGGACATCGGTGGCCTCCTCGCCGTTCACGAAGACTTGCGCGCGGAAATCGACGCTCTCGAAATGCAGGAGCGTGCGCATGGGATGGTCGCCGTCAAGATCGACTCTTCTCCGATACCAAATCTGATCCTTCTCCGTCACCTTGCGGCCCACGCCGGAGAGAGCTGACTCCGGGGGGAATGGCACGAGGATTTCCCCGTCGAAGGCCGATGGCTTGTCGGCGTCGGCCGGAATGATCGCATACTCCCAGAGGCCGTTGAGCGACTGCCACGCATCGCGCGCCATCTGCGGGCGAGGGTATTCCCGCCAGGCGTTGCCCGGCGTGACCGCCTCTCCAAAGCGGCTCATGATCGGCGCCGCCGGCGCGGGGCGCCATGTATTGTCGCATTTGGTGTTCATTCTCGCTTCACCACTTCCAGATTGCGAATCCAGAAAGTCACCTTGCTTCCGCGCGGGTTTGCGCCAAGCCTGAACGTCCTGAAGGCGCCAAGTCCTTCAGGCGGCAGCTCCACGCTGCGCTTCTCCCAGTTGCCGTTCGGCGGCTGGAATGCGATCTCCAGGTCGCCCAGCATGACGTATGCGCGGTCGAAGTCGTTCTCCACCTTGTCCTGGGCGCTCTTCACCTCAAAGGTGACGAGACGCGCCCCGGCGAGGCTTTCGCCCTCAGCGAGCCTGTATTCGGGATAGGCGAGGCGCTTCGCGCCTCTGTCGAGCCACTCCCAGTCGAAGCGCACGGCCTTTTCGGCGTCGTCCCAGGACAGCATCGGACGCCCCGCAGGGTCGCCCTGCGCCCAGGCCCCGAGGTTTCGCCAGTCAAGCGGGACCCCGACGCTTCCCGCGAGGAAGCGGCGCTCAAGCCAAATGGGAACGCACGTGCGGCTGCCGATGCGCCCGTTGAAGCGCCCGCGCAGGATGAGGTCGGTGTCGTATAGGCCATCGTCGCCTGGCACGAAAGTGCAGTCAAACCGGGCTGGCGGCCCACCGCGCGGGCCGAGGGCGAAGGGGGCCACCGGCAGCCCTTCGAGTTTTCCCCCGGCGATCTCGACCGTTCCCGTCTTGGACTCGTCCCCGAGGTTCCAGATGATCACCCTCAATCTGCCTGTGCCTCCTTTAGGCACGGCGCGGGTCTTGTTGCGCGTGACGTCCCAGTCGTCCTCATCCAGCTCGACGCGGACAATCACCGACAAGTCCTCGCCTTCGTCCGGCGCGGGTGCGCCGAGTGCGCCCAGTGAATGTGCCGGGTGGTCGGCGACCATGCCGCGCAGACCCGACAAATAGGAAGGGAAGCGTGTCGCGGAGAGGACGAGCGCGCCATTCGTGGCGGAAACTGCGGACACCATGCCGCAAAGGTCGGTGAGACGGCAGGCATCCACGGCCGCCGGCGCCGCCGTACGCAAGACCACTTCCCGCGCGAAGTCCGGCTCGGCGTCAGGACAGACGGCTGCGGTGTCAACGGGCGACACGGCCCAGAAAGCGACTGTCTGCAAGCCGTCGGGATGCTCGAAGAGATACGCCTTGGCCTTCGGGCCGACATCCAGTTCGCCGAGAAGCCGCGCGTCGCCGAGTTCGCGTATAATCGTGGCCAGGGCCGCGAAGGAAGGCTTTGCGCTGCCGTCGCGGCGAAGCATCCCACAGTCCTTCTTGCCCCCGCGCTCGTTGTAGGCTCCTAAAATGAACCAGTAGGCGCGCGCAATGCCTTCCATTTGGAGGGCGACAAGCGCCTTGGGGCAGTATTCCGCCACTACGAGCTCCTGCGCCGGGGTGTGGGCCTTGAACTGCGGCATCGCGCCTTCGCCCTCCGCCGCACCCTCCACCTCCGGGCCTATTTCAGTAAGCCAAATGGCGGGGTCGTCCATGCCGGCTTCGGCGAGGAATCGGCGCAAGGCCCCAAACTTGGCGGGATAGGCCGCGATTGGCGAATAGGTATGGTAGTTGAAGGCGTCGGTGAACTTTGCGGCGTCGTTGGCCATGAGCGTCCGCATATACCAGTTTCCAGGCGAGGTGCAAAGCGCGGCGCTCAGCGCGACCACGTCTGGCCGCGCCGCCTTGTAGCCGAGGTAGGCCGCCTTCATCGCGGCGGCGTAGTCCCAGACCGGCCCTGGCGCGAAGCCGATGTCGGGCTCGTTCCAGAACTCCCAAGTCTCCACGCGCTCGCCGAACCCCGACACGAGCGTCGCGCACATGGCGTAGAGGGCGGCGAGATCCGTAGGCATCTTCTGGCGCGGGGCCGTCCAGTCGGGTGCCTTGGCGTATGTCTCGCAAACGGTCATCCCGCGTTCGTGAAAAAGCTCCGCGCTGCGGAAAAAATACGAGCCAAGGAACATTTCTGGCTTGGGCGTCACGCCGCCTGGACTAATGCGGTCGCGCACATGACTGAGTCCGCAGAGCCAGGCGAGCTCGGCGAGCGTCCGCTGTGCATCGCCGCCATTCCACGGGCAGAGGAACGACTCCCCGCGCGCCACCTCCCAGATGGGGCCGGTGTCGGCGGCATAGAAGCCGCCGTTGCGCGGCTGCACCGGAGGCGGGGCCACGACGGCGAGCGTTGCGAGGGAGGCCGGAATGGAGGATTGGGAATTCGGGATTCGGGATTCGGCAACAATGCGGTAATAGCCAGCCGGCATGGGCGGCAGGGCTGCGTTGCCGGACGCATCGAAGGTGCCGGAAACACCAGTCGGGCGGCCGCGCCAGTCGAGAACCATCCAGCCAACGCCTGGCTCTCCGCCACGCGCAACAGTTCCCTGCCCTTCCACGCACACATGCCCCGGCGCATCCATCACCAAGGCGGCACCTGCGCATCTGGCGGCGAACAGAGTCAGTCCCGCAACAAGCAGCGCCGCCACTGCGGCCACGCAAACGCGCGGTTTCAGTGGACCAGATGCCGCTTTCGCAAACTGTGACTGACAACTGCCTATCATCTTGCCTCCAAATGTTTGGACACTCTTAATAATATCAAATTTTAATGAAAAGTCAAGACAAATTTTCAATTAATTTTTTGTCTTGATTTTGTCACGCTCAGAGGAAACGGATTGGTCAGGCCGATGGTTCTTAAAAACATCCAAGGCGCTTGCGCCAAACATCCAAGGCGCAACGCGCCAAACATCCAAGGCGCAACGCGCCAAACTTCTAAACTTCGCCCGAAGGGCTCAAACTTCCAGGACGACAAGTTCGTGTGCGTGGGTGCGCGACTGCGGCCCGCGTGGGAGCGTGCCGTAAATGCGCGCGACGAGCAGCTCGGCCATTTCCTCGGCCGTGTGCTCGTTGTGCTTGTCAATCGTGACGGCAGGACGCCGTGGCTCGAAGGCGCTGAAGGAGGTCGGGCTTGAGATGTTGTCGTAGCCGGCGATTAGGATGTCGCGGTTTGGGACAAGCCCCATTCTCGCTATGGCCGCAATCGGCGGCTTTGCCCACTCGTCGTTCTGGCAGATGATGGCATCGACTCCGCCATTGTTCCTCATGGCGGAAATCTGCTCGAAGGCAAGTGCCACATAGATGCGGAAGCGCTCAGGGTCATCGGTGCCATAAAGGAGCGGCGAACCGAAATGCGCGCAAGGGAACGGCTCCAGGCCGGCTTCGCGCATGGCGTCCTCGTATCCTGCGAGGCGCTCGCCAATCCAGAAGGCGCCATGGGTATCGGCTGGGAGGACAGGGAACAGGGGCACAATCTTGCGGCATCCACGCTCCAGAAGCCAGCGCGTCAGGTCGGCCGCGCCTTTGCGGTGGTCGGTGAAAACACGGTCGAAAACACGCAGCGCCGGTGCATTCCCATAGGCGACGGCTGGCACGCCTTCCTCGCGGCAGCGCTCAAGGACGCGCAGGGAGAGTGTTCCCGCATTTACGGAGTCAATGGCTATCAACCCCGCAGGGCGCGGGCGGAGAAGCGTGGGGATGTCGGATTCCATGAGCTTGCAGCTGTTGATGGCGTACATGTGGAATCCGGCATCGGAGAGGCGTCCGAAGAGCTCGGATGCGATAAAGGGGTCGGACCAGCGCGGGGCGGCGCTGCGGTCGATGAAGTGGGAGGGGCGGCCGAGAACGCATACGGTCGAGCTTGACAGCGACGCGCCCGGCGTGGGAACGTAGCGCTTGTGTGCGCCGGAGGCGTGGCGGACGACAAGTCCTAGCTTCTCGGCGTCAACGACCGCCTCGGCCGTGGGGTTGACGGCCGTTCCAAGCATTGCGGCCAAGGCGCGGACGGGCGGGATGGGATCGCCTGGGCCAAGGGTGCCGTTGCAAATCGATTCGCGAATCCAGCGCACCACGCGCTGGCGCGGCGCCTCCGGCAACGCCGCCGCGCCGCGCCGACGACCTGACGCACGAACAACGCCACTTGATTTTGGGGAACGCTCCATGCGAAGAATCCTACCACAATCCGCGCCGCGCGTCAAAAACGCCGAGTGCCGTAGCGGACAAACGAGTTATCGCACTAGCGCCCCGCCCTCGAAGTAGATGGGGCTTTCGCCAACGGGGACGAGGTAGGCGCCATCGGCGTCGCGCGCGGGCACGACGGTGCGGCCGGTGTAGTCGCGGAAGGAGATGCTTGTCCGCGAGCGCAGTGCGCTCGCGGCTCCACTTGAGGAGACGACGGGGGAAGGTGCGCTCGCGGCTCCACTCGGAACGCCAGCCGAGAAGCGCAGCGCCATGCGTTCGGTTGCGCCGGTCTTCCAAAGGATGCCGGCCGGGGTGCCGTCGGGGCGCGTCCACTGCGGATAGAAGAAGGTCCGCGCCTCGTCGTGCCACGGCCCCGGCATCTGCACGGAGCCGACCGGCCGCGCCAGGACGAAATTGCGGTATGCGCCCCAGGCGGGCTTGGGCGTCATGTTCGCATGGGTGATGCCGAAGTGGTCCTCGCTGTAGGTTGGGTCTTCCTCCGGGGCGCGGTATTCGTAGCAGAAGTAGCGCTCGACGCCCTCGGTGAAGGCAATGGCCATTGCGCGGGCGAGGTAGCGCGCCTGGTTCTCTTCGTTGTTGGTGGCGACTTTGCCGCGCGTCTTGTCGCCGGAGATGATGACTGCGCCCTTGAAGTCGCTGTTGAAGCGCACGACACTGGCGGCGACGGCGGTCCGCGAGCGCAGTGCGCTCGCGGCTCCACTTGAGGAGACGACGGGGGAAGGTGCGCTCGCGGCTCCACTTGCGGCGACGGCCTCTCCCTTGCTGTTGTCCGCTTGCTGTTCTTCAATTGGCAGCGTCAAGAGCGGGATGAACTCGTCGCCGGGCTGGAGAAGGCGCGGCGTCTGGAAGCGGTAAACGCGCTCGCCGGCGGGGTCGCCTTTGTAGCCGGCATCTTTGGCGGCTGCGGTAGGGAAGGCGCGGCCCTCATGCGGCAGCGCCGGATTAAGCCACCAGGCATCGACATCGACGCGCAGCCGCTTGCGGAGCGGGTTCGTGCCGTTGTCCTCCTCCAGGCGCTCGAACTGGCCGGGGACATTTTCGCGACAACGCCACCACATCGGCGCCCCTCCAGTATCGACGAGGACGCCCCCCGCCTTCACGAAGTCGCAGACGGCGTCGAAGGTGTCTTCGGGAAAGGAGGAATCGAAAGGATAGATGACGACATCCACGTCGCCGGCGGCGAGGCGATCGCGAAGCCGCGCGCCGAGGCATGCCTCGCAGGAGGAGCCGGGGGGCAGGATTTCCTCGATGGCGGCGGCGATGTCGCGTGGCGGACCGCCATCCGCCCCGGCCTTGGTCGCCGCATACACGGCGCGCCAAGTCTTCTGTTCCGGCCTCGCGATGGCAAGACCGGCGCGGATGATGGCCGCCCCCTTGACGGAGGCGTCGTGCGTGGGCCAGCCGTGTTCGGTAATGACGATTGGCTTCTCCGCATCGCCGTATTTCGCCATGAGGGCGCGGAGGTTCTCCAGTTTTCTGTCAAGGTCGCCCTCCGGCGCGTATGGGTGGCTGTAGGGATGGACGTTCATCGCGTCGAAGAAGGCCGCCCCGCCGTTCTTGTAGATCGCCTCAATGAAGTCCATCGGGACACCGGCCGTGCCGCCAAGATAGACGGTCACGTCCGGGTTTGAGCGCTTGGCGGCCTCGTAGGCGGCGTGCAGGGCAGCGACATAGTTTGTCGGGTTGGGGGCTTCGCCCCAGAATCCTGCGAGGTTCTCCTCGTTCCAGATTTCAATGGCCGGGAAGCGACTGCCGTAGCGCGCGACCGTCGCCTCAATGAAAGCCCCGTATTCGCCAAGGTGTTCGTAGATGGGTTGCGCCCACTTTGGCGGCCAGTAGAGAATTGGAAGAATCGTGAGGCCGTGTCCGGCGGCCTCGGCGACGATGGCGTCGAGTTTTGAGAAATCCGGCGGCGCGTCTGGCGACTTCTGCATGCCGCGCCATGAAATGCCGAAGCGCACAGTCGAGGCGCCAAGAGCCGCGATGCTGGCGCATTCCCTCTCGCGGAAGTCAGCGTCGTGGCGCGGCAGGTGGGCGCAAACGCCGTAGGGCGCGGCGGGGCCGCGCCCTACGGCGAATGACGAATGACAAGTGACGAATGACGAATTTGTGGCGGCTCCAACTTGCTGTTGTCCGCTTGCTGTCGAAGCGATGGCGAGAAGGGCTGTAAAGAGAAGTGCATGTGCATTCATGGCGCGGATGTGGTTTTACCGGCGGGTTGCCTATCTGAAAGAGAGACGTGGCCCTCTACCATGCCGTTGTCGAGGTCGTTGCGCTTGCGCTCGGAGAGGTCTCGGAAGAGGCTTCTGAGGTCGGCGACCGTCCCCCACGTGAACCAGATGGTCGTGCAGGTGCATACGATCAGCGGATAGACGACCCACACGACGAAGGCGCGCATTGTCCACTCGCGGACGCCCCAGCCAAACACCTTGGCCGCGATGGAGCATAGCAGGAACAGCGCCACCCAGTCTATCACCATGTGCTTGACGAACGCGACCCACGCGATGATGCGGTCGCCCCGCGAGAACTCCGGCGTTATGCCGACGAGGCTGTTGAGAAGACGGCGGAGGAAGGGCGCGCTTGGGGACTGGGACGACTGGGACAACTGGGACCACTGCGACTTGCCGCCTGTCGCTTGTCGCGTGTCGCCCGGATGCGTCCTGTGCAGCATCCTGTTGAGGTCGAAGGGCTCGCGGCAGGTGAGGAGCGACACCGCCACGTAGAGAAGCACGGCGGTGATTCCGGCGATGAAGCTGATTTCGATGCTGTTCACCGGGAACTTGACCGGCCAGAGGGCGTCGGACACGGCCCAGTCTATCCACGGGTTGAAGGGGCGCGCCGCCGCTTCCAGGAAACGCCGGACGCCGGCCTCCCAGCCATGCGCGGCCAGCCATGGATAGACGGCCGAGGCCCAGTTGCGCTGGATCAGAATCGCCGCGAGCGAGATGCCGCCGCCGGAGATGACGGCGGCGTATGCTCCGGCCGTGGTGCCGCGCCGCCAGTAGAGGCCGAGCGTCACGACCGCACCCGCGCCGGCGACCCAGATGGATGAGAAGATCGTCACGAACATGCTGATGTAGTCGAGCTGCGCGAACATGAACGACCCGCACCAGAAGAACACGCCGATCGCGACGGCCAGGGCCTTGAACATCCCGATGTGGAGCCGCGCCGATGGCGGCCGGCGGAAGAACGGCAGGATGAAGTCCTGCATCCAGGAGGTTGTGGTGTCGAAGATGCGCGTGTCGTCGGTCGAGACCACCAGCAGCAGGACCAGCAGCACGACGAGCGAGACGAGCCACGGCGGCGCGACGTGGCGCAGCACGAGCGGCAGCGTCTGCTGGCGATAGGTCGTGCGGAAGCCCTGGTAGAGCGAGTTGGCCTCGCTTTCCGGAAGCGTCGCGAGAAGCGCACCATGCGCGGCCTCAAGCGTCGGCGTCTCGAGGTTGTTCTTCTGCGAGAGGGGCGGATCGACGCCGATTACGTGGCGCTGCTCGGGAACGGCGGCGACGGCCGTGCGCACGGCGGCGGAGGCCTTTTCGTCGGTTAGGAGTTCCTC
>JAGCUY010000204.1 GCA_017962605.1 Kiritimatiellia bacterium | reverse complement strand
TCACTGACGACGGCCAAGGTGGCGAGAGAGGGCGAGATGGGGGATTTGGGATTCGGGATTTGGGATTCTCCAACAAGGCGGTAATAACCCGCCGGAAGGGGCGGGAGAGTTGTAGTGCCATCCTCGTTGAACACGCCGGCGATGCCTTCGACCTTGCGGCCGCGCCAATCGACAAGCCGCCAGGCCGCGCCGGGCTCGCCACCGCGCGCCGAGACAGGCGCGCCCTCAACGGCCACATGGCCGGGGGCGTCCAACACGACGGAAGCGCCACACGGCGCAACCGGCGCCGCAAGCGCGGCGAGAACGAACCATAACTCAAGAATCCTAACGAAACTTCTCATCGCCTTAGCTTTCCAACCTTTCAACTTTTCAACCCCCAACCTTTCAACTTTTCAACTTCATCCGCGCCACGGTCCACATGCGGAAGGCGCTGGGCCACGGTGCTAGCACGTCGTTGAAGTAACCCGGTTCAACCACGGGACGATATTTGTTGTAGCGCGCCTGGGAGAAGCCCTCGTTCTGGGAGCCGATCGGGCGCTGCTTGTCGTGGAAGAATTCGCCGAGCCTGCGCGTGATGCCTTGCAGGGAGTTCGCCCACATGAGGCGCGCGAACTCCCGGAAGTCGTCGTTGCCGGTGGCGTTGGCCAGCTCCATGAGGTCTGGCACGATGATAGCGCCCCACGGGTCGATGCACTGGTGTTCGAGGCTCACTGCCGTGCCGCCGGTGGTGTGGTAGCCGTATTTCGCGAAATCGGATTCGGGCGCGGAGATGGTGTCGAAGAAGAACATCCACGAAATGAAATACCATGCAGCCTTCTCGGCGCGTTCGAGGTGCTTCCTGTCGCCGGTTATGCGGTAGAGCGCGAGCGAGCCGAAGACGAACGGCCAGGCGGTCTCCTTGTCTATGCACTGGCAGTCGATGGCGCCGGCGGTGCAGAGGAAGCCGTCGAGGTCGCGGGCGAAGTAGAAGTCGCTCGCGCGGAGCGCGGCGTCGAGCCAGCGCCTCTCGCCAGTCTCGTCATAAAGCTCCGTAAGCGCCGGAATGAGGAAGCCGCCGATGGTGCCGTCGCGCTCTAGCGGCGTGCCATCGACGCGCCATCTCTTGCCGAAGCCGTCGGCGTCCGACCAATGCGACACGAAGAAGTCGCAGATGCGCTCCGCAAATGCGACGTACTCCGGCTTGCCTATGCCGTGGGCGCGTAGGAGCCGCGCCATACGGACGGCCTCGGCGGCCGCCCAGCCCATGTTGCAGGCGTCGGTGGGGCGCTTTTCGAGGGCGCCTTCGAAGAAGTTGTCATTGTAGCAGCGGTAGAGCAGGCCGTTCGGGCGCTGCGTCGCCACGAAGGCGTCGAAGATGCCGATGGCCTTTTCGAGAAGGGCGGGATCGGGAATGGACGGGGGCTCCGCCCAAGAATCCCCGGATGCGGCCGCAGGAGCGGCCGCCGCAAAACCCAGCGCGCGGAGGGCGAGCATGCGGGCGTTGAGGAAGTTCTGGCCGGCCCAGCCAACCTCGAAGGTTTCGCACCACGTGCCAAGGTCCGTCCAGTATTCCCACTTCATGCGCTCAGCCATCTCCTCGCGGGATATGCGCATCGCGGAGCAGTCGTGGGCCATGCGGTTCACGACATGTTCGCAGACAAGCCACTTGCCCTTGTAGGGGTAAAGCAGCGAGTGGATGAAGCGAATGCCGAGGTCGAACGCCTCGCTTTTGTCCATGCAAGGCGCGAGGCGCGGGGAGAGGAGCCGCAGGGCGTGGCCGGCCAGCGCCGCGAAGGCGTAGTTCGGCCACTTGGGGCGACAGACGCAGACAAACGACTTGGCCGTGAAGCGCTCGCCCGGGGCGAGCGTTATGGCGCTCTCGTGGCGCGGCCCGAAGACCCCCTTGGCCTCATAGGTGAGCGGGGCTTCCACAACTGGGCGAACGAGAATGTGTTTGAAAGGTTGAAAAGTTGAAAGGTTGAAAGGTTGACGGCTGGCAGACTCCCAAGTTTGAACTTTCAACTTTGAACTTTCAACTTTTTCCAACCCGCAGGCGCAGACGAGGGATTGAGGCGTGTCGGCGGCGGCGAAGAGGGCGACGCCAATTTCGGTGTTTTCCGTGAGGGTGCAGCCGGGGATGCCGGTGCGCTCGTAGGAGAAGCGCCATGGTTCGCCGTCGCGGGAAAGACCGGTGGGGATGGGGGTCGCGGCCGTTGAAGGTTGAAAAGTTGAAAGGTTGAAAGGTTGAAAGGTTGAGGATGCCTGACTTTGAACTTTGAACTCTGAACTTTCAACTTCTGTAACACCGTTGCCGTCGTAGTTCACGCAGGGGATGAGGTAGCGCGATGCCTCAAAGCAGTCGCGGACGCGCAGTTCGTCGCGGAAGGCGACGGGCGCGTCGCCGGCGTTCTCGATGGTGCGCGTGATGGCGAAGGCGCCGCCGCCGAGGTCATCGACGCGCTCCTCCGCTAGGCGCAGAGCGGAATCGGGCGCGCACCACGGCAGAAGTTCGGCAACGGCCCCGTCGCGGTCAGCGACGAGGCCGGATGGGGAGAAGAAAGCGGAACTCATTGACAACCGAATGCTACCGCACTACAATCGTGAAAGCCCGAACCGGACGGAGTGAGGCGGACTTTCCGTCTTTGCTGTAGCTCACGCTCCACTTGTTGGAGGGGAAATCGGGGGCGAGGGTAAACGTTCCCGTGACGCCGTTCGGGGCTTCAATAATCTGGTAGTCGCCGTGATCGGCGTCAAAGTTTTCGGAGTCTATCATCTTCAGCGACAGGCCGGAGATGTCCTGCTCCTCCTGGAACGTCAACTTGCCGCAGCCATTTTCGTCGCCATCGATTTCAAGAGTGCCGGAGAGGGACTGAAGCGCCTTGTGGAAGTTGATCGTTCCGCCCTTGCTCGGCGCAATCGTGCCATTGACATCGACGTGCGTGCAGTAGCGGACTTCACCGTCGCCCTCGATGCCGCTGAGCGTCGCCGCCGTATGCTTGCCGGTGTCGCTCTGGTAACCCGAAGCGTAGGTGCAGAATGACGCAATGCCGCCATTCTTTAGCACGAGCTTCGTGCCGGACGGGAGCAGGTTGTCTCCGCCGCGCTGCTGGAAGGTGGTGCCGTCCACGGTCGTCGGGCCGTTGTAGTCAGCCGCCGTCATCAGGCAGACGGCCATTTTCTGCTCAAGAATGCCTCGAGCCGTGATGCCGCCGTCGGGGGAGCCCGTCGTCGCCTTGACGAGCGGACGATACCAGAAGAGGTTCTTATTGTTGGAGGTGTCGAATACCGCGCCGCCGGGGCCAATCGCGAACTTCACGCCGTCCCACTTAGTATTCGACGAATCGCGTATGAACGACTGGCGCTTGTCGGTACCGGACGTCTTTTCGTCCGACGCCGAATAGCCGGAAGTGCTCTGGATGGCGCCTCCGTCGAAAAGGAACGTCACGTCCGGCTGTGCCTTGGATAGATCCAGCGCCAGCTGGTTGACGCGCATGAGGCCGTTTGTGCCGAGACGCATGACGGTGGGATTGCCCGACGTCACGCCCTGGGTGATGCGGAATATCCCGACATTCAGGAAGCCGCCATCGCGGACGGTGGTCACCGCTGGCGCGTTCAGCGCGTTGAGCCATTCGACTTTCGGGAAATCGACGATGCCACCGCAGATGTCAGTCTGCCCATAGTTCGCCATGGTGACATAGCGTGTGCTTGTCTGCGGAGTGGACAGAACGCCGCCTTCCCTGACCAGGAGCCGGCCCTTGGTTCCACTGCCAGCAGCACCGCCAGCGGTAATGTAAAGCATACCGTCGTTCACACCTGTCCCGGCAGTCGCCGATGCAATCATCGTAACACCGTTCGTGATTTCCAGCGCTCCTAGGACAACCAGGCGGCCGAGGTCGTTCGTGCGACCTTCACCGGGGCTGAGGACGGTCGTGCCGCCCCATTCGCTCCGCACACGGAGCGCGGTGTCCGTCGGATAAGCCAAACTTCCTGTCGGCTCGCCCTTCACAAGACCGCCGATGACGAGTCGCGCGTCCTCCGCTGCGCCAGTATAGAAGGTCGTGCCGCTGGCGACATGGATCGTGCGGTTGGAGTTGATTGTGAAGACGCCGTTCGTGTTTAAGAGCGTGTGGTCGGAGCCCTTGATCCAGATGTTGGCCTCCGGGGAGGCGGGGACGGCGCCAAGCGACGTGTCACCGTATGTGGCGTTCAAGACCAAAATGCCGCCATCGGTCGATTCAAGGTGCGTTCCGCCGTTGTAGGTGGCACCCGTCGCGTAGAGGTGAGTTGTTCCCTTGCCGCTGAAGTGCAGGCCACCGTCGGCGGCCCCGCCGGACACGGCATTGCGGAATGGAACCGGCAGGAACATTTTTTCCGAAACGGCGTTGGAGATGACGGCGCCGCCTTCGCCCACGCTGAGGCGGGCGTTCGCCCATCTTGACGCAGTTGTGGAAAGTATCGTGGCCAAAGCAGCCGACCCATAATTGAGGTAGCATGGAATGACGGTTTCACCCGCCGCGGTATTTGCGAGAACGCCGCCGTCGAAATGGATAAAACCGTATTGCTGACCGTCAATGAGCAGGGGATTTTTCCCAGTAAGTTCGAAGACACCGCCATCGACGATGCTGAATCCATATTTGTCCTTGTAGGCGCTGGCGTCGGTTCCTGGCTGGAACGGGCGCATCTGCCAGGCGCGGAAAAGTCCGCCCTCACCAATCATGATGGTTTGACCTGCAGCCTTGAGCGGAAGCGATCCGTTCTTGAAGTTGCACAACGCATGCGCAGTATTCACGGACATGTCAAACGTGCCGTTGGTGATGACCATAGACACCGAGCGGAGAATCGGATATTGCGTCCCGGTGTTGCCGGCGGCTCCGAGTTTAACGCTCCCGCCGCCCGTGATGATCACCTCGTCACCATCAAGGAAGAAATTGGCCCCCTCGCCGATGGCACTCGTACCTGTTCCCGTGCCGCCGCTCACGGTGGAGGTGCCGCCATCGAAGATGAGTGTGCCGGCGGTATGCTTGATGCGCTTGAAGGTATTGTTTCCCTTGAGGATCAGGGTGCCGTCGCCGGCCTTGTTGAAGCGTGTAGAGGTGTCGTCGCCAGTTGAGGTCACGGGGCCGTTGACAATCAGCGTGTCTCCTGCGGCGACGGTTGTCGTGCCGTTGGGGTTGTCCAGCGATGCGACGGTGGTCTCCGCCGCGATTGCGTTCTGAGCCGCTAGTAGCGCGGCTGCGGCGAAGGGGATGGAGTTGCGGAGCATTCGGGTGAAGTTCATATTTGTAAACCTTTCGCAATAATTATACACCACAACGTGGGGTAAAATGCGAACTTTTTGTGAAAAGTTTTAAAGGTAACTCTTGCGCCACTGGCGCATCGACATCCCCATGCGAATCCTGAAGAGTTTTTGGAGTTCGCGCTCCGTCTTGAAGCCGCTGAACGAGGCTATGGCGCCAATCTTCATGTCGGCGCGCGCAAGCAGGACCTGCGCTCGCTCCAGGCGGACGTGCAGGATCTCATCGAGGACGGAATGTCCCATTGCCTCGCGGAAGCGGCGCTCGAAGAGATTCCGGGAACAGCGGAAGCGGGCCGCCAGGTCTGCGGCGGTCAGGCCGTCGGCCGCCTCCCGGCGAATGAATTCGACGGCCTCCATGACAAATGGTTCACGGCGGCCGCGCCCTCGCGTGGAGTCGCGCCGCAGCACCAGCAGCGGTTCTATGACGGCGATGTCAGAGGCGGATTTCATGGGACATGCGACATGCGACGAGCGACACGCAAATCGACTTTTCGGCTTTTCGGCAGGCATAATCCGCACCGCTTGTCGCTTGTCGCTTGTCGCGCGTTTCTCCCATTGATGCGATATTATCTCTCCCAGCATTTTCGCGGCGAGAAAACCGGCATGTTCGAAGTCAAGCTTCACCGTGGAGAGGCGCGGGCCGTCGTCGCCCGCAAGGTTATGGTCGCCATCGACGCCGATGAGTGTTGCGGAGAATGGAAGCGGGCGCGCGGCGGCGCGGAAGGCGCGCGCCATTTCCCCGGCGGTATAGTCGTTGACGGCGAAGACCGCGCAATTGCGGGGAAGTGTCGCTGCCCAGCGGGCGAGACGCTCCGCCCGCGCGGCAACGCCCTCCTCCGCTTCGTCGCGCTCAGGGAAAACATGGCAGTCCCGCCGCGCCCTGCGGCAGAGCGCGCAAAATGCGGCAACTCGGTCGCGCGCCCACTGCCGTGGCATCCGGTAGGTGACGACGGCATAGGCTGGCGGAAGCCCCGAGGAGAGCTCGCGGAATGCCGCATGCGCAACGGCCCTGTCGTCGCACACGACTGCCGGCGCAGCGCGTCGGGACATTCGCTCCTGGGGGTCGAGATAAACCACCGGAATCTTCCCGAAGAGCGTTGGAGGCAGGTCCTCATAGAGGAGCGAGCGCTCCACAATGCACCCCACGGGCGGGTGGCGGGCCAGAAGGGCTCGGACATCCCCCGGCTTTGACTCCTCCGGCGAAAGCGCCAGGACCTGCCATGCGCGGGCCTTCGCGTAGCGGCGGATCCCGTCCAGCTTGCGCTGGTGCTGCTTGTGCCTTCCGTTGTAGTCGAAGTAGAAGACAACGGACTCCGTGCCTGGTGCCGGAACTGGAGTTGCCGTTTTCATTTTCAACCGAGGGCAGAGTTCTTGGTGGCGGGTCGTTTTGCGGGAACGGAGAGGGCCTGGAGGATCCGCGTCTCCATCATGAAGAGCTCGGGGAGCTGCTTTGAGACCAGCTCCTCGCGCAGGGTGAGGAGCTGGTGACGGGCGGCGCGGAGTTCCGCGACCTTCCAGACGGCCGCCTGGCGGGCCACCTTGTCCGCGCGCCAGCCTGAGAGCGTCTTGCGGATGTCCTTGTCCGAGCTGTCCAGACATTCGGAGATGTCTGGCGGAATGTCGCCCCAGGAGATGCCGCGCCCTCCAGACGAGGCCCAGCGGCGCGCCTGGGCGTCGCGCAGGAGCAGCAGGGTAGAGACGGTGTTCAGGAGCGTCTGCGTGAGGAAAATCTCGTTCTCGCCCTGGGCGATGTGGCGCTCAAGGAGGGTGATCGTGCGGGTGGCGTCGCGTTCGGCAAAGGCGTCGGTCAGGTCCCAGACCTCGGAAGTGGCGTCGGCCGCGACGACCTCGTTGATGTCATCGACGGTCACGGCCTTGCGCTTCCCGCACCAGCAGCTTAGCTTTTCCAGCTCGGCCACGATCTGGCGGGAGTTGGTGCCGACGCGGGCCAGGAAAGCGGCTCGGACGGCCGGCTTCATGTCAATGCCGAACTTGGGCAGCCATTCGTGGAGGAGGATGTCGGCCTGGTCGCGGAGTTCGCGCTCGCGGAGGCCGGAGCCGAGGTCGAAGACGGCGCCGGCCTTGCCGCCGAAGGCCTTGAAGAAGGAGGAGCCCCGGTTGATCTTGAGCGTGGAGACGACAATGCAGACCCCATCCGGGAGGCCGCCCTTGATGGCGTCGGTGAGTGCGGCGACGTTCTTCTTCGTCTCCTCGGACTTCGCGATGCGGTCGATGGAGAGAAAGGAGGGCTCGCGCAGCCAGACGGTCTTGTCACCGCCGCCAAATAGGCCGTCGGATATGAGGGCGTCGCGGACGGCGCGGCAGATGCGCGTCGTCTCGCCGACAGATTCGACGCGCCCGTCGATTACTTCCAAGCCGAATTCCCGGCGGTCGGCAGGCACCAAGGCGTCGAGGATTTCGCGCGTCGTCGTTTCAACGCGGAAGTCATCGTCGCCGCAGACGAGAAAAGCCGACTTGCCGGGCGGAATGTTCACATTATCCAACGGCCTGGCGGATTTTCGCGATCAGCGCGTCAACAGTGAGGCGCTCCTGCTGCATGGTGTCGCGGTCGCGAACGGTCACGGTGCCGTTCTCGAGGGTGTCGAAATCGACGGTGACGCAGAAGGGCGTTCCGGCCTCGTCCTGGCGGCGGTAGCGGCGGCCAATGGCGCCGCTCTCATCCCAGAAGCAGTTCCACTCGGCGCGGAGGGTCTTGAATATCTCGCGGGCCTTGGCGTAGAGCTCGGGCTTGTTCTTCACGAGCGGGAAGACGGCCACCTTGATGGGCGCGACCTTCGGCGAGAAGCGCAGCACGGTGCGGACGTCCTTCTTGCCCTTGTCGTTGGGGATCTCCTCTTCGGCGTAGGCGTCGCAGAGAAGGGCGAGGGTCATGCGGTCGGCGCCGGCCGACGGCTCGATGACGTGCGGGATGTACTTGCCTTCGAAGAGGCGGTCCACGAAGGCGGCGGCCTTCTCGGCGTCCTTGCCGCGTGAGGTCCACTCGGCGACGACCTTGGCCTTGAAGGCGTCCTTCGCGGCCTGGTCAAGCGCGGCGACGGCGTTCTTGAGCGTCTCGTCGAAGACCTCCATCGACTTGCCGGAGTGGACCTGGTGCTGGGTGAGGTCGAAGTCGCTGCGGGCGGCGATGCCCTCGAGCTCCTGGGTGCCGAATGGGAAGGTGTATTCGAAATCGACGCATGCGCGGGCGTAGTGGGCCAGCTCGTCGGGCTTCTGCCAGTATTCGACGATCGAGGACTCGGGCAGGCCGACCTCGCGCAGCCAGAGGCGGCGCTGCTCGACCCAGTAGCGGTGCCAGATCTCCCAGCCCCAGTCGGCCTGCGGCTCGGAGAGGTCGGTTTCGGGCGTGAGCTTGGCGACATGGCCGCAGATCAGCTCGACTGCCTCGTCGGGCTTGATGAAGTATTCAAGCTCCATCTGCTCGAACTCGCGGGAGCGGAAGGTGAAGTTGCGGGGGTTGATCTCGTTGCGGAAGGACTTGCCGACCTGCGCGATGCCGAATGGAACGGCCTGGCGCGACGTGGCGATGACGTTGCCGAATTCGGCGAAAATCGCCTGAGCCGTCTCGGGGCGGAGATAGGCGACGGAGTTCTCGTCCTCGACGGGGCCGACGAAGGTCTTGAACATGAGGTTGAAGGCGCGCGGCTCGGTGAGGTCGGTGGAGTTGCAGGCGGTGCACTTGCAGCCTTCGGGAAGGGCGAAGCCGGTGGCGGTCTTGATGAGCTGGAGGCCCTGCTCCTCGCAGAGCTGGTCGGCGCGGAAGCGCTTGCGGCATGCCTTGCAGTCAACCATCGGGTCGGCGAAACCGGCGGCGTGGCCGGAGGCGCGCCAGATGTCCGGGTGCATGATGATGGTGGCGTCGAGGCCCTCGACGTCCTCGCGGAGGCGGACGGTGCGCTTCCACCAGGAATCCTTGACGTTCTTCTTTAGTTCGCAGCCGAGCGGGCCGTAGTCCCAGAAGCCGTTGATGCCCCCGTAGATTTCGGAACTCTGGAAGATGAATCCGCGACGCTTGCAGAGGGAGACAATGGCCTCCATCTTGAGGTTTTCGTTGTTTTCAGACATTTTCGATAGCCAACCTTTCGGTTAATGATTATAGCAAAGTGCGGCGGGAACCGCCTCTAGAGAACCAGGCCCTCGGCTTCGGGGAGGCCCAGCGCGAGGTTCATGTTCTGGATTGCCGCGCCGGACGCGCCCTTGCCGAGGTTGTCGTAGCGCGCCACGAGCAGGATGCGCTCCGCGTTGCCGTGGACAGACACCCGCATCGCGTCGCTGCCGGATAGGGCGGACGAAGAGAGGAAGCCGTCCTCGTCAGCCGCGCTGTCGAAGGCGACGATGCCGCCGGCGGGGTATGCCTTGCGGTAAACCTCGGCCACGTCCTCAAGCGTGCCGCTCAAGTCGCGGGCGTGCAGGGGGATTGTCACCTCCATGCCGCTGAGGAAGTCGGCCACGATCGGGCAGAAGACCGGCGCGGCGTCAAGGCCCGAGTAGGCGCGCATTTCGGGGAGGTGCTTGTGGGTCTGTCCAAGCGCGTATTGGCGCGGGGCGTCGAGCAGCGGCGAGCGCCCGGCGTCCTCGTATTGGGCGATCATCTTCTTGCCGCCGCCGGAGTAGCCGGTGAGCGAGAAGACCGACAGCGCCGCGTCGCGCCGGATCAGCCCCGCCTGCACCAGCGGCGCGGCCAGCAGCACGAAGCCGCTCGCATGGCAGCCAGGGTTGGCGATGCGCTTCGAGGCGCGGATGCGCTCGCGCATCCCGGGCAGCTCCGGCATGCCGTATGTCCAGCCGTCGGCGACGCGGTGGGCCGTCGATGTGTCGATGACGACCGTCGTCGGGTTGGACACGAGCGCGGCCGCCTCTATGGCCGCGGCGTCGGGCAGGCAGAGGAAGGCCACGTCTGCGGCGTTGAGGGCGTCGGCGCGCGCCGACACGTCCTTGCGCTGCTCTTCGGGAAGAGTGATGAGGGAAATGCCGTCGCGCGCCGCCAGGCGCTCGCGAATGCGCAGGCCAGTGGTTCCGGCGCTGCCGTCGATGAATATCTTTGCCATGTTGAATTCCTGATTATTGCAACAATGCCATGATACAAAAAATGCGCTCCTATAGGCAAACCTCAATGGCGAGTCGGCGGTGGTCGGCCGGGTGCGTGAAGGCGACCTTGACGGCGCGGAGGTAGTAGCCGCAGTCGCCAGGAAGGGCGAAGGGGTTGGGCGTGCCGCCGGCGCGGAAGAGAGTGTCGCCCAGCAGCGGTGCGCCAATCGAGGCGAGATGCGCCCTGATCTGGTGCGAGCGCCCGGTGATTAGCCGGACGCGCCAGAGTGTTGAGCGGGCGTCGGCCTCGACAATCTCGCACTCGCTTCTGGCGCGGAGCCCGCCCGGGGTGCATGCGAAGACGCGCCCCAGCGCGGGGTGCGCCACTGCGCCGATTGGCGCGTCGATGGCGAGTTGGTCGCCGATGCGGCCGCCGGGGTAGGGGATGGACCTTGCCAGGTAAATCTTCTCCATCGGCGGCAGGGAGCCGGAGGCCGCGCCATCCTTGCCGGCGCGGGCGGTCTTGTCGCGGAACTGCGCCGCTAGCGACGCGCGGGCCTCGCCTGTGCGGGCGCAGAGGACAATTCCGGAAGTTCCGCGATTCAGCCTGTGGGCAGGAGCGACCGCGCCCTTGCCGAACTTACGGTCGAGCCAGCCGACGAGGGAGTTCTCGAGCCAGCCGCCATCGGGCATGGTGGATAGACCGAATGGCTTGTCAACGGCTACGATTGATGCGTCCTGGAAAATTATGGGAACGTCGTCGAAGAAAGCGCCCTCGTTCCATGCGGGGCGATGCCAGGCGAGTCTGTCGCCGGCGGATAGGACATCGTCGGCGCGGGCGGTGCGCCCGTTGAGGGTGATTTCGCCGAGGCGAAGCCTTCCGCGCCAAGTGTCGGCGGAGGAATGTCGGTAGTATGAGGCGTAGAATTGAACGACGCCCATTCCGGCGCCGTCAAATCCCACCTCGTCTCGATAAACCCATCCGCTGTTGAAGGCCATCGCGCCGGAGGGATAGGGGAATCACGAATCGAAGAAGACGCCGCTAGAGGTGTCGAGGCGCCTGGTCATGTCATACTCGTAGCGGGCGCTCGTCTTGAGGATGTCCGCATACCGCGCCGCCTCCCACTTCGCCATGGGGAGGTCGTGGAGGAGGTAGTTGCCGCAGTTCAGCGGCGTGGCGCCGGGAACCGCGCCCTCGTAGTCGCGGAGATGCTCGAAGGCGCGGAGGAGGAGCGGCTGTATCTCCTGCGGCTTCGGGCGCCCCTTCACGATGAGATAGCAGCCGGTGAGGCATCCCATCGGCCCCCAGTAAACGATCCTGTCCTTCCACTCCGCGTCGTTGCGGAGGAAGGTCGCCACGACATGCTCGATGGTGTGCATGGCGTTCGGGTGGATCGCCGGCTCCTTGTTCGGCGTCTTCATCCTGATGTCGAAGGTCGTCGCGAAGTCGCCGCCGATTTCATCAACGCGCGACTCGTAGATGCCGGGGACGATCTTGGTGTGATCGACTTGGAAGGAGGCGATCAGCCCTGCCGATTCTTTATCCTTATTCATGGTTTTTCTGGGTGGGTTCGGGATGCAATGTTCAACGAATCGAGACGTCGAACGGGGTCGGTGGTTCGTTCGGTTTTTCACGCAGGTCTTTAGTGAGGACGACCACGTCCTTGTAAACGCGCCGTTCAAAGCCGGCCACTTTGCCGTTTGCGTCCTTGTGGACGAAGATGTAAACCGGCTCCAGCGTCGCCTGCCAGACGCCCGGCTCCGTCTCGCTCACGTTCACTTCCATGTGCCCGTAGTGCTTGCCGCCGTCAATGAGGATGTTGTTCTGGTCGTAGATTTCCGGGGCGTCCTTCTGCGCGCGGAAAACCTCATATCTGTTTGCCTCCTTGGTGATCTGCCTGCCGCGCAGCCCGTCGCCCGCCGTGCCCATGTCGAAGACGTTCAGGACAGTGGAGCGCGAGGTGCCGTCTGGCAGCGTCTCAACGCCGGAGATTCGCGAGTGCTCCATAATCTCATCGTGGCCGCACAGCCAGCCGGCTACGCCGTAGCGCAGCATCGTGTCGGTCAGCACGCGCACGGCGCGGCCAGACAGCCATTCGGCGCCCTCCGTGATGTTCGTGCGGTTGTGGTAGCCCACGGAATATGGGCAGTGGTGGTTCACCACGAAGGTGAACTTCGATTTCTGCTGCGCGTCGGCGAGGTTGTTGGTGAGCCAAGTGTACTGGCGCGAGCCTGGGTTGAAGTCCGGCGAGCGGGCGGAGGGCAGACCCCACTTGTTTGAGGGGCAGTTGGCGTCGCGAAAAAGGTATATGTTGGTGTCTTTTTCGACATCGTTGTCATCACCGTTGTTGGTGTCGAGGAAGATTAGGGTCACGGGACCGTAGTCCACGCGATGGAACATCTGGCTGCGATCCCGGTTGTCGATGTCGGAGAAGTCAACGCCATTCGGTTCGACCTCGAAATAGGAGAGATACTTCTCCAGCGCCACCTCGCCGCCAGCCGGGTTCTCGCAGTTGACGCCGGTAGTATTAGGCGTGGCGTCCTGCAAATCGTGGTTGCCGATGGCGGCGAGGATCGGAACGGAACCGGCGGGGTCGTTGTATTCGCCGGCGTTGTGCCGCCAGAACTCATCCCAGTTCTGCTGCTTGCCGCCCTGCGCCGCCAGGTCGCCCGCAATCACGTAGAGGTCGGGATTGCGCTTGACCATCTGCACGATGTTGGAGGCGTAGCCTACGGTCTGATCGACGAAATACGACGATATGCTGACTGGACGGCTTGTCCTCTGGCTTGTCGCGCCTGTGACCGTGTTTGAGACGATGACGGTGTCCGTTGTCTCCCATGTCTCAAATGCGCCTGTCGATCCCGGTTGCGTCTCGCTGTCGTTGTAGTAGATGAAGCGAACGGATCCGTTCGCGTCGGGGGCGGTGCGGAAGGCGTTGGTGTAGGCGGCGCCGCCCGACAGTTCCACGGCGTAGTTGTAGGTCGTGCCGGCCGCCAGGCCCGAGATGCGGTGGCGGTATTTGTATTGAGTGCCGTGTACCGCCGAGTCGCTTCCAGACGCCACGTTGTTCGTTAGCGCGACGGCCCACGACCCCGTGACCGATTGCCGTCGCACTGTGCCGCCGGACATCCACCAGGAAAGCGTTGCCGCCTCTCCAGAACCGCCCTTCGTGAACCAGATGATGCTCATCGCGTTCGTGGCGGGATGCTGCACGTATGGGGTGACGCTGAAGGTCGTTGCTCCACATGCCGCCCCCGCCAAGCCCAATGCCCAGACGAGGACCATGCTTTTCAAGGCAGCGTTTTTCATTGTCTTTTTCACTTTGAGGCATTATAGCAAAATCCCATGGCGCGGGCGGCGGAATGAAATGCCGACGCGGGATTTGATAGAATGGATGGCCATTAAACTTTCATCCTCAATTCACGGTAGATGAACCGCCTTCAAGCCAATTTGTGCCTTCTGTGCGTGACCCTTTTCTGGTCCTCCGAGGTCATTATCTACTCCTGCATCCCTGAAGGAGTGCCGGCGTTCGCTACCACATGTGTCACGGCGCTCATTGGCGCTGCGCTTCTTGCCGCGCCGTTCCACCGCCGCGTTCTCGACGCGCTCCGCGCCGGCGGGGTGCGCCTCGTGCTGGCGGGGCTGGGGCTCGCAGCGCTGAATTCATCCTACAACACTCTCTATCTTTTTGGAATGAAGTCGCTCGATGTAGCGTCAAGCGCCTTCACGCTGTCGATGACCGTCGTCGTGCTGCCTGTCGTCCTGCTTTCCATGCATCGGCGCGTGGCGGCCAGGACGTGGGTTTCCGTGGCGCTCGTCCTGTCGGGAATCGTCCTCGCCCTCGGCAAGTCGGCGATGGTCTCCGCGAATGCGCCTGCCCTCGGCATCATTGTCGGGGGTTGCCTGCTGCGCGCGGTGATGATCGTGTTGCTGGCCGACATCGTCAAGAAACACGACCCGCTCGTGGTAACGGTTTTGTTTGAGATGTTTGTGGTGCCGTTGTCGCTCATAGGGTGGTTTTTCGAGGATCCGCGCCTTTTCGCCGGACTGCATCTTTCGCGGACGCTAGTCTCGGCGTGGGCGCTCTACGCCTACTTCATCGTTGCCTTCGCAACGACGCTCAACACCTTCTCGATGCGCCGCGTCAGCGCAACAAACGCGACGGTCATTTACTCGATGGAGATTGTATTCTCCCTCGCATGGGGGGCGCTGCTGCCCGGGGGGATTGTCGAAAGGATCGCGATTACGCCCCGAATTGCGATAGGCGCCGTGCTGGTGGTGGCGGGTGCGCTCGCCGAAATCTTCAACATGGGCGGCAAGCGAAAGGAGGCCCAGGCATGACAAAGCGCCCCATCCGCCGTTTCTTCGTGCTTCTGACCGTGTATCTCGTCGTGGCCATCCCCTTCAAGGCGATGAACCTGATTCCGGGCTTCACGGATGTCCGCCCCGTGCAGGCGCTCGGCCCGATCTACGGGATATTCTTTGGCCCGCTGGGCTGCCTCGCGGCCGCATTTGGCAACCTCGTTGCCGATACGGTCGATGACGCCCTGCGCTGGACGTCCATTGCGGGCTTTGCGTCGAACTTCATAGGGCCGCTGCTCGTGTGGCTGTATTGGACGCGCGTCTCGCGGACGCCGTTCTCGCTGCGCACGGCCCGCGACCTGCTAAGGTACTGCCTTGTCATTGTCGTGATGGCCGTCGTTGAGGACGCAATCGTCGCACCCGCCGTCAAACTTGTCTATCCGGAAGTGGATTTTTCGTTCCTTGCCGCAGCTGTCTTCGGCAACACCGCCGGCTTCCCGATTGTTCTGGGCATCCCCCTCTCGATTCTGCTGCAGGAGGAGATGGGCCTCAAGCCCGCAGACGCCCGCCTTGATTAGTAGGGGGCGCGTGGCATTCTGCCTGGCCTGGGCATCCTGCCTTGCCGCATTAGGCGGCGTCTGATGCGGGGTCGTGCTTCTTCTCTCGCCGGGGTTTCTGGCGCTGGTTCGGGGCGGGGGTCGTGTGGCCGCAGGGCGAGCGCGGCGACGCAGGCGAGGAGGACCAGCGCGACGGCGATGCCGATCGCGGCAGGGGGATTCCGCCGTATGAAAAGGACCGTCCTGTGCGGCACTGACGCCGGACGCGCCGCGACGGGCCGGTGCGCAAGGTAGCGCCTGATGTCGGCGGCGAAGTCGGCGGCCGAGAGGTAGCGGTCGAGTGGGTCTTTCGCAGCGGCCTTTGCCAGGATCGCCGCAAAGTCGGCGTCTGGACTGGCCTTGCCGAGATTGTTTGCCGCGAGGTGCTGGAGTGTCGCGCCGAGGGAATAGATGTCTCCGGCCTCGCTGGGCGACGCGCCGCTTAGGATTTCGGGGGCCATGAAGCGGCGGGTGCCTGCGCCGTCGCCAGGCGCGGCCGATGCCAGACAGGCCAGGCCGAAGTCGCCAAGCTTCGGCATGCCGTCGGCCGCGACGAGTATGTTCGACGGTTTGATGTCGCGGTGGAGAATCCCGTGGCGGTGCGCGAAGTCGATGGCGTCGCAAAGAGGCGCGGCGAAAGTCGCCAGGGCGCGGGGGCCGGGGAACGAGACATGGCCCGCGTCGCGTCCGTCTATCAGCTCCATTGCGAACCAGCAGAGGCCGCCGTCGCGCCCCGCCTCGTGGACGGTCACGATATTGGGATGCGACAGGCGCGCGACTGTGCGTGATTCCGTCAAAAAGCGGGCTATGCCATCGGGGTTCTGGCCGAGAGTTTCGGAGATGGTTTTTAAGGCGACGTCGCGCCCGAGGGATTCTTGTCGCGCGCGCCAGACGCTTCCCATGCCGCCGCGGCCGAGCGGCTCGACAACGGTGAACCCATCTATGGCGGGCGCCTTGGGGGCGGCGGACGAGGCGGACTGGACTAGGGCATCCCCCAGGTCGTCAAGTTCGGCGGCCAGCGCGCGCAGCGATTCGGGGAGCGGGGTGTTGTCGTCGCGTGGGGCCATGTCAGATGCCGGTCTTGAAGGTGGAATACTCCAGAAGCAGGCGCTGGAGTCGTTCGAGGGCGCGGGCGTGGCGAATCGACGCGGCCTTGGGCGCAATGCCGAGGGCGGCGGCGCATTCCGCGTTGCCGAGACCGTCGAAGTGGCGGAGCGTGATGATCTGGCGGTCGGCTTCCGTCAGGGCCTCGATTGCGCGATGAAGGATTGCGCGGCGCTCCTCGCGTGCCAGATGCGAGGGCGGGGATGTGTTGTCGGCGGCGAACATCCCCCAGTTCACCCCGCCATCCCGATTGTCGGCGGAGCTGTTGTCAGGGTCGTCCGCGACTTCGACCTCCTTGTAGGCATCGCGGGCCTCGGCCTGGAGGTTGCGGCGCTCGATGTCGGTGATTGTCTGGAGGAGGATTTTGCGGAACTTGAAGTAGAGGGGGATGTCGTCGCGCTCGGCGAAGAAGTCGAGGCGCCTTGCCGCGGCGAGCCAGGTTTCCTGGAGGACGTCCTCGGGCGAAAGGCGCTTGAGGAGGATGGGGTTCAGGCGACGCGCGGCGAGGGCGAGGAGATTCGCCCTGTTCTCGTTGAAGGCCCTTGCAAGGTCGTCCTGTGAAATGCCATCCATGCGGGTAATAGTCTAGCAAATCCCCGCTGCGAAAGGAAATCCGGGGCCATGTGTAGATTTTCGGCGGGGATTGCGTTCTTGTTGGTGGACGGCAATGGTGCCGCCCATAACACGAAAGGGCAAAACAATGAACAAAACATCCAGGATAATCGCAACCGCAGTCGCAACAGCGACGCTCGCAATCGGCACATTCGCGCAGGAAGGAGCCGACCCCAGGCTGGAGCCGAACCCCGAGGCGAAGCTCCACCGCTTCTCCACTACCGTAGAGAAGGAGCGCCCCAAGCTGAACAAGGAGACGCAGGACCTCATCGCCGCCTACCGACGCGACCCGTCGGAGGCCAACCGCGAGGCGCTGCGTCGTCAGGTCGCCGCGAACTACGACGCCGTCGTGGCACGCAAGAAGGCGAAGCTCGAGGAACTGAAGGCCATTGTCGATGAGATGCTGCGCGACCGCGAACAGCGCATCGAGGCGTCGATGGCGCGATTCACCGACCCGTGCTTCCGCCCCGAATTCCGGGGAGAAGAGCACGACCCACCGCCCGAATTCCGCGATGAATCTCCCGACGCCCCGCCTCATGCGCGGGGCAGGCGCGGCGACAGGCGTGGCCGTCCGGACCTCGGCGACCGCCCCGGTCGTCGCGGGCCTCCGCCCGAAGGTGTCCGCCACAAGCCGCCGCGTCCGGAGATGGACGAAGACGGAGCTGACGCAGAAGACCCCCGCCCGCGTCCGCCGCGCAAGGGGCACGGCAAGCCCCGCACCCCCCGCCCCGACGCTGGTGAGG
>JAGCUY010000203.1 GCA_017962605.1 Kiritimatiellia bacterium | reverse complement strand
GGGCAGCGCCAGCCGGCGCGAAGACTACGTGAAGGGGCCCTTCAACTGCATCATGCCCTATTCCGCGCCCGACCGGGACGGAATGGACTTCTACTGGACGAACGGCGTGATGGTCGTCTACTCCGTGAAGGACATCTACGCGGGCGCGACCAGGGCGCCGGCCTCCGTGACGGACGAGGCGACGGCGGATGCCTTCGTCCAGGCGAAGGTGGATGCCTTCAAGGATCACCCAGGACTTCTCGCCTGGTATGTGAACGACGAGCTCGTGGGCGAAGGCTGGTTCGGCCCGCTCGCGCGGCGCCGCGACTTCCTCGAGCGCACGGACCCAGACCACCCGACATGGGCGGTCGTCTATCAGCTGCAGTTCCTCCGCGATCTCACGCCCACCTTCGACGTCATCGGCACCGACCCCTACCCCGTGCCGAACAAGCCGCTTTCAATGGCTGCGGACTGGACGCGCACGACGGACCGCGCCTTTTTCGGCCTTCGCCCCCTCTGGCAGGTGCCACAGGCCTTCGACTGGGGCGGGTATCGTCCCGAATGGCCCGGTTCGCCGGAGAACCGCATGCCAACTGTGGACGAAATGCGCTCCATGTCCTGGCAGTGCATCGCCGAGGGCGCAAACGGACTCTTCTTCTACTCGTTCGCCGCCCTCCAGAAGGAGACGCATGGCCTACCGTTCGAAATGGCCTGGACGGATGTCTGCTCGGTCGGGGAGGAAATCAGGAAGTTCTTCTCCGTGCTACTTTCAGTCGATCCTACCCCGACGGTCTCCGGCGTTCCGGGCGGATGGAGTGTGCGCGTCTGGCGCAATAACGAGGAGACATGGTTGCTCGTTGTCAACGCCCAGGACAAGGCCGCTGAGGCGACGCTGTTGCTATCGGAGGATTTCTCGGCCATCCGTGCCGCCTTCGGGCCTGAAGCCGAAAAGACGGGGCCGCGTAGCCTGAAGGTCTCCTTGGCGCCGAACCAGCCGGCCTTCTACTCGATGAGGTGATTTTGGCCATGAAAGACAAGCACTGCATTTCCGCAACCGAGATGCTCCCATCTGAACAGGAGGCATACGACATCTGCGTCGCCGCGCCGCCGCCGCCGGCAGACGGGCTTCTCGCATCCGAACCGGTCCTCCAGGCACCCGCCGGGGATTCGATGGGCGTGGCCTTCGCCGTGAACGGGCTTTCCGTGGGGTTCGCCGAAGTTTCCGAAAGCCCCGGGATGGAGGGCGCCACACGGTTCCTCTCGGAGGGATTCCCGCGCGTGGTCCCCGACGACAGGATCCTGCGCGTGCGGATGGAGGGGCTGAAGCCGGGCACGCGCCACTGGTATCGTGTCGGCGCGGCGCGGCTGGCGCACCCGATCGGCTACTGGAGCAAGCTGGGCGACATCGCGTGGAGCGCCGTCCACTCGTTCGTGACGCCTGGTCCCGGGGCGCCCTCGCGATTCGCCGTATTCGGAGACACCCACGCGGACATTCCCCGCATGGCGCGCGCCACGGCCAAATACCGGGAGCTTGGAGTCCCGCTGGTCGTCTGGAACGGCGACGTCCTGCCCAGCAAGATCGACGACCGCGAATCGCTGGTGCGACATTTCATTGACATCCCGGATAACGCCGGATATGCGGCCGACACGCCGATTCTCTTCAACTGCGGCAACCACGACTACCGCGGGGACTGGGCGGGGAAGCTCGGCGACGCCATGATGCCGCGGCCGCCGTGCGAGATTGCCGGGCGCCACCCCGCGCTCGACCGCAACTTCGCCGTCCGCATGGGGGAGATTGCCCTCATCGGGCTCGACACCGGCGAGGACAAGCCGGACGACCATGTCGCCAACGCCGGGATCACGGCCTTCTCGCGCCATCGCCAACTTCAGGCCGCGTGGCTGGAGGACGCGCTTTCCTCGAAGGAGATCGCCGAAGCCCCATTCGCCGTGGCGATTGTCCACATTCCGCTCTTCGACCCCGATCCGGACGCCAATCCCGGAACGGTCCTCGTCAATTACGCGCAATGGCAGAAGGAGTGCGCCGACCTCTGGCGCCCGGCTCTTGAGCGGCATGGCGTCGGACTCGTTGTGGCCGGCCACACGCACCGCTACCGGTTCGACCCGCCGGCGCCCGGTCGCCCCTGGGCGCAGCTCGTCTGCGGCGGCGCCGGCGACAACACCTTCCAG
Organism: Kiritimatiellia bacterium; assembly: GCA_017962605.1. Classification (GTDB taxonomy): domain Bacteria; phylum Verrucomicrobiota; class Kiritimatiellia; order RFP12; family JAAYLN01; genus RGIG5952. Next base: position 9,728 of record JAGCUY010000203.1, on the reverse strand, counting down.
ACGCTCGCCGTCGGCGACGTTGAGAACGGCGAACTCGTCGTCCGCGTACACGACACGGACTCCGGGGCCATCGCCGCCGTCCATCGCTTCAAGCCACGGGAATGTGGCGGGAAGTGATGCGCGGCCTTGACATCCCACAGAATAAAAGGACAATGTTATGAATAGAATGACAATCGCTCTCTTGGCGTCTATGGCGCTGGCCGCCACCTTGCAAGCCGCGGATGCCACGTTTGTCCTTGCAGAGCGCGGGAAGGCGGCCGACTGCGCGATAGTCGTTCCCGCCGACGCCTCTGAGCCTGTGCGCTACGCCGCCGAGGAGCTTCGCGACTTCACGGAAAAGACAACTGGCGTGACATTGCCCATCGTCTCCAGCACCACGGGCAAGGCCGTGGTGCTGGAGAGCCTAGAGAAGCTGGAACATCTAGAAGGCCTAGGCAATCCAGAGGGGCTGGAGGGCGAAACCTTCAATCCCGATGCCTTCCGCTTTCATGCCGAAGGCAAAAGGCTCTTCATCACAGGTGGCGGCCCGCGTGGCGTCCTTTACGGCGTATATGAACTCCTCGAACGGTTCGCCGGATGCCGCTGGTATGCCTCCTGGCACACCGTGGCGCCGCCTCGCGACCGATTTGAAGTTCCGGCGAATCTCGACGAGACGCATACCCCCGCCTTCGCAATGCGCGAGCCATACTGGTTCGACGTCCACGAAAACCAGGAGTTCGCCGCGCGTCTCCGCGTGAACAGCCGCTCGTGGAAGAGGTTTGACGAAAAGTTCGGCGGCACCCCCTGGCGCTTTGGCGGCGGCCTCGGAAGCTGCCACACCTTCGACACGCTTCTCCCGCCGGACGAGTGGTTCGACTCGCACCCCGAATACTTCAGCATGGTGAAGGGTCGGCGCATGAAGAGCCGCACCCAGCTATGCCTGACGAACCCCGACGTCCTGCGCATCGTCACATCAAACGTCCTCGAGCGCATCCGCAAGGATCCCGGCGCCAAGTTCTACGGCGTAAGCCAGAACGACTGGTTCAACTTCTGTGAATGCCCCGCCTGCAAGGCAGTCGATGACGAGGAGGGCTCACACGCCGGCACGATGGTCCGCTTCGTGAACGCCATCGCCGAGGAGGTCGAGAAGGAATTCCCCGATGCTATCATCGAAACCCTCGCCTACCAATACACCCGCAAGGCGCCAAAGAAGACAAAGCTACGCCACAACGTCGTTCCCTGCCTCTGCACAATCGAATGCGACTTCTCACGGCCAATCGACGAAAGCCAGTTCAGGGAGAACATCTCATTCCGCACGGACATCGAGGACTGGAGCAGACTCACGGACTTCCTCTTCCTCTGGGACTACACGACAGACTTCGGCCACTACCTACTCCCGTGGGCGAACGTGCGCGCACTGCAAGGCAACCTCCAGTTCTTCCGCCGCAACAACGTGAAGGCAATCTTCGAGCAGGGCGCGTACCAGGGACGCCACGCCGACTTCGCCGAACTGAAGACATGGCTGCTGGCGAAGTGGATGTGGAACCCCGACCTGCCAATCGAGCCTCTGCTGGACGACTTCTTCGCCGGCTACTATGGCAAAGGCGCCCCCTTCGTCAGGGAATACTTTGAGCAACTCCACCGTCTGCAGGCGAAATACTCCGCAGACCCGAAACATCCGCTGCTGATTTTCGACGGCGTGGAGAACCCCGCCCTTCCCGATTCCTTCCTCGAAGAGGCCGCCGAGCTGTGGGCGAAGGCCGCCGACGCAACGAAGGACGACCCCGCCACATCCTACAACGTGCGGATGGGCGCGATGTCGGTTGACTATGCGCGACTGGAACGGAGCAACAGGCTCCTGAGCTTCACGGAGCCGGCGCTGTCACCGGAGAAGGCCCGGGCCCTTGCGCAATCTATTCTAGACCGCATGGAAGAGGCGAAGCCCGTTCGCCTGGCAGAGGCAGACCGCTCCGAGACGATTGCCCAGTGGCGCAAGATCGCCAACGGGGATGTCGTGATAGGCAAATCTGATACTGGCGAACTGGAGGATAAGTTCCTCCCCATCACGAACCGCGGGCAGTGGGGCGACCACGTTGACGACCCGAAAGCCGAGGACGGCAGGGCGCTCAAACTCTTCAACACCCACTTCCAGTGGTGCACGATGCTCTCGATGAGCAGCTTTGCCTTCGAACCCGGAAGGAAATACAGACTTAGCGTCCGCGTGCGCGCGGACAAGGCCGGGGAGGGCGAAGCCTTCTGGACGGGAGTTTACAGCAAGGGCACGGCCAGCGGGCGCGGCGGCATCGAGCCGCGCACGTCGGACATCAAGGATGGCGAGTACCACTGGTATGACGTGCTCGAGTGGGTTCCTGCAGCGGACGAGCTCTTCTGGATTGGCCCCGGCCGCTTCGGCGATGATGGCAAGTCCGCCATCAACGGCATTTGGATTGACAAGATCGCCTTCCACCCAGTCTTCGAGTAACCATCAATCAAGTGGCCACCACATGAGCGAGAATCATGTCGTCCACTTATGGTGCAAATCTGACACCACTTGCCCGTTTCTGATATTGACGACTCAATGGCCTAATGTTAGAATAATAGCAAATATCCCTATAACAACAAGAAAGGCACAACTATGAAGACTTCTAACATCACCGCACTCTGCCTGGCCACCGCAATTGGCTTGGCGGCACAATCTGCCGTGGCTCAGACATACACGACGGCAAGCTACGTGCAAAACGGCCTTGTCGGACAGTGGGACGGCATCGACAACGCCGGCACGGGAACGCACGACCCCTCCGCAAACTACTGGGTGGATTTGACGGGCACTTCTGGCGACTTCAGCGTGTTCACCGGCGTCGCCTCCTTCACGGCCAACGGCCTCAGGAAGAACACCCAAGGCGTCATGGCGACGAACGTCACCCCGACCGCACGGTCTGATGTGCGCACAATCGAAGTTGTCGTCTCGGGCGCGCCGTCTTCGGGCTGGGTCAATGCGTTCTTTATTAAGAGGGAACAGCACGTGTCTTTCAACAATGACAGGAGCGGTGGAAATCGCGACTACTTCTTCGACTATAACAAATTTGGCTGGCGGACCCTTCAGAAGCCGACTCAGGAAACGATTGCCGTCACATTCTCGGATGATACGTCGGCGGCAAAGTGCTACCAGAACGGTGCGACACCGACGGGCAGCAAAACCACGAACAATTGGGGATCGCCTTCTGGCTCTTCGGCGATGCATATCGGCGGGCGTACCGGCCAGACCGGTAGCGACTACCAAGCGTATGGCTACACGATTCATGCGGTTCGTCTGTACACCAATGTGCTTTCGCAGGCTCAAATCAAGCTGAACGCCACGATAGACCAGATTCGGTTCTTCGGCGCTCCGGCCGAGATCATGCCGTCCAGCGACAAATACGCCCTGGTTGCCACGGCGGGAGAGGGCGGCATGGTGGCGGCTGACGACGTCAATGCCACACCCAATGCGACGGCCAAGAACGAGATACCGTTCTCGAATGAAGTGTATCCTGTTGCCTTGCGCGCGATTCCGCTGCAGGGCTGGAAGTTCTCCGGCTGGACAGGTGACTTCTCGTGCGTGACCGAGGGTTCGGCCTCGACTCCGGTGATTGTTCTCTCCTCCGCGTGCGGCCGCGTTTACCGAGCGGCGTTTGTGCGCGACAATGACAATCCAGAAATCCCGTATGTGACGAACGGCCTTGTCGGCCGCTGGGACGGCATCGAGAACGCGGGCGAGGGAATCCACAACACGTCCACCAACCGCTGGGTTGACTTGACCGGGCGTGGCGGAGACTTCCTCGTGCTTTCGCAAACGGCGTCCTTCAACGAGACGGGATTGAAAAAGAACGCGGTTGGCATTTGCGCCACCAACCTTCTTGCGCACTCGAACGTGCTGACAATAGAAGGCGCCGTCTCCGGGCTGCCCTCGAGCAATTGGGTCCATGCGGTTTTTCTCAACGCAGACCAAACAATCACCCTGCGCAACGAAACAAACAACAAGCGGCAGTTCTTCTTTGACAACAACCATCTCAAGTGGAAGATGGACGGACAGCCCGATGCGCAGACGATTTCAGTGACCTACACGATGAATGGCAACACGCCGCAAGGGCAGTCCTTCTACCTCGACGGAGCGCCGCCGCAAACCGGTTCCATCGCCGGTGGCGACGGCATGTATTGGACCGGAAGCGCTCAGACGAACACGTGGATCGGCGGACGCGTAGGCTTTCCGAACGGAGGCGATTACAAGAACTTTGGCTACACGGTGAATGCGCTGCGCTTCTACAGCCGCATTCTCAACGCCGGGGAGATCGCCTACAACAGCGCGGTGGACCGACTGCGCTTCCGCGGACTGCGCAAGGAAGGGTTCGCCTATCGCCTTGTGGACGGCAATGTGCAGTGCCAGCTCCGTGCGTGGATGGACGGACTGGGCGGTACTGTGAAGATAAACAACGGCACGGCGATGACGGACAGCGTGGCGACCGCGTGGGTCGCCTTCGGCACGGCGCAGACGGCCACCTTTACGGCGACGCCCTCAGAGGGTTGGAAGTTCCTGGGCTGGGAAGGCGACACCGACGCAATCGTCTCCGGCACGGCCAACGACTTCACCGTGGACGTCAGCGCAACGAGAGGTGCCGCGCTTCAGGCCGTGTTTACGCAGACAAGCAAATACGTGCAGGATGGACTGGTTGGCTTCTGGGACGCCAAGGAGAATGCTGGCTTCGGACACCATGATGCCGAGGCAAGCGCATGGAAGGATCTTACAGGTCTAAGCGGCGATTTCCTCCTCAACGCCGCCTCGGGTGTCTTTGAAACCGATGCACTGTACAAGGTCCGCAGGGGACGCATGGCCCTCAATGCCGCGCGCCGGACGGATGTCCGCACCATCGAGGCGGTCGTCTCGCCCAATCTCCCCAAAGATGCGTGGGTCTTGCCCATCTTCGTCAGCCACAAGCAGCATATTTCCATCAAAGACCAGGGAGAGGGGAAATACCGGCTTTACTTCTTTGATCGCAATCCCAGCAGTGATACCGGCCACTATGGCTGGCAGACATACGAGCGGCCGATGCAGATGACCGTCACCCTGTTGAGCGAGTCGAAAGACTCGGCAGTGGATTTCTTCGTCAACGCGGCGAAGCCAGAAGGGTCTGTATACGGCAACTGGTGGGGAGATTCGCCTGGCGGCGTGATGACCATCGGCGCACGTGGTCCCGTGTCTGGCGGCGACGCCACGGCCACTGGCTATCGCGTTCACGCCATCCGCTTCTACGACCGGGAGCTGACGCCAGCCGAGATTGCGAGAAATGCACGTCGCGACGCGATACGCTATTTCGGGGAGTCAGAAGGCGCATTCTTCATAACGATTCAATAAGAAACGGATTAGCATATTATGGGATGTCATCCCCAAACGCCCCGCCGCCCTATTGACGGCGGGGTTCAATTTATGAACAAGAACCACACTCGCTCGTCAATCAAGCTCTGCGCTCTTTTTTGCGCGCTAGGAACTGAAGCCGTCGCCTCTGCCGTGGCAGCAGCCGCGACAAGCGCGGAACACCCGGCAGCGGGAGAGACCGTCCTATGGCCGTCCGAGGCCACGGAGCTGCGCGCCCAGGCCGATTCCACGCTCTCCATGCTGCCCGATGGCGCGGCCGAGGTGCGCACTGGCGTCAAGGCCCCCTTCCCCGGCGTCCGCATGGACTTCCTCTCCGGCGAATGCGACCTCTCCCCATTCGGGCGCATCGTCATCTCGGTGAGCAACACCACCGACCGTGCCGAAAAGGTGCAGTTGAGCATCAAAGGAACGGTGCAGGGCGTGCAGGGACAGTCCCCCGGCGGGAGCGTCCGGCTCGCGCCTTACGCTGCCGGCGAACTGCGCGTGGATTTTAAAAACATGCCATGGGCGCTCGACGCCCCGCTGGAGCTTGTCGGGATGCGCGGTTTCCCGAAAGCCCCGGGCGATGGCTCTACATTCGACGCCAAGCACGTCAGTTCATTCCACATCTTCTTCAAGCAGGACGGCAATCCCGGCGGCTTCGCAGTAACCCGCATCGTCGCGACGAGCGAGGGTGCGGATCAGAAGATTCTCCCAGCCGCCACCTTCCTGCCGTTCGTCGATTGCTACGGGCAGTTCGCCCACGACGACTGGCCCGGCAAGATCCACTGCGACGCCGACCTCGCCGATGCCCGCGAAGCCGAGGCTGCGTGGCTCAAGGAGAACGCATCAGGCCCGATTCCAGACGTTGACCAATATGGCGGCTGGGCCGGAGGCCCGCAGCTGGAGGCCACGGGATTCTTCCGCACCGAAAAGGTGAACGGCAAGTGGTGGTTCGTCGATCCCGAAGGGCACCTCTTCTTCTCGCACGGCGTGGACGCCGTCTTCACCAGCGCCGAAACAGGCGTCGGGTTCCGCGAGAAATACTTCGCATGGCTTCCGGCAAAGGACGACCCTGTATTCAGGACATTCTGGTCTATCAAAGAGACCCCCGAGGCGCACGGCTTCTACAAGGACCCTGCGCATGTTCCCTTCAACCGCTTTGACTTTGCGAAGGCGAACGCACTTCGCAAGTATGGTCCCGGATGGGAGAGAGACTGCGCGGAGCGCGCACATGACCGTATGCGCGCCTGGGGGCTGAACACGATTGCGAACTGGAGCAGCCAGGCAATCCGCGAAATGCGCAGGACGCCATATACGGCGAAGTTCAACACGCGCGGCCCCGCAATCGAGGGATCAGTTGGCTGGTGGGGCAAGCTGCGCGACCCCTTCACGCCAGAGTTCGCGTCAAATGTCTGGACGAGCGCGACCGACGAGGCCGCGAGAAGCGGCGACGATCCCTGGTGCATCGGTTGGTTCGTCGATAACGAGCTAAGCTGGGGAAGCGACAACATGGAAATCGGGCGCGCAATCCTGCGCTCGCCGGCGATGCAGCCTGCCAAGATCGCCGCACGCGACCTGCTTGAGGCGAAATACGGAACACCAGAGGCGCTCAACGCGGCCTGGGGAACCAGCTACGGCTCATGGGACGCCTTCCTCGCCATCACGAACATGCCCGACGAGGCGCGCTGCGGGCAGGACCTAGCCGATATCCACCGCGCCACAGTGGCCAAGTATTTCAGCGTCGTGAGAGACACCGTCAAGGCAGTTGCGCCGAACCGCCTCTACCTCGGCTGCCGCATAGCCTGGGGCCGCGACGTGATTTACGAGGAATGTGCGCGATACGCCGACGTGGTGAGCGTGAACGCATACGGCTACCCGCCGATGCGCGACCTGCCTCCCACCGCAATCGACAAGCCCCTGCTGAGCGGCGAGTTCCACTTCGGTGCGCTTGACCGGGGGCTGTTCCACACTGGACTCGTCGCCACCCGCAACCAAAATGAGCGCGCGGACAGCTACCGCGCCTATGTAGGCGCCTGCCTCGATCATCCCCGCTACGTCGGAACGCATTGGTTCCAGTGGATGGACCAGGCGCTCACAGGGCGCGGCGACGGTGAGAACTACCAGGTAGGCTTCGTCACAGTGACAGACGCCCCCTACCCCGAACTCGTGCAGGCGGCCCGCGACATGGCCGCCACCATGTATCAGCGCCGCTTCACTACAACTCAAAGGTGATGAGGAAGGCGGCGGAGTAGGCGTCGGGCTTGGAAAGCGTGAATCCGCCGTCCTTAACCTCCAGGGCGACCGGCTCAAGGTTCTTCTCGAAACTCAGCACACGCGCGGTTACGCTTTTCGCCCCCTCGACCCCCTTCACGGACACGGGGATGTCCATGCGGCTTCCATTGAAGTCGGTGACGAGGAGGAACGCCTTCTTTCCGTCCGCGCTCTTTGTCGCGAAAGCAGTGATGGCCTTGTCCGCGCTCGCGCTGGCGCAGATGTCGGCGCTGTCCTGCTTGATTTCGCCAAACGCCTTCATCGCGTAGAAATTCTTGTTGAGTTCCCCAGTATCGGCGTAGTAGAAGCCCCAGGAGCCGTAGAAGCGGCAGCCGTAGAAGTAGGCCTGGTCGTAGCGGGATGTCTGGAGGCGCGAGAGCACCGTGAGCGAATAGCAGGCGGAGTTGATGTCGTTCATGTTGTCCGGCGCACGGCAATTCGCGTTGCGGCCCCAGCCGGCCTTGCAGATGTAGTGCCACTCGTTGATGATGAACTCGAGTCCGTCGAATCCCTCCTCCTTGCACATCTTTTCCGCCGCATCGACCATATTGAACATGCGGTCGGGGTCGTTGCCGTAGCAGTGCCACGAAAGGAAGTCGGGCCTCAGGCCCTCGGCCTTGCAGGCGCGGAGAATCGGGCGGAGCCAGTCCTCATGCATGGAGCAGAGCGCGGGGCCGCCGACCTTGATGTCGGGGAATTCGGACTTCAGCCGCTTCAGGACTTTCACGAAGAACTCGACGAAGAGGGCACGGCGCTCGTCGTTGCGGTTGTTCACGGGGTCGCGGTCGTTCACGCCGCCGTTGAAGCTCCACATGTTATTGGAGCCATCTGGTTCGTTCCATATCTCCCAGTACTTGATCGGGCGCACTTTGCCTGCGGGGTCGCCCCATCCCTTCAGGTAGTGGCGCACTATGCCCGCGAAGACCTCGGCCATCTTGTCGAAGTCCTTCGGGATTTCGGCGGCGAAGTGGACGAGACCCGTGTGCTCGATCGACGTGCCGAGCCGGTAGAAGGGCTTTTGTCCGATAGCGTACTGCAGGTCAAGCATGAAGTCCGTCGTCGCGAAGAAATAGTTCTCGGGTTTGGATGGGTCGAGGTGCATGAGCGGGAAGACATACTGGACGTCAAAGGCGCGGGACCCGCCGTTGATGAGACCAAGGTCGTGCGAGCGCACGTAGTCGAAGTTCATCTCCTTGAGCTTTTCGTCCCAAGCGGCCATGTATGCGCGTTCAAAGTTCGGGGCATAGCTCGACGAGTGTAGCGCGGGGCGGAAATTCGCCGTGGTATGTGTGAAATCGGCCGTGACGACGGCGGAGAGGGTTAGGTCGGTCATGATTGTCCTTTCAGGTTCGTTGATACTACGAAACAATTAAAGTTTACCACAAAATTCTGGCTGTTGCCGTTGACCGTTTACCGTTTGAACGCTTCCGACCGCATTCTCGCAGGGGATGGCTGACAACCTTGTTGCATGTGTGAAGTTTCTATGCGATAATTAGGAGTATGAATAGTTCCTCCCTATCCAAACTTCTTCGCTTCGGGGTCGCGAGCGACCCCCACATAACGAACTGGGCCTCTGCGGAAACATTCCGCAAGGCGTTGCGCTGGTTCCGCGACCAGGGGATAGACGCCCTGATGATTCCCGGCGACCTCACCGACCACGGCATCATTCCGCAGCTGGAGAACGTCGCGCAGTCTTGGCGCGAGGTCTTCCCCGACGACCGTCTGCCCGACGGGCGGCATGTCGAGAAGCTCTTCATCTACGGCAACCACGACTTCGAGGGGCTTGCCTACCGCGACAAGTGGATGGACGCAGCCTTTGACCTCAACGGCATTTCGCGCGAAGAGGCCGACGGCCTCCATGAGGTCCAGGTCGACGGTGAGCGACCCCACGTAGTCGAGGCAGGCCTCGGTGACGCGGATGCGGTGGAGCTTGGCGCGGAGCAGGGTGACTGTCATTTCAAGCCTTCTTCGACCATGGCCGCCGTGATGACGACCTTCTGCGCCGACTTGCCGCCGGCGACGTTGTACATGATGTCCGTCATGATCTTTTCCATTGCAGCCCGAAGGCCACGCGCGCCGGTCTTGCGGG
>JAGCUY010000024.1 GCA_017962605.1 Kiritimatiellia bacterium | reverse complement strand
TGCTGCTCCTGCTGCTGTTGTTCCTGCTGTTGCTGCTGGTCTTGCTGCTGCTCCTGCTGCTGTTGCTGTTGGTCCTGGGACTGCTGGGGCGGCGGGTTCTGCTTTGGCAGGAGGTCGCGAATCTGCTCCAGGAGGGCGAGTGCCTCGCGGGCGCCGGAGGTGCGCTGCGCCTCGTCGTTGCCGCTGAACTTGGCGTTGTCCTCAAGGAGGAACATCAGCGGCTCCATCAGCTCCATGATCTTGTCGGCGTTTTCCTGGGTGAAGGCGGGGGCGTTGGTGGAGCCGGACTGCGCGCGCTGTTGCTCGTCGTTCTTGATGAACTCCTCGGCCCAGTGCGGGAATGTTTGCGAGAACCAGCGCATTGTGTCGAGGGCGACGTCGGCGTCGGGGACTAGCCGCCAGCGCGGTTCGTTGGAGGCGACGGCGGCGTTGGTTTCGCAGAGAATCGCCTCCTGGACATATGCCGGCGGCTCTGACATCGGCTTCCATGCCTCCAGGAGAAGGATGCCGGCGCGGTCGGACTCCATCGCGGCGGAGGCGTCGATGTTCTCAAGGGCGTCGGTTGCGGAGCCGATGGTCTTGGCCGTGGCGTCGATAAGCTTCTGGAAGGAGGCGCGGGCCTCCTCGTTGGTGACGTTCTCAAGGGACTGGGCCAGGCTCTTGGCGACGACGGTGTTCATGTCGGCGATGTCGTGCTGCTTGGCGGCGAGGTTCTCGAAAGCCTCGATGCGCTCGCGGGCGTCGGCGACATCGGCGGCCTCGCGGGTCTTGGCGGAGATGTCGCGCTGGGCCACGAGCATGCGGGAAATAAGCGCGGGCGGCGGGGTGGAGGCGTATTTGGATTCGATTTCGGCCTGGCGCGCGGCCTCGCGGAGGGAGGGGAGAGTGGAGGTGGCGCGGGCGAGGTTGCGTGCGACGCGCTCCGGCTCCGCGGCGCCGGCGGCCAAGGCGAGCTGGAAGGAAGCGGCCGCGCTTTCAAGAAGGCGCATGCGCTCTTCGACAGTGGTTGCGATGGCGACGTCGCCGGACTTGGCGAACTCGGCGGCGCCGAAGAGCTCCACGGCCTCCGGCATGTCGTTGCGGATGGAGAGCGGGAGGAGGGTGGCGGCGGCGTTGGTGAAGTCTCCGGCGTTGTAGAGATCGACTGCCTGGTTGTAAGTGGAGCGGGGCGAGGGGGCGGTTTGTCCATGCAGGCTTGGCGTGAGGAGGAGCGAGCAGATGGCGAGGGCGGCGGCGGGAATGTGGCGGCGGCGGGCGAGGCGTCCACGTGAGAGCGAGGCGGCCGCGAGTAGCAGGGCAAGCGCCGGGAAGAGGAAGAGCTGGTAGCGCTCGACATAGCGGTTTTCGAGCATTTCGTCGTATTCGCGCTTGGCGAGGCGGCTCAAATGCTGGCGGTAGATGGCGCCGAGGGTTGTGCCCGCAGTGCCGGCGGTGGCAAGCGGAATGTATGCGCCGCCGGAGGCGGTGGCGATTTCGCGGAGAGTCTGCTCGGTTAGGCGCGAACGGACGGCCTTGCCGCCGAACTTCATCGCGCCGCTGCCGTCGGCTGCGGGAACGTCGGCGCCGGCGGGGTCGCCGATGCCCACGGTGAAGATCGGGATGTTGCGCTCGCCGGCCTTCTGCGCGGCCTTGACCGCGCGTCCGGCGAGGTCTTCGCCATCGGAAATCAGGACGATTGCGCAGTTGTCCTCGGCGGACGAGGCAAGGGCCTCAAGGGCCTTTTCAAGGGCGTCTGCGATGTCGGTTTCGCCGCGCGGGGCGGAATCGACGGATACGCCGTCAATGGCCTGGCGGAGGAAGGCGTAGTCTGCGGTGAGCGGGCAGAGCATCACGCCCTTGCCGCGGAAGACGAGAAGCCCGCAGCGGTCGCCGCGAAGGTCGGAGATAAGGTCGAGGATATCGACCTTGGCGCGTTCGAGGCGGTTGGGCCGGACGTCGGTGGCGAGCATCGAGCGGGAGACGTCGAGGGCGACGAGAAGCGATGCGCCGCGCGAGGAGTAGGCCATTCCGGAGCGGCCCCACTGCGGGCGGGCGGCGGCTATGGCGAGGAGCAGGGCGCCGGCAGCCAGGAGGGCGATTTGAAGGCGCGAGACGATGCCGCCGCTTGCGAGGCCAGCGGCTCGCAGGACGGAGGGCCCGGCGAGGCGGGAAAGGCGGTTCTCCCTATGGGAGAGCATCACAAAGGCGATCAGCGCCGCGATTACGGCGATGGGAACGGCGAGAAGTATCCAGGGATGGAGAAAGCGCATGGCCACAGCCTCAGATGGGACGCCTTACGGCGAAAAGGTTCATTGCGACCGCGAGGGCCAGGAGGAAGGCGCCCGCGAGAAGCGGCGTCACGAAGCGTTCGGTGTAGTTGTTGAAGACGTCGCTCTCGACGCGGGTCTTTTCCAAGGCGTCGATTTCGCGCATGATGTCGTCGAGCTCGGAGCGGTCGCTTACGGAGTAGTAGCGGCCTCCGGTGGTTGAGGCGATGCCCTTTAGCTCGGCTTCATCGAACTCGACGCGTCCGGCGACCACGGCGGGGCGGCCGAAGCGCACGGTGCGGAAAGGGGCAACGCCGTTGCGTGAGCCGACGCCGATGGCATAGACCTTGATTCCGAGTTCGGCGGCGATGGCTGCGGCCTTGGCGGGCTGGACGACGCCGGCGTTGGACACGCCATCGGAAAGGAGGACTACGATCTTGGTGGCCAGGTCGCACTCCTGGAGGCGGGCGCAGGCGGTTACGAGGCCGTCGCCGACGGCGGTCATGGCCTCGTCGGCGGCGACGGGGCCGTCGTCCTCGTCGAGTCCGGGAACGGAAACGGCCTTAAGGTATTGGAGAAGGGCGCGGTGGTCGGCGGTGAGGGGGGAGCGCGTGGAGGCGTATCCGCCGAAGGTTACGAGGGTGACGAGGTCGTCGGGGCGGCGCGAGATAAAGGAGGCGAACTCGTCCTTGACGACGTCGAGGCGGGTTGGGGCGTCGTCGGCGTTGGGGTCGCCGGCGAGGTCGAGGGCCATCATGGAGCCGGAGACGTCCACGGCCATTGCGATGGCGATTGCGTTGGCGGAGCGGCGCTCGCGCGAAAGGAAAGTCTGGGGGCGGGCGGCGGCGATGACTAGCAGGGCCAGGGCTGCGACAATTACGAACGGGGTGGCGCGTGCCAGCGTGGCGCGGAGGCTGAAGCCGCCGGAGGGGATGAATGCGACGGGAGCGAAAGGAACGGCGCGGGGGCGTTTTGGACGCCGAAGCAGCCGCCAGGCGGCGAAAGCCAGCGGCAGGAGCAAAAGGAAAGCCCAGGGGGTTGCGAAACGGAAAGGCATGTGTACCTCAGAATAAGTTTTGGACAGATATGATTCTAGCATATCGCGCCTTTTGGTGCAATAAGGCTGGGTGAATTGCAAGTCAGATGAAATGAATTTCTGATAGCATTGAGTAAACGTGCGGGTAGCAGGTGTATGGTTTGCATTTGCGGGACTCCTTTATTCGATGTTTACGCGGCTTTGTGTAAGCGGGCGAACAGATCGGCTGAGAGGCCGTCGAGGATTCGCCTATGGATGGAGTTGATGGTTCTCTCGAGGGCGGCGATTTCGGCCTTCGAGCACTTGGAGAAGTCGGTGCCCTTGGGGTACCACCTGCGGACCATGCGGTTTGCGTTCTCGA
>JAGCUY010000202.1 GCA_017962605.1 Kiritimatiellia bacterium | reverse complement strand
GCCTCGCCGACTCCGCCCCTCTTCCGGCGGCTCCTCCCGCCCGTCCACTATCGCCTCGCCGCGTTCGCCGCCGCATGGGCGATTCTCTGGCTGGCGCTGGCAGTGCGCCTTGTCCTGCGCCGCGCGAAAGGCGCCGCCGCGGCAGTCGCGCTTGCCGCGATCATGCTTGCGCCAAATGCCGATGCGGCATCGGTGGTTTCGGGCATCCGCGCCTACGCTCGCCCCGAACGCATCTATGCCGGACAGGATTTCGAAGTCTGCTACGAGATAACGCTTTCGCAAATCTCCGACCTGACGCTGTCTCGCCCCACTGGTTTGCCCGCCGCGCTGGAGTTCGGGGAGCCGTTCGGCGAGGGCGTATCCGATGCCGGGCAAGGCGACGGCCAGTTCAAGGTCATACGCGCGGTCGTGCCAGCCTTCTCCGCCCAGCCAATGAAGGTGGCCACGGAGCGTTCGACGATGGACCTTGGCCTTGTTGAGCGGACGCAGACCTTCTTCGGCACCACCACGCGGACTGTCCGCCGCACCCTGCCTGTGCAATGGGAGCCCTTCGAGGTGCTGCCTCTGCCAGAGGAGGGGAGGCCAGAGGGCTTTTCTGGCGCGATAGGACAGTTCACCTTGGCCTCGCGCTTTGACCCGCGCACGCTTGCCGTGGGCGACATCGCAAGGTGGGAGCTGCTGCTGCTTGGCAAGGGCCGCCTCAACGGCGCGGCCATCGTGCCGCCGACGCTGGACGCCGCCCTCTTCAAGGTTTATTCCGCTGAGCCGCCGCAGGCCGGCGATGGAGTGCTGGCGGCCGTCGCGAGGACGGTCGTGCCAATATCCACGCAGGCGGTGGAGGTGGCGGAGGCCGCCTTTGACTACTTCGATCCGGTGGCTGGGCACTATGAACGCTCAGTCGCGCCGGCGCTGGCCATTGAGGTCGGCGAGAGGAGGCCTGGCGAGGCGGTCACCGTCAAGACAATCGATCTGGCCGCGCCGGGGGCGGAGGCCGTCACCAAGGAGGCGTCGGCCATGGTGACTCTGCGGCTTGCCCCGTCTGCGTCGGCGCTGAAGACGCACCAAGTGGCGGCCGACGCGCTTGAGACGCTTGAGGAAGCCGCCGGTGGCTGGCGGCGCGTCCGAGACGCCCACACCGGCCGCACCGGCTGGACAAACGAGGGAACAAAATGAAAAGGATCTTTTTCGCATTGAATGGTGTTGCCGGGAGCGCGGAGGGCGCTGTCGGGGAACTTTTGCCGTGGGTGTCGCCCAACGGGGCGCTGCGCCTCGCCGACGAGCGCGTGGAGTCGCTGGGCGATGGCGCCTTCGCCGTCACCCGCACCATTGAGAACGTGGGCGGCGAGGAGGTGAAGTTCCGCGACGAACTGCGGGTGCGCGACCTCTTCAAGGCGGAGCACTATCTCATCCCGTGCGTGAACTACAATGGCAACGGCTTTGGCGGCGAGGAGAACATCTACAACGGCCGTTCCATGGGCGCGGTGAAGATCCCCAAAGGCCTGACGCAGGACGGCGAGCCGTGGGTGATGTCATACGAGCGCACCGGCGTCCCCGGATGCACCCTCACCGAGAATTCGGAAGTCGGCCTTGCCGTCTTCGCCGCCGCCGACACTCCGCAGTCGCTGGTATGTTCGTGCGGCCTGGAGATGGCGGGTGGGCGCGCGTCCCAGCGCGCCACCGGGGCGGAGGACATGCGACACGCGACATGCGACACGCCCGGGAGGCCTTCGGCCCCTCAGCCGCAGACTTTAGAGCATGTCATCATCCGCCCCGTCGTGGAGGCGCCATATACCTACGAGAACAAAGGCGTGTTCGGGCCGCGCTACGAGACCTTCGTCACGCTCGCCCCCGGCGGAAAGTTCACTGCCAGGACCTTTGTCTGCATCTGCAAGCCGAAGTGGCGCAACTACGCGGCCATCGACATGATGCGGCACGCGCTGCGGCTCCTGAAGCCCGCGCTGGAGCCGTGCATGACGGAAGACGAGGCATACGAACTCGGCACCCGCTACATCCGCTCTCTCTTCTGCCTCGACCGGGGCAAGTGGCTCCTCGCCACCAACCGCAAGCAGCGGATGTTCGGCGACCAGCACGCCGCCCGCATCACCAGAGAGGAGATGCGCGAGCGCATGAAGTGGGAGTGGTGGACGGACATCGCCACCTTCGCCAATGGCTTCGAGATTGGCTTCACCGGCCAGAACTTCCTAAACGGCCGCCTCCTCGCCGCCAAGGCGTTCGCGACCGGCGACGACGCCCTCCTCGAAAAGAGCATCGGCATCTTCGACACATTCCTGGAGACGCAGCGCCCGAACGGACTCCTCTTCCCGCGCTGGAACTACAACTTCGAGGAGAACGCCGACGCCACCCTCACGACCGACGCCTGCAACCTTGGCTGGGGCGCGGCAGAGGCTGTGCGCATGGCGCGGCTCCTTCGCGCACATGGCATCGACAAGCCGCAATTCGTCGAGTTCTCGCGCCGCCTCTGCGACTTCTTCCTCGGCAACTGGTCGGAGGAAAACGGCTTCGGCAAGTCCTGGTACATCGACGGCCGCCAGGCATCGGCCGGCGGTTCAATCGGCGGGTTCATCATTCCGGCGCTCGTCGAGCTTTACGAGGAAACCGGAGACCGCAAATACCTCGACGGAGCGCTGCACGCCAGCGACTTCTATTTCAAGCGAGACCTCGACCGCTTCGAGTGCACCGCCGGCGCAATCGACTGCCAGTGCATCGACAAGGAGACGGCCTACCCGTTCCTCTGGTCGTCGCTCGCGCTCTACCGCATTACGGGCGATAAGCTCCACCTCGAACGCGCCGAGAAGGCCGCATGGTATTTTGCCAGCTGGATGTTCTTCTTCGACACCGTGGTGGGCCCGGAGACCGACTTCGCCCAATACGGCTACCACACCACCGGCGGGACGTCGGTCAGCATCGAGCACCAGGTGATAGATTCGTGGGGGAGCCTCGTCGTGCCGGATCTGTTGGAGCTGGCGGACCGCACCGGCGACAATGACCTCCGCACCCTCGCCTCGCTGATGTGGGCGAACTCGATTCAGGGAATCACGAGGAAACTCGGCGACTTCATCCACGAGACGCAGCGCCCGATTGGATCGCAGAACGAGGCATTCTTCCAGGCGCGCTTCAACAAATACCGGCCGGATGTCGAGCCTGGATACTTCAACGACCTGCTGGTGTCTTGGCCAAGCTCCTACCGCGTCTGGACAATCGAGCGCCTCCGCGACCGCGGCATCAAAATGAAGGCCTAACCCTCCCCGTTCCCTTATGCCGCTACCGCGCCGAAGCAGGGAAACTGCCGGGGATGCGCTTGCGCATTCCGCGCCGAGTCCGCCGCCACATTGAGGCAAGCCTCATGTGCCGTCAGCCCTGGCGCACGGCCCGTGGCCGTTCCCCGCAGATTGGAAAGGCTGCTCCGCAGCATTGGAAAAACTGGGAAACATTTTGTCGCGACCAATTTCCCAAGAACTTTCCAAAGTCCGGCGCGGTAGCGCCATATCATGGCTCAAACTTCCAGGGCGCTTGCGCCAAACCTCTAAACCTCCAAGGCGCTTGCGCCAAACTTCCCCATTCCCCGTTCCCCAT
>JAGCUY010000201.1 GCA_017962605.1 Kiritimatiellia bacterium | reverse complement strand
TCGCCGAAGACTCAAGGGCCAATGTCGCCATGACCCTTTGGCGACAGCAACATCGCTCCGGCAAGCCAGCCGCCTCAATGCCGCAACTTCCGCTCCCCATTCATGGGAAGACTCGCCCACGAATCACTAACCCAATACAACTAGTTGGCTGGTTGCATTGCGCTGGGTAATCTGATAGTATTTTCATGGCGTGTAGTTTCATTTCTTTGTGGAAATGTAACCGCAGTTGAAGACGATTCAAACGAAAGGCTATCATGCAGAAACACATATTGGCGGCAATGCTTGCTCTCGTAGCGTTCTCGCTCCCCGTATCGGCAAAAACTTATTATGTCGATGCCAGTGGCGGAAATGACTCCAACACCGGCTTGAAGGAAACGCTCGCCTTCAAAACCCTCCAGAAAGCCATAGAAAAGGCCGCGTCTGGCTCCACGATCATCGTAGCACCCGGCATCTACGCGCCAATCGTTTCGGGAAACAAGAAGCTCACCATCCGCAGTGCGGAAGGCGCGGATGTGACTGCAATCGAAGGGGAGACTTATATAATCAACGATAGCGTTTACTTCAGTCAGACGCCGCTCTGCGACCTAGGTCGGCATGGAAAGGCGAAAATCTACGATTGGGATGAAAAGGGCAACCGCTATTGGACAGGCTTCTACGACGAAGACGCCATGCTGGGCGGAACTGCCACGGTTATTGAGGGGCTCATGCTGCGCAATGCCGTCAATGGCGCATTTGGGGGCACTCTCTCCCATTGCATCATCTCAAACCTTTCGCAGACTGCAGCCTGGTCGGCGGCGGTGTCTGATTCCTCCATCGTGGACAACGTGCAGGAACATGTTTACTGGTCCCCCGAAGGGGCTGGCGCACTCATACTTGGCGGGACGCTGAACAGGTGCCGCATTGTCAACAACGCCGTCGTGCAGGGCGTCTGGGGCGCAACTCTCCTGAACAGCCTCGTGGCGGGCAACAGGCAGGACTGGACGGTTCCCATCACTAATATGGTAATTGATGGTGTGGCTGGCGACTACTTTGACGGAACAACCGACCCGCATGCGCGCAGGGGCGATTTAATTGAAGGCGGCACCCTCATGAATTGCACCGTGGCGGAAAACATCCTCAAGGAAATCCCCCTTTTCAAACTTGAAAAAGTCGGCGACACCCCATTTGGTCCCTGGCTGGAGTATAAGATGACGGGCGTATTTTCCAATGGCGTGGCCGTTGTGGACGCGGACTGCTCCAACTGCATCGTTTGGAACAACAGGACAGATCTGGCCGGCAATCCCGCCGACTTTGCGCGCATGGGGAAGAAGACCATGGGCAACGTTGTCTCTGCGATGGACCCGCTTTTCCGCGATCTCGTCTGCGAAGACTGGCGGCTCTTGCCCTGGTCGCCCTGTCGCGACGCGGGCGCCGACCTCACGAAGAAGACTGGAAAGTTCGACATCGACGGCCGGCCTAGGAAAATCGGCGGCGCGGTCGACATTGGGGCCTTTGAACATCCGCAAGGCGTCCCCGTTCAGGCGGACTGGGATGGAGACGGCAAGACCGACCACGCCACATGGAACCCGGACACCTTCGAGTGGTGCATCTGGGAGTCGTCCACGGGCGTCGTCAGGATGGAGGCGTTTGGCGAAAAGGGCGCGGCCCCGGTTGTTGCGGACGCGGACGGTGACGGCAGCCTCGACCTTGGCTATTACACCGCAGCCGCCGCCACTCCTGAATTCGCGTTCCTCCTGGCCGATGGCACCGTCATGCGCAAGCCGCTTGGCCTGAAGTCGTCCTCGCCGCTTGTAATGCTGGACGGCGGCGGCGGACCCGCCGTCCTTGCCGCCTGGTCGGGCACGGCCAAAAAGCCGTCCTTTGTCTTCTCTGACGATCGCCCCGCCATCGTCTTCGGCACAAAGGGCGCGACGTCCCTGGCAGCGGACTTCGACGGCGACGGCACAAACGATTTTGCCGTATATACGTCTTCCGCCTCAAAGCCGGCCTTCTCCGTTCTCTCAAGTGGGGAAAACTACTCGGACAAGGCCCTCTTCCCGTCCGGCAAGGCGGTGGAATTGGGCGTCAAGGGCGCGACTCCCGCAGTTGCGGACTGGGACGGGGATGGCCGTGCCGACTTTGGCGCATACTCCGGCTCGGCGAAGGCGCCGTCTCTTTACCGTGTATTCAGCACGTCTCGCTGGCGGGAACTCCGGACCCTGCCTTTTGGCGTCAAGGGCGCCGTAGCCGTCCCGGGCTACTGGGTCGGCGACGACAGGCTGGCCGATCCGGCAATCGTCGTCGGCACCCGCTGGATTTACATTGACTCTTTCTTCAACCCCACCGAATCCTTGTTCTAAAAAAATGAAAAAGCAAACATCCAACATTCTCTTTTGCGTAACCGTTGTGGCAATCGTCGTTGCGGCGATTCTGATTGACCGACGTTCGGCCCCCGCGCCAAAAACCGAGGCTGGCGACAAGCCGGCGGCGGCGAAAAAAGTCAAGGCGAAGAAGCAGGCGCGTCCGCGCAAGGCGGCGGTCGAGCGCCCTAAACGCGCGGCCGGCAACGCGGCAGCTGCGGCCGACGCGATTCCCGCCATTGGCCAGGACATGGACGAGAAGTCCTTTGCGGACTGGTTCGCCCCGCGGCCGCCGCGCACAGGGGACGAAATGGCGGACATCCCCGAGGATGAGGAGGAATATCCGATTCGCCAGCTCGACGCGCAGGCGCGGTTCCGCCAGGCCGTTTTCAATACGATGGCGGACAGTTCCGTCGACCATGTCGCGCTGGCGCGCCGTCTCATGGCGTCCAGCTACTCTTCGGTGAGGGCGCTAGGCGCCGCGCTTCTCGTGGAAAGCGGCGCCTTCTCGTCGTTGGATGCGGCCGTGCTTGCCGACGACGACGACGCGTCCGTCCCCCTCTCCATCCTGGAATGGATCCGCGAGCGCGGGACAGCGTCGCAGCTAGCCGCGCTTGAGGCGGCCCTGGCCTCGCGCGGGATGACGTCGGAGGATATCGTAGCGGTCCTGACCTCTCTTTCCTCGGCAACTGGCGGCGGCCGCGAGGCGCTTGACCTTTTGATCAAGACCGCCCCTGAAGAGGACTTGCCCGAACTGCTCGCCACCGTGGCGTCCGCGGAGGCGGCCGCATACGACGTGCGCATGCAGGCTCTGATGGCACTGCGCGGGGCCGCTCCATTCTCCGTGGCGGACAACGTCATGGTGAAAATGGAACTCGCCGCGGAGCCGCCTACGGAGAGCCTATGGGGCGAATCGCTGGATTTGTATTCCGACCTCGTGGACCTGGCCGCGAACGACAAGGCCCCCTACAAGGTCTGGGATGTCCTGACGCGCGACCTGGAGTTCCTTTCCACACTTGACTACGAGAACAGCGTCCGCGACATGGCGAACTATGTCGAGAATGGCGTCCGCAGCGACGACCCCGTGATCCAGGAAGGTTCCTGGAGAATCATTGACGACTACATTTCCGAAATCAAGTCATCGGAAATCGCGAGCGACGCCGCCGTCGCGGAACCCCTTGCGCGCCTTGAGCGGCTCAACGAAAAGCTAAAGCCGTTTGACCCGGAATTCGCCGTCGCCGACCCGGATCCGGTTCCTGAGGTGGCGGTTGCGGAAGACGAAGAGGCCGAAGTCGGGGAAGATGAGGGGCCGGGGCAAGACGACGAGCCAGTCGAGCCGGCACCAGATGACGAGCCTGTGACGACAGACGAGAACGGCAACCCGACTGGCTCCGGCTCCACGACCGTCCCGATTGGCAAGGAGATCATCGAGCCATACAAGCCGTGATTGGGCGGAAACAGCCCAGCCCCCCTCAAATAAATGAAAGCACCCATACCCATGAACACTTCCACTAAATGCACTCGCGGATTCCTGAATCGCGTTTTCGCAATTATAGGCATGGCGACTTTTCCCATTCTAGCCGCAAGGGCTGCGGAATACAGAATCGGCTATGTCTCGACCCGCGACATCCACGCCTCGCAATGGGATTACCTCGTCGCCGGGGCAAGATACGCCAACGCCGTCGCCAGGCAATACGACAGCATTGCATCGAGCAGTTCCGGGACCTCCTCATCCGGGAGTTCCAATCGCGTGGTGTTGGAACCTGCTCCGCCAACTGGCTTCGAATGGAGCGCAACCGGGGACGTCCTGAGCTTCTCGTGGAGCGTCACCAGCGACTATGGCTATTACCTAAGCAACACGTGCGAATTCCAGATATCCACAGAGCCGTCCTTTTCGGCATTCAGTCTCAAGACGTGCGTGACGAACTGCTGGCTTGGGTTCAGCCACCCTATTTCCGGGTATTTCTCGTATGAGAAGACTTATTATGCCAGAGTGCGCAAAAAAAGCCAGATATGCCGGGCCACGGGGGTAAAATGGTGCAGCGACTGGGCGGAAATGACTTTTCGGATTGAGGACACTTCGCCGCCATACTTCCAATCCAGTGTTTTTACAGCGACCGTTCAGCCAAGCGGAACCGTTGACTTGCACATCCCTGGCGCACGGGACAATGTGGGCGTCGAGGGGATTTACGTCGAGTTCACAAAAACGGGGCAGTTCGACGACTCGTCCTGGGGGATGTTCGTCAATGTGAACGACAAGACCACAAGCATCCCTTTTCTAGATCCGAGCGCGATCCCCTACAGGGCGAGAGTCCGTGCGTTCGACAGCAACGGCAACGTGAGTTCCTGGCTGGAAACGAGCTTCACCATCCCGCTTGATCCCCTTGACCAGCGCGGTCCCGACATGAAGGACATGACCGCCTCCGTGAATGATCGGGTCGTCACCGCCAAATGGGATCTTCCGGAAGACGAGTCCGGCATACGCGGCTACCGTGTGCAGATCGGCTCCGACTCTAGTTTCAGCAAGATTCTCGAAGAGTTCTACACTGATCGGGAATGCCTGACGTGGAAGGCCGGCGCCAATCTCTCGGCGGCGGTGCGCGTCCGCGCCCAGGACAACAAG
This sequence comes from Kiritimatiellia bacterium, assembly GCA_017962605.1. GTDB lineage: Bacteria > Verrucomicrobiota > Kiritimatiellia > RFP12 > JAAYLN01 > RGIG5952. The sequence continues at coordinate 2,536 of JAGCUY010000201.1, read as the reverse complement.
GGCAATTGGGGCCCTTGGGGGAAAACCGCCAGATTCGATTGCCTGGTTGGGCTGACGAAGCGGATCGAGGTGCTGCAGTTCGGCGACAACGCGTTCAACATCCAGTGGTCAGCAATGGAGGGCGTGGCGGCGTACGAAATCGAGGTGGCTTCGGACCGCGAGTTCAAAACTGTCGTGCACCACGCGACGGTGGATGCGTCCGCCTCTCACATGACGTTCTTTGAACTCGACGCCGAAGGGACTTTCTATTGCCGGGCAAGGGGCGTGGACGGGAATGGAAGACACGGGGAATGGCGGAGCCGGACGTTCCACGCCCTTGCCGCGGGAACGGTTAACAATTCAAAGGCGACGGGAACCGCCGGCGACGCCTACGGGATGGGCGTGGCCTTTTCCGGAAATTATGTTTTCGCCACCGGCGCGGAAGAGTTCTTCGATTTCGTGAACAGATGGGACCGGATAGTCAACTGCGGCCGTTCGGGTCGCCCCGCGTGCGCAATCGCCGCTTCCAGCCATGGGTTCGCGGCGGGATGCCTTTCGGACACGGAACCTGATTGCGTCTATGCCGGGGACGCGAACCCCTTGGCCGTCTATCAGACACTCACGTCGCCTTCGGGTGAAGACAACGGGAGTTTCGGACACGCCGTGGCCATGGATGGCGACATCCTTGTCGTCGGGGCGCCAGACGAGTTCGACTACGAGGGCAGAGTCCATGTCTATTCCTATTCAAACGACGGCCGGTGGGTTTTCCTCCAGACGCTATCGTCCCATGACAATGCGGCGTTCGGGTATTCCGTGGCCATGTCCGACGAATGGCTTTTCGTGGGTTCGCCGTTTTCGACGAGCGATCTGGAGGACTGCCGCGGGAAATGCTGCGTCTATCGTAGGAACGGCTCAGGCCAGTTCGACCTTTTCCAGGAAATCAAGGCCCGTCCGGGAACAGACTACTTCGCCGCCTCTCTGGCCGTCAGCGGCGAATGGGCCGTGATAGGCGCGCCACTTGACGCATCATCGCCGACAACCTATGCAAATGGCGGCGCAATGGTGTTCCGTTTCGACGGAACTCGCTGGAAAGACTCCCAGTATCTGGTTCCGGCCATGTACGGCAACGGCGAAGCCGGCTTTGGACGTCTCGTCGATATGACGGACGAATGGATTGCCGTCGCGGGAAGCGGAGACAGCAGCATTGTCGGGAACGGGGGCTCCGTAGTATTGTTCCATAGGACGGGGACGACATGGACCGAGGCCATGCGGGTGTATGCCCCCGTGATGAACGCGAATCAGTTTTTCGGCGAGTCGTTTGCGATTTACGGGAACGAGCTGGTTGTCGGCGCACCCGGTGACGGAAGTGGCGGCAAGAACGCGGGGGCGCTCTTTCGCTACCCACTCCGGGACGTGTCGGACACGGCGTTTAATCCGCCCGATTTGACGTTGGTGAACGCAACGCTGTCGGATGACGGGAGAATCGTTTTCGACACCTCGCGCCTGTTGGGGGATGGCGTTTCCAAATATGAAATCCAACTCTCCGCAAACGTTGCCTTCGATCCGCTTCTTTTGGGGGGAATCACATCCAATAGTCGGCTTGTTTCACCCATGCTGGTTCCGGGAGACTATGTTTACCGGATTCGGACGGATCGCGGCTACGGGTGGAGCGAATGGTCGGAAAACGCATTTGTTTCGTCGGATCCGACGTTCGTGTATTGGCCAAGCGCCGTGTATTCCGACATCTACGACGGAGACAACTTCCAAGGCGCATGGCCGGCGAACGCCAGCCTTTCCCTTCAGGAGGGGCGGCTGGTGATAGACACCGGAAAGGACGGGGACGTTCCAGTGATGACATTGCCTGACGGCACTTCCGTCTCCGGCATTGCCCTTTTCGGCATTGCCGTGTTCCATTTCGAGTATCTGTCAATCGGTGCCGGAGTTGAGGTGGAGGTCACGGGATCTCGCCCTCTATCCCTGACATCGGCGACTGACATGGAAATCGGCGCGAACATAGACGTGTCCGGCTCCGTCGCGGGACGTTGCGGCGGCGGCAGGGGCGGACTCGGCGGCAAGGGCGGAGCGGCCGAGGGCGGCGAAGGTGGCGCGGGCGGCAAAGGCGGCATTGCGGGCATGTTTTCCCCTTACACCGGAGGAAGTGGGGGGAATGGTGGCATCGGGCAAGCGGGATCCTCATCGCCAGGCCAGAGCGGGTCCGCTTCGCAATTCGCATATGGCCAGAATCTCCGCAGGGCAAGCGGGGGGGGAGGAGGACTGGCGGCGGATGTCGTCGGGGAACCCGCTTCGACATCACCCGCACTTGGTGGAATTGGCGGTTTTAGGTACTATGTGGGAGGAGGGAAGTACGAGTGTGAGAACGGGTACGATGGTCGCTCAGGGGCTTCTGCGGGAGACCCGATTCCCGGCGGCGACGGCTTTGATGCCGAGGACGGCGCCAATGCCGTCAACGACATGGAGTCCATAGTCGATTCAAACATCTTCTGAGGCGGCGGCGGCCGTGGTGGCGGCCGAGGAGGAGGCAGCGGCGCCCGCGGCG
>JAGCUY010000200.1 GCA_017962605.1 Kiritimatiellia bacterium | reverse complement strand
CCGTCGGCCGCTCCCGCTTCACCGGCATCGGCGGCGGCCACGACGAGCGCGAGCAGACGCTCAACGCGCTTCTCGTGGAGATGGACGGCTTCGAGGGCAATGACGGCGTAATCGTCATCGCCGCCACCAACCGCCCCGACGTGCTCGACAAGGCCCTCCTCCGTCCGGGCCGCTTCGATCGCCAGATAGTCGTCGATCTCCCAACGATGGAAGGGCGCTACAAGATCCTCAAGATACACGCCAAGAAAATCCAGGTGGCGAAGGGAACCGACCTCGCTAAGATCGCGCGCGGCACTCCCGGCTTCTCCGGCGCCGACCTCGCCAACCTCGTGAACGAGGCTGCCCTCCGCGCTGCGGCCCTCGGCAAGGAGGCCGTGGAGCAGCAGGACTTCGAGGAGGCCCGCGACAAGGTCTGGTGGGGCCGCGAGCGCCCCGACCGCCTGAAGGACAAGGAAGAGAAGCGCCTCACCGCATTCCACGAAGCCGGACACGCCGTCGTGATGGCCCTAATAAAGGGCGGTGAGCCGCTCCACAAGATCACCATCATCCCGCGCGGCATGGCCCTCGGCGCGACGATGTTTCTTCCCAAGAAGGACAAGGTGCAATACACCCGCACCCAGATGCTCGCCATGCTCGCCACCGACATGGGCGGACGTGTCGCGGAGGAGCTTTTCCTCGACGATGTCTCCTCTGGCGCGCAGCAGGACCTGCGCCAGGCAACTGAGCTGGCCCACCGCATGGTCTGCGACTGGGGCCTGAGCGAGGAGCTTGGGCCGCGCACATTCGGCGTCCGCGAGGAGATGATGTTCCTCGGCCGCGAGGTCGGCCGCCAGCAGGACTACAGCGAACTCACCGCGCAGAAGATCGACGCCGAGGTCGGCCGCCTGATTAGCGACGCCCACGCCAAGGCCAAGGAGATTCTCGAGGCCAATCGCGACAAGGTGGACTTGCTAGTCGCGGCGCTGCTTGAGAAGGAGACGATTGACGGCGAGGACGCGACCGACATCATCAAGTTCGGCCGCATCCGCACCCACGAGGAGCGCTACCCCGATGGCGAGCCGGTGGATGACGAACTCGCCGGTCTCGAAACTCCAAATCCTGACTCTTCAGAGAATAATGCTGAAATGTGAAAATGTGGAAACAGCCAATACCAATGTTGCCAATTACCAATGTCGCTTGAATTGGCTATTGGGTTTTGGCATTGGCAACATTTTCACATTGGCACATTTCATTGGTTCTTCTAAACTTCCAGGGCGCCTGCGCCAAACCTCTAAACTTCGCCCGAAGGGCTCAAACCTCCATTCATAAATCATAGGCCGGTGAATTCGACCTTGTGGAGGATTGACGGATAATCGTCGCCGCAATCCTCCGCAAGCCAGATGCAGCCGCGCTCACGGTCAACGCACACCGTCTCCGGATTCCAGTTCGCGAAGTCGCCTATTGGGTAGGTGGCGATCAGCATCGTCGCGTCGCCGTTGAAGAGATAGAGCGTGTATGGCAGATACTGGGGCTTGTTCTTGTTGGAGTTGGAGTCGATGACCCAGAGGCGGTCGCTTACCGGGTCGTAGCACATGTCGGCTACTTCCGATATCGTCGGCGCAACGTCCCTCAGGCTCCGCCTCCCTTGCAGGACTGCGCCGGAAGTCGAGTATTTCCAGAGGGTCGCGCCGCTCTGTGCGCCGAGGTATAGGCCGCCCTTGTGCCAGGCGATGCCCTCGATGCCGGAGTTGCCCATATTGGCCGCATCCTCGACGTGGAAGATCGTCTCCTTGCTGTCGTATGGGGCAGACATCCGGTAAACGCGGTCTGGCTCAACGCCCAGGTAGAGGTCGCCGGTCGCGGGGTCGATGGTGATGCCCTCCAAGTCCGCTGCGTATGTCCAGTGGTTCTCGTAGGTGCCGTCGAAGTTGATCTTGTAGAGGTTGCCGTTGTCGCCAACGCCCCAGAGGAAGTCGCCATCCTTCGAGAGGCAGAGGCCGGAGAGCTCGACAACGAAGTCCGTGTCGCTCTTCTTGAGCGTCCAGGTGGTGTACGCCCCCATCGTCGGCGCGGTGTCCGCAGAAATAGCCGGCAGGACAATCTCACTGGGCCTCGCGCCGCCGGCCCCGTCCGCCACAAAGGCGGACGAGGCGAGAATGGCGGCCGACGCGGCAATGGCGCGGAGGGGTTTCGTCGTCATGGCGAAACCGGGCCTCAATGGAGGCAATAGGTGCCGCGGACCGTCTCGGGCGCGGTTGCGCCGAAGAAGGCGGCGATGGCGGTGTCGTATTGCGCCGTGTGCGCGAAGGCCTTGCGCATGAGGGCGAAGCGGGTGGCGAGCGAAATGGCTCCGCCGTTGGCGGACAGCTCGTCAGCGATTTTCGCGTAGTCGGCTGGGTCGGTGACAGAGGCGACGCGCAGGTAGTTCTTGGCCGAGGCGCGGACCATGCAGGGGCCGCCGATGTCGATGTTGGTGCGGGCCATCTCGGGGGTCACGCCCTCCTTGGCGACTGTTTCGCGGAAAGGGTAGAGGTTCACGACGACCATGTCGATGGCGACTGCGGAGGTGCGCTTGAGGTCGGCCTGGTGGGCGTCGTTGTAGGTCTCAGAGAGGAGGCCAAGGTAGATCTTGAAGTCGAGGGTCTTCACGAGGCCGCCCTGCATTTCAGGCTGGCCGGTGTAGTCGGAGACGGCCACGAGGTTCTTGTCGGCCTTGTCGCCGAGGATCTCGCGGATGGCCTTGTAGGTGCCGCCGGTGGAGTAGATCTTCACATCGGGGTTGATGCGCACGAGCGCGGGGATGAAGGAGTCGAGGCCGGTTTTGTCTGAAACGCTGGCCAGGACGTGCTTGACCTTGACGAGGTCGTCGATGTCGCGAACGATGTTGAGTGCCATAATTAAATTCCTTTTCAGAGCAATCATTCTACAACAACCTCCCCAAGCATTGCAAATGGGGGAACGGGGAATGGGGAACGGGGAACAGGGAACAGGTAACAGGGAATAGGGAATAGGGAATAGGGGCTAGGGGCGGCTCCCGAATCCCGGCTCCCAGCCGTCGGCTGTCTTCCAGCGTGTCGCTTGTCGCGTGTCGCTTGTCCTCCTTCAAAAAAGTGGCCTAAAATTCGCTTGACAGAGGTGAGCATAAAGAGTATATTTTAATCCATCAATGAAAGGCAAGATCAGAACCCGAAAACTCCCGTTCTCCGTTAGCAGGGACGACGCCCGGTCGCTCGTGGACCAGGTCGCTGACGGCCTCCGCCAGGGCATCGTCTCCGGCTACTGGGGCGTTGGCGACGAGATCCCCTCCACCCGCGAGCTTGTCCCGCTGCTTGGTGTGAGCGTCATAGTGACCAAGGCAGCCATCGCCCGCCTCGCCGCCGAGGGCTACATCACCGCCCGTCTCGGCATGAAGACCATAGTCCGCGACCGCGGCGAAAAGCAGTGGCTGGGGAATGTCCTCTTCGTCTATCACGCAGCTAACGTCGGCTACTTCCAGACGGCCTTCGCCGAAGAGCTGCGCACCCGCCTCAACCGCGAGGGATACCTCTTCACCAGGGCCACGATCTCCACCGACGACTCCGTCCGCGTCACCGACTATTCGCTTGTAAAGGCGGCGCTGGCGCGCAAGGCCGACCTGGCCATCGCCTACACGAGCCGCCGCGACATCTTCCACCACCTTTCTAAGAGCGGCGTCCCATACGTCCAGGTCCTGCAAAACTGCGAGCCGCCTCCCGGCGCGACAGGGGCCACAAGCCTCGACAACGCACCAGCCCTGCGGGCGCTTGCCCAGGCCGCCAGCGCCGCAGGAATCCACAAGGCCGTCTCAATACACTGGACATGGTCGCGTGAAAACAGGAAAGACACCATTACCCCATTTTTCAACGACGCCGGCATTAAGGCTTCACGCATCATTGTTAGGCCCGACATTTCGCATGGCCGCCTTTTCGGCATCGAGCGAGCCGGCTTCGACTGCTTCAACCGCCTAATTAAGACAAAGCGCCTCGACCGCGACACCCTCTACTTCTTCGAGGACGACTACCTCGCGCGCGGCGCCCTTATGGCCTCGGCCCTCGCCGGACTGCGCGCCCCAAGGGACTTCCGCTTCGTAACACACTCCAACGCCGGCTTCCACCCAATTTTCGACCGAGAACTCTCGCGCGTCGAGTCTGACCCCATCGCCTCCGGCGCAGCCGTTGCCGACGCCGTCCTGGCCTACCTCAAGACAGGCCGCTACCCAGACAACTCCGCCGTAAGGCCGCAGTTCCTCAAGGGAGAGACTTTTTAGGAGAACAAACCATGAACTATAAAACCATAATCGCAATGACCGCAGTCTTCGCGGCATTCAACTTCGCCACGGCAGACACCTGCACGTGGATCAATGGCTCCACAGGCGGCTGGGCCGACCCAAACAGCTGGAATGGGAATGCCGTGCCCGATTCCACCAGCACCGTCGCCGTTCCAGCCGGAGTCGATCTGCCAGTCAACGATGCCGATGTCGCCACCGCCGGCTCCGTGGCCGGAGTGGAACTGGGGTCAGGCTCGCGCATTGTCTTCAACCTCGAGTCAACCGACTGCTCGATGAACGGCACCATTACCGGCAGCGGCACAATCGTCAAGAACGGCGCAGCAACGCTAAGGCTCCTCAACGAGACCGTGAACGGCTACTACACGACCGGGGGCTTCCAGGTGAACGCCGGAACCAACGCCTGCCCGCAGTCGTTCGACGGCGACTACAGCAGCGTAATTATGAAAGTCGGGCCTGTTTACGTCGCGGAAGGCGCTGTATTCATGCCCTATGCCAGATACCGCGCGACGGACATATCCGCCCTTTCAGGAAAAGGAACCATCCGTCAGGAATTAAGCGGTGGCAGCTGGCCATTGCGGATCACGGGGCCTTCGTCATTCGAGGGTGCGTTAAACGGATACATCAACCTGCTGACATACTCCAAGTTTGACATCCTTGGGACAAACAACTTTTTCAGCAGCAGCTCGGATATGTCCCTGCACGCGAACGCCGACCTTGGCGTCACCATGTTCGGGAACAGAACAACTCTGTATTCCTCACTTGCCGCAAGATACATCGGCTCTACCGTCACAACCTATCCCAATCTCGCTTTTCACCAAAACGCCCGCGTCAGGTATCTCGGCACTGGCGAGACGACCGACCGCCACTTCATGCTGAACAGCGCCGTGAACGCAATCATTGACGCAGGCGCAACTGGCGGTCTGCACCTCACCGGGCGCATCTTCCAGAACTCGGCGAAGCAGGCGGTCCTTTCGCTCGCCGGCTCCAACACCGTGGCCGCGTCGTTCTCCGGCGCCTTCGACGAATACGACGGCAACTCAACCTTCATCACGAAAACTGGAACAGGCACATGGATTCTCCGTGGCGCGACGAACCGCTTCAACAAGGGCGTCGTGGGCGTCGAAGAGGGAACGCTCCAGTTCGACACCCTTGCGGAGACGAACACCCCCTGCTCCTTCGGTCTCTCCACCCTCCTTGCGCAGAAATACACTGGCGACTGGGACGCTACGAAGACGGCAGACTACGCCATCCTCCTCGGCTCCGCCGATGCGGAGGGGACACTTGAATACATCGGCACGAACCTCTGGGACAACGCCGCCTCCACGCGCCCCGTCGCCGTGACGGGCCAGGGCGGACGCATTGTCTCATCAGTGGCAGGACGCCGCATCGGCATCAAGGGCGCCATGGCGGCCGACGCGGGCGGCGGCACGCTAACCCTCGACGGCGCCGGAACGACCAACTACCTCTACAACGCCGCAGACGGCCACGGCACCCTCTCCATCTCCAAGGAAGGCACCGGCACCTGGGTGCTGGCAGGCGACCAGACCTTCGGCGGAAAACTCGATGTCAAGGGCGGCGAACTCATTGTATCCTCCACCCTTGGCACCAAGTATTCATGGTATCGCTTCACAATCAAGCGGAACGTCGCCGTCGCCAAAGGTGAAACGGCAACAAGCGCCCAACAAATCAGGATGTATGAGTTGGCCCTTTACGACGCAACGGGAAGCCGAGTGAACCTCGGATTGACAGAGGCGGAGGACAACACAATTCCTGCAGCTGGCCAGGTATGCTATTGGCGCAAGAAATATGCCAGCGACAAATTGCCTCATCTGTTCCTTGACAGCAACACCTATTATAGTGACAATCGGAATCTCTTCAACATTTCAGTTTTTCTTGATCCCAACGACCCCCAGAAATGGATTCAATTCGTGATGCGCCTTGACGATGACAAGCCACAGGCTGCGTCTTACGACATCTGCTCCAATCAAGTAAATACTCATAACAATGAACCTAACGCCTGGATGATGGAGGCGAGCGCTGACGGGATTTTTTGGGACACGGTCGCGAACGTGACATCAAACGAGACGGAGTATGCCGCTCGTCAGTGGATAAGCGACAACAGCACATTCACGGCAAACGCAAAGCGCATCCCGAATAATCCGAACTTTATGTTCGGCCTCGACAAGGGCAAGTCGCTAATCGAAGTCGCGCCAAGCCAGCTGGCGAACGCGACGGTCTCCGTCGCCAACGGTGCAGTCCTCCGCGCCGAAGGCAGCGTTTCCATCTCGTCGGTCGAAGTCGATGTCTCGAAGCCTGCCGGAACGATCGACGGCTTCAACTTCGCCTCCGGCGGCACGCTCAACATCGTCGGCGACGCCGATTTGTCCGGCAGGATTGTCCTCCCCGTCAACATAGTCAATGCAAGCGGGACGCAGAACATTTCCAGCTGGGCCGCGACTGCGAATGGCCACAGGGCCGCTGGGAAACTCGCTTTCGAAGACGGCAACATCGTCTTCACGCAGCTCGGTACGACAATCATCATGCGGTAGCGGCGGAGGCGCGACGATGACGAAGTTCCTTTGCGCCCTCGCGGTCGCCCTGTCGGCGCTGTCCGCGCAGGGCGCGGACTTCGGCGAGCCTATCGGCCCTTCCAGAGTCTATGACTTCACTTCGGGCGAAATGCCCGATGGCGTGCGGCTGCGAAAAAACGGCATCCTCGCCGAAGACGGGCTTTGCAGCCGCGATTTCGAAATGGAGGACTCCCAGGGAGGCGCCGAACTGTCGGGGCGCTTCACCCCCGACGGGGCCTTCCTTTTCGAGGCGGAGTTCGAGGTCGGTAACTGGGCGAACACCGCAAAGGTCGAGCGCGCCAGCCGCATCTGGGACGACATGGGCATCAGTTACGGCGGCGAGAAGTGCGACAACACAGGACTTGAGATCGGTCTTGTCCAGGCTCCAGACGGCTACTGGACGCCCTACGCCGTCCTGGGCATGGGAACGAGGCGCTTCCGCGTGGAGGGCGTGAAGCGGCGGCTCTACGATGGCGCGCGCTCTAACTTCACGCTCTTCTTCGGAGCCAACGGCAGGGTTGTCATTGAGTTTGGCGGGCTGACCGCCGAAAAGCAGATACCGCTATGCGGCGGACTCGCGCCATCCAAACGCTACCGCCCGGTGATCGGGTCGCGCCCCGTCAGCCGCTACGCGAACTTCGACGGCTTCGTGCGGCGCGTCTCCATTACCCCGATGCGGCGCGACCCGGCGGCATTCCTCCCCCCCGGACGCATGGCCTTCCTGCGCGGTGAAACGAACGCCGTCCTGGAACTTGCCATCGCCAACCGTTCTGGCGGCGGCTTCACCGACGTGCGGGTGTCAGTCGATCAGTTCGGCGAAATGGGGCTCGTAAAGTCGTCGGCATGGCGTGAGGACGCACTCGCCGACGGAGCAGACCTTCCAATCCAGGTGCCGATTGAGACGCGGCTACGTCCCGGACATCACACCATGCGCGCAACACTCCGCGCCATCGGCGGCGACGGTGAAGAAATCGCCCTTACGCAAACCATCCCCTACGCCATAGGCCCGCAGGTCGGCGACAGGATGCGCGTCGCAATATGGGGCATGCCGCTGGAGGCGTCGGTGGACGAGATACGCGACTTCGGCTTCACGCACAGCTATGTCTATCTAGGCGGGGCGCGGGAGGTGGACGCGGACTTCGACCCCAAGCCGTTCCTTGACACCCTCGACCGGCATCTCGCAGGGGGCATAAGGACCATGCGCGCGTTCGGCGCCAGGTTCATCCCGCCAGACTGCACCGACACGAACCGCTACCTTCGCTGGCGCAAAAACGGCAAGCCGCCAGAAAAGCCGCGTTCGTTTGAGGTCTCGAACCCGGAAATCATAGAACGAATCCGCAAAATCAGCGCCTTTGACGCCTCATTCTTCGCAGGGCACCCTTCCTTCCAAGGAGTCCTGCCCTACACCGAGCAACGCGAAAACTCCTTCCCATCCTACAACACGGAGCATCTTCGCTACAAGGCCGAGACAGGGCGCGACATGCCCAAGGACCTGTGGGGCCTGAAAATCAATCTTCAAGATGCGAAGAAGCGCTTCCCGACCGGCGTGGTTCCTGACGACGACGAGATCAACCTCTTCTACCGCTGGTGGCACAAGGGCGGCGACGGCTGGCCGGCCATCCATTCCGCTTGCGCCGAGGAGTATCGGAAGCGCGTCAAAGGCGGGGATTTTCTAAGCTTCTGGGATCCCTCGGTGCGCTGGGCGCCCGCATGGGGTTCCGGGGGAAGCATTGACATGCTCAACCAGTGGTGCTATGCCGAGCCGGAGCCGATGAACGTCGCCGGACCTTGCGAGGAAGTGCTTGCGATGGCCGACGGGCGGCCCGGGCAGAAGGCTTCTATCATGACGCAGCTCATCTGCTACCGTTCCCAGGTCGCCCCGAAGAATGTGGTTCCCGACAATCCGCCGGACTGGGTGAAGGCCATACCGGATGCGGACTTCCCGACCATCCCGCCGGATGTGCTGCAGGAGGCCACATGGTCCATGATCGCCAAGCCTGTGGACGCAATCATGTATCACGGCTGGAACACGATTCACGACTCGCACACGAGGAAAGGATATTGCTACACCAACCCGGAGTCGGCCGAACGAATGAGGGAGATGCTGAATGGCGTCGTCACGCCACTCGGACCTGTCCTGCGCCGCCTGAAACGGGAGAAGCCGGACTTCGCGGTGCTGGAGAGCCTAACGACATTCACCATGGGCGGTCCGGCGACGCGGGGGTGGAAGTCCCCTGCGGTCACTTGCGCGCAGCGGGCGAGGCTCGACCCCCGCGTCGTCTATGAGGAGACGCTCGAACGCGACGGCTTCGACGGCATCAAGGTCCTCTACGCGCCGCAGTGCCAGTTCCTAACCGAGTCCATGGTCGCGAGGATAAAGGCATTCCAGGCCGCCGGAGGCATCCTTATGGCCGACTCCGAATGTGTCTCCGCGCTAAAGCCGGACATCGAGGTGAAGGTCATGAGTTTCGACCCTCCGCCGGAGACCGACCACACGGAGGACGTCGATGCGCGCGAGCAGGAGCGTGACGCCGCGACAAAGACGCACCAGGGGACGCAGCTGGCCAAGAAGGCCATGCAGGATGCCGCCGAGGAGATGCGCGTGAAACTCGCCGCCAAAGGCTACCGGCCGACCTCCGACAGTTCCTCGTCCGAAATCGTGGTCTTCAACAGGCAATGGCGCGACACGAAATATCTCTTCGCAATCAACGACCACCGCACATTCGGCGACTACTTCGGGCCGTGGGGTCTCGTGATGGAAAAGGGCCTGCCCTATCGGGGATGGGTCTCGCTCGACGATCCCGGAAACAGGATCGGCGCCGTTTACGAACTCTCGCGCGGCGAGGAATATTCCTTCACGCGCGAAGGGGGAAAAGTCAAAGTGCCAGTCTCGTTCACGACCAACGACGGGCGGATGTTCGTCTTCCTGCCCACGAAGATCGCCGAAGTCGAGGTCAAGGCGCCAGAAGCCGTCCTGTGCGGAGGGATGTGCGACGTAGTATTCACCGTCAGGGGTGAGGACGGCGCGCCATCCCCTGCCCTACTCCCGGTGGAGATACGCCTCTATGACGCCTTGGGCAAGGAGATAGACGGTGGAGGATGGTTCTGCGCCGAAGGCGGCGTGGCGAAGGTATCCTTCCAGACGAACCTTGACGACCCCGTTGGCAGTTACCGTATCGTCTGCCGCGACCGCGCCTCTGGCCTCTCCGCCGAAAGGGATGTTGCACTTAGGCATTAATTGAAAGTTCGTCACGCCTCAACTACTACCGCGCCAGGTTCCCGGTTGAGTGCTGTTTTTTGTATAATTATTATTATGAATATTAAGGTTTTTTCCTTGATTGCGGCTGTTGCCGCAACCAATTTGGTAGTGTTTGGAGCCGAACAAGAGGCCAAGGTTTTTGCAGTGCGCACCACGCACCCAGAGCGCCGCACAATCGCGCAGTCGCTCGTGAAGACCGGCTCCCTCACCGCGCCCGCAGAGGTAGCCCTCTGCGCCAAGGTTCCAGGCCGTCTGGCCGCGACGGCGCTCGCCGACGGCACATCCGTCGAGGAGGGCACGCGCGCAAAGGCCGGCGACGTCCTTGCTCGGCTTGACGACCGCGAATACCGCATCGCCCGCGACTCCGCGCAGGCTGCAACGGCCGCCGCGCGCGCGCTGGCCGACGACGCCGCGCGCGAATTCTCCCGCACCGAGCGGCTGCGCGCATCCAACGTCGCATCCGAGCAGGACTTCGACATAGCGCGCTTCGCCCGCGACCGCACCGCCGCCGCCCTTGCCCAAGCCGAAGGCGGCCTCGCCGCCGCCGAACTGGACCTTGAGGAAACGGTCATACGCGCCCCATTCGACGGCGTCGTAGCCGCGAAGAAGCTGCACCCCGGCGCCATGGTCACGGCCGCATCCGAAATTTACACCTTCGTCGCGACCGACCCGCTGCGCGTCCTCTTCGAGCTTCCCACGACGGCCATCCCGCTGCTGAAGCCGGGCGAGACGAAGATCGCGGTCACCGTTGACGCCTATCCCGATGAAGTCGTCCCGCTTGTCGTCGCCGACGCCTACCCGACCGCCAGTTCAGAAACGCGTACCGTCACGGTGCGTGCGCTCCTGCCAAACAAGGATGGGCGCTACCGGCCCGGCATGTTCGCCAAGGGCGAGTTCGCCCTCGACGAACGCGCCAACGTGCTGACAGTTCCGTTTGAGGCCGTCCTGCGCATCCGCGACAAGAATTGCGTCTATCGCGTGAAGGACGGCAAGGTCCTGCTTACCGATGTCGCCGTGGGCCTGCGCCACGACGCGGTGATTGAAATCGCGTCTGGACTCGCTGATGACGACGAAATCGTAATCGACGGACTCCACCGCCTCGCAGACGGCGCCCCCGTCCGAGTAGTTAACTAGCAACTTCTCAACTTCACAACCTCCAAACCTCCAAGGCGCGCCAGCGCCAAACCTCCAAACTTCCAAACCTCTCAACTTCTCAACCTCCCAACTTCTCAACTCCCTATGTTCCTTCCCAAAATAGGCGTCGGCCGCCCCGTCACCACGCTGATGGTCTTCTTCGCCGTCCTGATCCTCGGGGTCATCTCGTGGACCAGGCTGGCCATCGACATGATGCCGGAAATCGAGAGCCCTTCCATTTCCGTGTTCACCCGCTGGGACGGCGCATCCACGGAGGACGTGGAGCAACAGGTCACGCGCGTCATCGAGAGCGCGCTGGGGAGCGTCACCGACCTTGACGAAATCACCTCGCAGACGGGTGAAGGCACCTCCCGCGTCACCTGCAAGTTCAAGTGGGGCACGGAGCTTAGCGAGGCCACCAACGACATGCGCGACCTGCTGGAGCGCGCCAAGCGCAGGCTTCCCGACGATGCCGACGACCCGATAATGTTCAAGTTCAACACGGCCAACATGCCGATCCTGGGCTTTTCCGTGACGGCGACGGAAAACATAGAGAAGCTGGAGGACACCGTGAACGACGACATCGTCGATGTGCTGAAGCGCGTTCCAGGCGTAGGCACGGCAGAGGCCTTCGGCGGCATGGAGCGCCAGGTGAACGTCCTGCTCGACCCCGGCAAGCTCTCGGCCTACGGGCTTTCGGTTGCCGACATCGCGGCGGCCATCGAAGCCGACAACCAGACTGAGCCAGCCGGCAATGTGAAGATCGGCACAATCGACTACACCATCCGCGTCCCCGGCGAGTTCACCGACCCGCAGCAGGTGGGGCTGGTGGTGGTGAAGCGGGACGGCGACCGAGTCGTGCGCGTGTCCGACGTGGCGACCGTCGAGGACGGCTTCGCCGAGGAGACGCGCATCGTCGAGCGCAAGGGCCGCGCCGGCATGATGGTGGACGTGCAGAAGCGCTCCGGCGAAAACACGATGGCCGTAGCCCGCCGCGTGATGGAGAAGCTGGAGGACATCAAGCGCAACCTCCCCGCAGACTACGCCATCGACCTCGTCTTCGACACCAGCGACATGATTGGCAAGTCGATCAAGTCAGTAGGTGAAACCGTCTTCTGGGGCGGACTCTTCGTGGTGCTCGTGACCCTCTTCTTCCTGCGCAGCGTCCGCACCTCGTTCGTGATCGCGCTCACCATCCCATTCTCCCTCATCATCGCCTTCAGCTTCATGTTCCTGCGCGGCTGGACGATCAACCTCATGAGCCTCTCGGCGCTGGCGCTGGCCGTGGGCATGGTCGTTGACAACGCCGTAGTGGTGCTGGAGAACGTCATCTCGCACATCTCCCGAGGCACGCCGCGCGAGAAGGCGGCAGTCACCGCAGCCGAGGAGGTCGGCACGGCCATTCTCGCATCGACGCTCACGACAATCGTGGTCTTCGTGCCGCTGGTCTTCGTGGATGGCGTGACGGGCATCATGCTAGGCCAGCTCGGCGGCATCGTCACGGCCACCCTCTGCGCCTCCGTCATCTGCTCGCTGCTGCTCACCCCCATGCTCGCCTCGCGTCTGCTCAGGCCGAAGCCGACGGGCGACTCGCTATACGCCCGCTTCTACGCCTGGAGCGACGGACGCTTCGCCGCGCTGGAGCAAGGCTACTCGCGCCTTCTCTCGACGGCCCTCCGCGTGCGGTGGCTCGTAATCCTCGCCGCGGCGGCCGTGATAGCCGTAACCATTTGGAGCTTCGGCTCGCTCGGAAGCGAGTTCATGGGCAAGGAGGACACCGGCCAGCTCTCCATCAACTACCAGCTCCCGCTCTCCACGCGGTATGAACTCACAGCAGACACCGGCCGCCGCATCATCGACGTCGTCCACCGCGTCTGTGGCGAGGACAACATCGTTTCCGAAATGCTGCGCGCCGGCGGCACGGGCGGCCTGTTCGGCGGCGGAGGCTCGCACGCCGGCATGATCCGCCTGCGCCTCGTCGATGCGAAGTTCCGCAACAAGACCGCCGAGGAATACGGCAACGAGATCACCCGCGAGGTCTCGCAGTGGCCGGAGGTCGTGAAGATCTATTCCAACACCGGCAACTTCATGAACCGCATCCTCATGGGCGGCGGCGCCAACCTCCTCATCGAAGTCTATGGCTACGACCTCGACGAGACGACGGCCATCGCGGAGAAGATCAAGCGCTTCGCCGAGGAGACGCCCGGCTCCCGCGACGTCCGCATCTCGCAGGACATGGGCAAGCCTGAGCTGTCTATCGAGATCGACCGCGAAAAGGCATCGGCGATGGGCCTCACGATGGAGGCCATCACGACAGTCGTCAGCACCCTCTTCCAGGGCAACGACGCATCGCAGTATCGCGAGGGCGAGGACGAATACGACATCACGCTTCGCCTCGACACGCCCGACCGAGCCACCATCGAGGACATCCGCCGCACCGAACTCCCCCTGCCAGACGGCGGGCGCGTCAGGCTCGACGCCATCGCCAAGGTGGTGGAGGGCACCGGCCCCGTGACCATTTCGCGAAAGAACCAGCAGCGCATCGTCTCGGTGGAGTTCGACGCCACCGAGGACCGTCCAGAGGGCGACGTCATGGCCGACGTGCGCAAGCGCGTTGAGAGCGAGCTGGTGCTGCCGGATGGCGTATCCATAGAATACGGCGGCATGATCGAGGAGCAGGAGAAGAGCGAGAAGGCGCTGACGCTGATGATCGCCCTTGGCATCGTCCTCGTTTACATGGTCATGGCGGCGCAGTTCGAATCGCTGCTCCACCCGCTCCTAATCATGTTCAGCGTGCCCTTCGCCTTTGGCGGTGTCTCGGCGGCTCTGCACATCACGGGAACGCCGCTCTCGATGTCGGCCTACATCGGCATGGTGCTGCTAGTCGGCATCGTGGTGAACAACTCCATCGTGCTGATCGACTACATCAACCTCCTGCGGAAGCGCGGGCGCGAACTCCGCGACGCAATCGTGGAAGGCTGCCGCCAGAGGTTGCGTCCGGTGCTGATCACGACCTTCACGACGGTTCTGGGCATGCTGCCGATGGCGACCAGCCACGGCGACGGCTCGGCGACATGGCGTCCGCTAGGCCTGGTGGTGGTGGGCGGCCTCGCCTTCGCGAGCCTCGTCTCGATGGTGCTGGTGCCGACGCTCTACTTCCTCGCGGAGAAGAGGCGCCGCCTGCGCTAGCGCAAGCGCTACACAAAAGCAACTCTTATCGCTTCGTTGAACTTTTTTGATATATTTGCATTTATGAAAATCAAACCAGTTGCTGAAGCGCTAGCGCTAGCCATTCTTGTTGCGGCAGTCCTAAGTCCGCTTGTGCGCGCGCCACTCCTCTTCGACGACCATTCCGTTGTCGAATCAGACCCCGCCGTCCGGCACGTGGACGAAACAGGCCATGTTGAAGTCAATCCCTTCGAAGACCTATGGTCGCAGCCGCGCCCACTGCGGCAACTTTCGCACAGGATAGACTTCCTCGTTTTCGGAGACGGCATGGTCGGACCACATGCGGAAAACATCCTGCTGCACTTGCTCGCGGGAATTACCGGACTTGTTCTTCTCCGTCGGCTTGGCTTGCGAGCAGGAACCGCCTGGACGGCCGCCGCGCTCTTTCTTCTCAATCCAGTTTGCGTGGAGTCTGTAGGCATCCTCTCCCATCGCAAGGAAATCCTTGCCTTGCTCTTCCTCCTTTTGGGTCTCTTGCTGGCCGTCCGGCGGCCAGAGCGGCCATCACCGTCCGCGCTCGCCTGCTTTCTGCTTGCCGTCTGCGCAAAGGAGACGGCCGCCATATTCCCCGCGTTCGTGGCGCTTGCGTTCATGGCGCAAGCAGATGATTGCCAGCTCCAAGGCACGTCCCATTGGCCGCGCCTTACGCGACCTCTGTTGAGGACTCTTGCCATCTATTGCGCCTTCGCGGCCGCTTTCGCGGCCCTGGCCTGGATCCAAATACACCACAGCATGGCCGCCCGGGGTGGCAATCCGGCCTCCGACGCCTTCCGCGCCGGACATTTCGGATTGGGGACTTCCTTCGCGCCCGCCCTATCGGCGGCACTGCGCTCAGTCCCTCGCTGGGCAATGGCCGTCGCGTGGCCGTTTGGCCATTCGCTGGATCCCAACTTCGATCTACGCCGGCCGCTTCTCTCAAGCGAATGCCTTGTCGCCGCAGTGTCCGTCATACTCTTCGCAATCGCCCTGGTCCGCACATTGCGGACAGGCTCGCGGCTATTCGTTCCGCTTGCCTGGTGCGCCGCCGTCCTTGCGCCATATCTGTGGCCGCCTTTTATCCAGTCCGGCGCCACGCAAGTGCTGGCAGACCGCTACGCCTACGGAGCCGCTTTTGGCGCGGCCTGGCTTGCCGCCCTGGCCCTGGAATCCATTCAGCTCTCGAAGGCGCGCGTGGCGGCTACAGCTGCCCTGCTTGCCATTTTCGGCATCTCGTCCTTTTCCCTGGCCCAGGACTACATCTCCGAAGTTTCGCTGTGGACACGCGCCTGCACTCTCAATCCATGGTCGTTCCAGGCGGCGCACAACCGCGCAATGGCCCTCTGGCGGGAGAACAAGGACGCGAAGGCCGCCGAATCAGAATTCGCGCGGATGACGGAGCTTGAACCGAACTTCGACTATGGCGTCTGTTCGCGCGCCCAGTTCCGCGCAGAGGCAGGCAACCCGCTTAGCGCACTGGCGCTTCTTGACGACGCCCTTCGCTCGCGCCCGGATTCGGCGCTGCTCCTGCGGCAGAGGGGCATCGTGCGTTTCGGACTCGGCCGCATGCAAGCCGCCTGCGCCGACTTTTCCGAAGCGGAGAAGCGCGGCCTAGGCGACTCCTTCTTCCGCCTTCGCTACGGCGAGGCGCTTATCCGGACGGCGCGCTGGCGCGAGGCGCGCCAGCAGTTCCTCCTTGCCGGCAATAAACCAGACGCGCGACAGGAGGCCGAGAAGTCAATACTTCTGGTTTCGGATCCGCCCCTGCGTCGCGGCGGCATCATAGTGGCTGGAGACAGCCTTCCGCATGGTACAGCCACAGTCGGCGAGGACGGCAGCGAACACGGCCTCGTGGAATTCCTGTCGCGCGACACTGGCATACCCGCCGGCACATTCAAGGATGTTTCCGTCCCTGGTTCGCAAGCAAGGGACCTTCCGTCCTCCATTCGGAAAATCGCCCGCGCCACGCCGCAGCCGGCAATTTGCGTAATATGGTGCGGGCACAACGACGCATTCTTTGGCGCAAGACCAGAGGATATTCTCCAATCCCTCGCCTCGGCGGCGCTCGAATGCCGCAAGGCTGGAGTCCGCCCAGTCCTTGTAGGACCAATTCCCGTCCGCTCGGCCAAAGACCGGGACCGCGAAGGGCAGGAGCGCACCTTGGCAAAACTCAACGCGCTTATGCGGGATTTCTGCGCAGAGGCCGGAATTGCCTTCGCCGATGCGAGGAAGGCGCTTTACCGCGCCTTCCCCGATGACATCGGCTTGGCCATTGATCCTGAAACCGGCAACCACCTTCGCTGGAACGGCATGAAGGCCGTTGCCCGAGCCGTCTCGGCCGCAGTCAGGCAAGTCGCGCGCTAGTATAGATGACTGGGCACCATTCCAGCCGCGCCCAATAAACAAGGCGCCCCGCCAACAGGGCGGGGCGCCTTACCCTTGGAATTATGCGCTTGGGACAAGGCTATTCCGTGGCAAGCGCGGGCCAGCCTACCGCCGCCTCATCCTCGTAGCCCGAATCGCAGTAGCGCCAGGTGGAACCCGTGAACACCGCCATGTTGGCGGCGGCCGGCGCGGCATTCTCGTAGTTGCCAACCACGGGGACGTCGCCCTTGCTGCCCATCGGCATCGTGCGGGTTTCGCTGTATTTGCTCGAGCTGAGCAGACGCGTGAACTCGGGCGTGGCAGCCGTCGAAGAATAGGTGGCGAAATCTGCAAGGCCGTCGCCATCGTAGTCGGCAACGCACGGGAGCGCGCCCTTCGCGCCCAGCGGGATGCTCTGGCGGGCAGTCGGGTAGAAGAAGTTGGCCGCTAGCGTGAACGGCGCCGTGAGGGAATAGCCCTCGTCGCTCCGGAGAACCGTGAAGGCAGGCGCCGCTGCGGAGGACGTGTAGGCCCCAAGATCGTCGATGCCGTCGCCATCGAAGTCGGCGATCACAGGCTTCGACCCCTTGGCGAGAATCTTCGCGTTGCCGCCATACGTGAGGCCGTTTTCAAACACGTAGACTGGCGCAGCCACCGTCGAGGCGTAGATGCCGAATGTCGCAGGGGCACCAGCCTTGAGCCGCGCGGCCACCGGCGTCGCGCCCTTGGTCGAAACGGCCTTGCCCTTGGCGTCCTTGTAGGTCGCGAAGGAGTTCGTCACAGGCTCGCCATAGATGCCGCCATCGAGGTGGACGAAGAACGGCTCCTTCTCGGCGCCTGCGAAGTAGCCAGGCTGCGAGCCGAAACCTGTCCCGTCGAAGTCCGCCACGATCGGCGTGGCGCCCTTCGGCATCGGCAGATAGACGTATGTCGCCCCGGAGTCAATAGCGCTCTGCGACCCCCAGATCCACCACTCGCCGGTGTCGGCGAAGCAGAGGGCCGCGTCGGTGATGCCGTCGCCGTCGTAGTCGGCCGGGACGGGCGTGGAGGCCTGCAGCTCGTAGGCGCCCATGTCGACCTTTGCGCCGACCTTGCGCGGTCCACCGAACATGTCGGTCTTTCCTGTCTTGGACTGGTAGTCTGCACCGGCGTTCACGCAAGGCGACCAGGGGGCAAGGCTGTAGTCCCAGGGTGAGATGAAGCAAGGGTCGGCAGCAATGTTGCCGGTGCTCTTCACCTTCTTGTTCTTCGAGGAGTCAATCAGCACGTCGGTGCAGCTGTTCACGAACTGCGAACTGGCGTCGTAACGGGTAGTGACCATTTTCCCTTTTTCGTTCTCGTATGTGTAGGTCGTGTCGAAGAATGCGTTGGTGTCGACGTTGTGCTGGAGACCATCAATGGAAAGATTGTTGTAAAAAATCGAGTTGAACACCTTGTTTCCGCTGTTGGCAAGCGCACAGGAGCACTCCTTGACGGGTTCGTCAAAATCAACCCATTTCCAGTACTTGCCATTAGACTCATAGCCGTCGGGGTCGTCAGCCGTGGTTTCCACTTCTTGCCCATAGCTATTATGGTAGCCGACATCGTTCTCCACAACGGTGCAGTTATAGAGAGTTGACCGGCCGATTAGACTCCAAGCATCCATGTAGCCCCATTTGTCGGCTACGGCTGAATTATGTGAGACAACGCAGTTGTTGAGGGTGCTGTCCGCCACAAGCACGGCGCTATAGGAGTTGCCCTCTATGTATGTTCGGGTTGCCGTGGTGGAAGCGAGGAGATAGCCATCTGTCCCATAGCCTGCACAGTCATTGTATTCAACCCAGCAGTCTGTCAGCGATGACATGTGCACGATTCCACCCTCCCCATAAAGCTCCGAACTCCCCGAAGAGTCATACATGCCGCCAGACCCGTAAATCCCGAATCCGGAAATCTCGCAGTTCTGGAGAGTGCCGCCCCAGACCGCTCGCTGGCCTTCATCAAGGGAGAAGCCGACGAGGACGGTGTTTTTTCCGCCTTTGTAAACCGGCTCCATGCGGCCAGTCTTCGTGGTGCCAAACCAATCCCAATCTCTCTCCCATGTCACGCCCTCCGGCGGATCATAGCCAACCCAACCCTTCGGTTTTTTAGGCGTAATCGAAATGAAATGGTATTCATAGGAATACCAATGGGCGTCATAGTCCCATCCTTCTTCTGGATATTTCGCCTCACTATCCCACCACCACTTTACCTTCGTGCCATCGGAGAATACCGTCTGCTCAATCGTGGCGTATTGCGCCTGCGTTCCCCACGCTCCAAGATCGGCAGCGACAGGGGAGTAAAGTTCTTCAGCGCTGTTCCAGCCTGTGATGGAAGTCTCAAGAAAACCTTCAATGGCCTTAATGGTCAGCTTCTTGTTGTTCGACTTGATGGCCTCGTATTCGCCGGGGGCGACGAGAATCGTCGAGCCAGCTGCGGCCTTGTCGATGGCGAACTGAATCGTCTTGAACGCGGCACCCTCGGAGAGGCCGGCCTTTTTATTGACTTTGGGGTCAACATCCTCGCCTGTGTCGGAATTGACATAATACGTCGCCGCCGAGACGGGGAGCGTAAACGCGGCTAGCGCGAGCATGGCCGCCATTGGGATTTTTTTCATTGTTGTTCTTCGTTGTTTAGGTTGACGCCGTTGTTCAAAATCCACACGGATAAAAAAACACGCGGCAGAAAAATTGTATCAAAATGCCCACGGGAATGCAACAATATTTGCAATATTCAGGTATTGGGTTAGTGATTCGTGGGCGAGTCTTCCCATGAATGGGGAGCGGAAGTTGCGGCATTGAGGCGGCTGGCTTGCCGGAGCGATGTTGCTGTCGCCAAAGGGTCATGGCGACATTGGCCCTTGAGTCTTCGGCGATG
>JAGCUY010000199.1 GCA_017962605.1 Kiritimatiellia bacterium | reverse complement strand
GACGTCCTGCTCTCCGGCGTGAAGGAGGCGGCCGTCATCGGCCGCCCGCCTGTGCTGACCGCAGCCGAGTTCGACAGGCGCCGCGACATGCTGCGCACGGCCCTTGCCGAGAAGGTGGCCGCCATTTCGCCCCTCATAGTCGAGACGCTGAACCGGACGGCCGCCGTCTCGCTTCTGCTTGAGACTGATTCCAAGCTTCCTGAATCGGCGGTGCAGGGCGTGAAGGGGCAGCTCGCATGGCTGGTATTCCCCTCCTTCGCCCGACGGATTCCCCTTTCGAGGCTGCGCCACTACCCGCGCTACCTTGATGCAATCACCATGCGGCTCGAACGCGCGAAGTTCGGCCAGTCGGCCGATGCCAGCCGCCAGCGCGAGGTGGATGCCTACTGGGGCCGTTACCGCGATTTGATTTCCGATGCGGAGGAGATGCGCTTTGCCGACCGCGCCGCGCTGGTGGAATACCGCTGGATGGTGGAGGAGATGCGCGTCTCGCTCTTCGCGCAGGAACTGAAGACGCCGGTTCCCGTCAGCGCCAAGCGCCTTGACGACCAATGGCGCAAGGTCGTAAGGAAATAAAGGCGCTACCGCGCCGAATCTGGGAAGCTGGTGCGCCTTCTCGCTACCGCGAGCCAACGGCCAGGATGCGACCGCATTGGTGCAAGCCCCATGCGCCAGCATCCATGCCGTGTGGCTTCGCCACGGCGCACCAGATTGGGAACCGCCTCCGGCGGATTAGGAAAGTTTTTGGAAGCCAATGCACAGCAACCCTTTCAACCCCTAAACTTCCAAGGCGCTTGCGCCAATATCACAACTCTGTGTCTTTGTGTCTCTGTGTGAGATTATCTGCCGCGCGCTTGCGTCAAACTCCATTTCCTAAGATTTCCAATGCCGCAAAGCGGCCTTCCCAATCTGCCGGGGCGGCCACAGGCCGTGCGGCAGGACTGACGGCACATGAAGCTTGCTTCGATGTGGCGACAGACCCGGCGCGGTATGCGCATCGCGCATCCCCGGCAGTTTTCAAAGTTCGGCGCGGTAGCGCCCCCGTGGCTCTGAAAAACATCAGCCAAGCTGATCATTGAGCCAAGGTTCGACTTGCATTTTCGGGTATGAGCCAAAGTTGGCTAGCAAGCCCAGCTGATAGCCGGTGATGTGCAAATAGTTGAGAATTTGAGATCGATGTTCCTGTGTGATTACGGAGACGGCTTTGAGTTCGAGTATGATTTTGCCGTAGCAGAGGAAGTCAGGGATGTATGTTTTTTCGATGGGCTCGCCCTTGTAGAAAATGCGGAGTTCCTTCTTTGCCTCAAATGGAATTGAGCGCATGGCAAGTTCCCGTTCAAGGCACTGCTGGTAAACCTCTTCGCGAAGACCGTTGCCGATTTCGCGATAGACTTCGAAAAGAGCGCCGCGCAAAGCGTATGTTTCCTCAGGGAAAAGAAGCGTCGTATTGTCCATGGTCATAGTATAGCAGAATCTCTTTCCCAGTTTTTCCGTAGGCGCTACCGCGCCGAATCTGGGAAACTGGTGTGCCTCTCGCTACCGCGAGCCAACGGCCAGGATGCGACCGCATTGGTGCAAGCCCTATGCGCCAGCATCCATGTCGTGTGGCTTCGCCACGGCGCACCAGATTGGGAACCGCCTCCGGCGGATTAGGAAAGTTTTTGGAAGCCAATGCACAACAACCCTTTCAACCCCTAAACATCCAAGGCGCTTGCGCCAATATCACAACTCTGTGTCTTTGTGCCTCTGTGTGAGATTATCTGCCGTGCGCTTGCGGCTAAGCTCTTTTCCCAGTTTTTCCAATGCCGCAAAGCGGCCTTCCCAATCTGCCGGGGCGGCCACAGGCCGTGCGGCAGGACTGACGGCACATGAAGCTTGCTTCAATGTGGCGGCAGACCCGGCGTGGTATGCGCATCGCGCATCCCCGGCAGTTTTCAAGGTTCGGCGCGGTAGCGCCTCCTGCGCCTTCCTAGCCCGAAAAGCAGGCAGTTAAGGCTTGCGACATTCCTTAGGCCATCCAGAGGCCGAGGGCGGGGTTCGGGATGAAGAACACCTCTTCCCCATCGACCACATTCCAGCCCGGCGCAAGGGCGTTCGGGTCGTATTTGCGAATCATCTCGTCGTAGGATGCGGCCTTGAAGCCGACGCCCTCTATCTCTTCGGCCGTGATCTTCTTCACGGCGTATGTAATCGAGAAGCGGCCGTCCGATGATCCGTGGATCAGGTGCGCCGCCGCGCCGGCGTTGGCGCGGAGGTCGTCGTTGGCCGGAGCCTCGAAAGCCTCCAGCGTGGCGAGCCTCCCGCGATAGCCGTATTTGCGGATAAGTCCATCGACGGTGGCATCCTCGCCGAAGCGCTCAACGCCAGGAGCCAGGACAACCAGCTCGCCTCCGTTGGCCATGGCCATGCGGGTGCGGTAGATCGCCTTGTTGCCAAGCCAGGTCGAGGTGAACTCCGTCGGCTCAAGATAGACAACGCACTTCTTGAAAGGCTTCTCGACCTTGTCGGTGTTCATCTTCTGCGCAAGGGCGATGGCATTCTCAAGGCATGCGCGCCCTTCGCCGATGAAGAGGCCGTGCTGGCGGATCTTGCCGCCGGGGGCCGTCGTGACGGTGAGGGCGAAGAGGACCGGCACCTTGCCATAGACGAAGTGTTCGAGGGCGTAGTCGAAGAGCTGGCGGACCGGGGAATGATCGCGGCCCATGGCCTTCTCCATGCCGCAGACAGCGCCAATCATGTGGCTGGCGTTGATCATGGCGCTGCCGCCAATGCCCACGAAGATGTTCTTGCCGTGGTTGGCCATTCCGACCACCTCGTGCGGCACCACCTGTCCGGGCGAGATTACAAGGTCGTAGCTCTTGTCGATGAAGCGGCGGTTCACCTCGACCGGCACGGCGTGGCGCCAGAGGCCATCGGAAATGCGCATGACGTCTGCCTCGGGGATTTCGCCCAGCTTGACAACGTCGTTGCGCCAGTCGTGGACAATCATTTCGGAGAACGGGATGTCGCCGAACATGGCGCCCCACTGGCTCTCCGAGACGGGAACATGCGTGCCGAGGGCGGGCATGACGTCCACGGCGCAGCCCTGGTCGCGGAGGTGGTGCCAGAGGATGTTTGTGATGAGGCCGGCGTTGGAGTGGAATCGGGTGAAGTCCGGCGGGATGATTAGGACGCGCCGCAGCGTGCGCCCCTCAAGGGCCTTTTTGAGCGCCGCCGCGATATCATCGCGGCTCATGCCAAGATCGGATGAAGCGGTAACATTGATGTCATTCATGGTCAGACAATTCTCGCTAATCCTGCAAGTATTGTCAAGTGCAAACCATTTTGACGCGTAGCAATTCGCCTCACATTATGGAAAGCCATTGACATCCTTTGCGATTTATGCGAGAATCTGCATAGACAATTGCATAAATTAAGGAACTAATTATGAAGAACAACGCATTCACCATTCTCGCCGCCTGCGCGACGATCACGACGGCCACGGCCGCAACAACCCCTTTTGGCAATAGGTCAAGGGACTTCGCCGAGTGGTGCGCCGAGAAATACACGGCGGGGGACACAATCCTCATCAACGCGGATGGAACCTTATCTACGTGGCTCGACGGCTTGACGAGTCAGCCAGCCACCGTGGACGTCACGCAGATTTCAATTATACCGCAGTATGGCAATCGGACCGACTTAGAATTTATCGTCCGCAACGGCGCCTGCCTCAACGTCGGCACGTTCGTGGTGAACGCGAAAAACGGCTTGGAGGAAAAGGAAACGGCCTTTACGGCGACGAACGGAGCCGTTGTGAATGTCTCCGGCGACACCCGCATTTTTCAAAACGACGGTATAGGCGGCGTGTTCACCGCCAACTTCGACCACGCGACGCTGACAAATGACGGGGCCGTCGCGATCGGCTACCGGGGCAAAGCCTGCTACCTCGACTGGGGCATGACGAATTCGGAATGGACGCTGAACGGCGCATTGAACGTGGGCGTCAACACCGAAACCGATAGCGGTGTTCAGGGAACGTACGATCTCGCGTTCGATTTTGCCGACTCGAATGTCCGTTTCGGTTCCTCCGCGGGCAATCCGAGCATCTTCCGCGCGCAAATCCATGCCACGAATACGTCGTTCGTCGCGGAGTCCGCCAAAACCGTCAACGTGAATCGCGGTGCCACATTGACGCTCGACGACTGCGCGCTGACGAACCTGCTCTTCCAGGTCGGCTTCCAAGACGACAGCGGGGCCGGCGTCATACCCGCTGAAGTGCGACTGAACGGCGGACGGCATCTGCTCTCCGGCATTTGGAACGGCAGATGGTCCGCGACGGACGGACGGCTGATTGTCGACCGCGGGGCGGATGTCGTCTATGCGATGCCAGATGGCAACGCATTCAAGCTTGGCTGGCAGGGGACGGGAACGGTCGAAGTCGCAGGCGGCACGCTCCGCGTTCGCGCGGGTGACGCCCAGTCGGTTCGGGCCGGCGCGTGCGGGAACGGCACCACCGGCGAGGGCTTCATCCGCGTCACGGGCGGCACATGGATCAACACGAACAACGTGAACCGGTCGGAAGTGTACTTGGGCGAATCGGGCGGCGCGGGCCACTTTGAAATGACGGCCGGCGCGCACTACGGCACCGGGTTCGTCATCGGCGCCAGCGGATCGGAAAAGACTAGCACGTTCCGGCAGTCCGGCGGCCTGATAGACATCTGCGCCCGGGTCTCCAACGCGAATAACGAAATCGTGCTGGCCAACCAATCCCCGATACGCGGCGAAATGACGCTCACGGGCGGCGAACTGCGCGCGAAGAGAATCCGCGGCGGAGCCGGCACGTCCACCTTCTACGCCAACGGCGGCACGGTCAAGCCCAAGGCCTCCCTGACCGACGCGAACGGCTTCCTCTATTCCATCACCTCCGCGACGCTCGGTCCGCGCGGCCTCACACTCGACACCGATTCCTTCGACGTCCCCGTGACGCAGGATCTTGCGGACGCCACCGGCGAATCCGGCCTCCTCCGCAAGTCGGGCCTCGGGACGCTCACCTACTCGGCCGCGAGCTACGACGTGGCGAACACGGTCGTGGACGGCGGAACGATGGAACTCGGCAACGCCGCGATTTCGTTCGAGACAGGGCTGACCGTCACGAACGGCGCTACGTTCTCCTTCGGCTCCGTCCCATCGGTCGCGCTGTCGTCGCTCGTCGTCTCCAACGCGACGCTCGTCGTCGATCCCGCCGTCACGACGGTCACCGTCTCCGGGCCGGTCGCGCTCGGTGGCCTCCGCATCCAGTTCACGACCGTCCCGACGCTCGACCAGCTCGAGGACTTTCTCGTGATCGATGGCGAACTCGACTTCAACACCAAGCGCGCGCTCCGTCAGGCGGTTTTCGAGAACGCATTCGCGGACGGGACGCACGGCGCGCTTGAAGCGACCTACGATCAGGGAACCGGCAAGACGACAATCAAGGCCGGCGTCAAAACCAATGCGCCGCTCGGGACTACGGTCTGGACGGGTTCCGGCGCCTGGGGGACCGACGCGAACTGGGACAATGGCGCACCTACGGCGGACACGCTGGCGTCGTTCACCGGGTCGCCCGCCGGGACTTCGGTGGCGCTCGGCTCCGACGCAACTGCCGGGGCGCTCTCCTTCGCCGGGAACGAATACACGCTCTCCGGCGGTCAGCTTTATCTTGCCGGTGAAGCTGGACAGGCGGGTATAGCCTCTGCCGCCGATTCGACAAACACCATCAACTCCGCCGTCGTCGCCGACGTGGTCGTCCCGGTGCAGACGGATGGCCCTCTGGCCCTGAACGGCCCGGTCTCGGGCGTCGGCATCGAGAAGACGGGTCTCTCAACGTTGACGCTCGGCGCGGCGAACGACTTCTCCGCCTCGGTGACGGTGACAGAAGGCGTCCTCGAAAGCGCGGTGACGGGAGCTCTTGCGGCGAACGAAGTGCGGCAGCTCGGCGGCGTCGTGAAGTTCACGGCCCCGGAGACGCTCGGAACAACCTACCGCGTGACGACGAGCGCAGCCACCGACTTCGCCACGATCCGCACCGAGTCGGACGTCGTCCTCCCGGATTTCGATCTGGTGCAAGGCAAGCTCATCAAACGCGGCGTGGGACGGCTTGAAATCCCATTCGACAACTCGGATTCGCCCCAGTTCTGCACAAGCGGGCCGTATCCAAACCCCAGAAATTCGCACGCAGTAGGCATTCCCGACGATGGGGCTGCACCATACGACGTGACGGATGGTTCCGCATTCGACCTGGGTGGCCTCACCGTTGCGGAAGGTGAGCTCGTCCTTTCCGGAACAACATCCAACACGACAGTCTCCTGTCCCGGACCGAGAATCATCGTAGGCCTCATGACAACGAATTGCGTCGCGCAGCCGAAGCTCCAGTTCAAGGACATCGATCTCGGCTTCGACTACAACGCGAATCTCTATGTCGGTGTCGGCGCGAACGAGGATGCCTCTCGCCCCGCCGTCGATGAGCCGACCTTCGCCATGGACAATGCATCGGCCTCCTTCGACTACGTCATCATCGGCCTCTGGTGCTACGGCAGATACTCTCATCCAACCGTCGCGCTCACGAATTCGGTTTTAATCTCCGGTAGGTCCTTGAAGCTGTCGCAGGCGAACGGCTTCAACAAAGGTTCCTCCGTCCGATGGTTCGTGAAGGATTCCAAGATCACGTGCGGCAATACCTCCACGGGCGGCTCCGGATTCACCTGGTATGGCGGCCTCGAACTCGACTTCGACCATTCCACGATGGAGCGCAAGGATGGCACATGCGCCCCATTCACGGGCATGCAGGCGAATTACACCTATGGGACAATGGCATTCCGCAACGGCTCGGTCTTCGGCGTGAACACCATCGACGCTTCCGGCATCACGCACGACTGCACGGTCTCCTTCGACGATTCGACCTGGCGGACGGACGCGAACCTCGCGCTCTCCTCCGCGAACGCCAGCCCGACCTATTTCCACGTTCGGTCGGTCGGCAGCGGCCTCAAGGTCAATGCGGCCGAGGGGACGACCTTCTCATTCTCGGAGATTCCGCTCACCGGCGACGGCGGCGTCGTCTCAATGGGTGCGGGAACTCTTTCGTTCGGCGCTGGGATGTTCCAGACGACGGGCGCAATCCGGGCCGAATCAGGCGTCATCGACTTCTCGAACGCCGGAACGGTTTCTGGCGCCACGGTCGAAGCCGGCGCAGGGACAATCAGCGGCGCGAACTTCTCCGGCGCGACGGTTTCGCTGGATTCATGGAATGAGACCACCGTGCCGATTTTCAACGGCTGCACCTTCGATGGCCGCACGACGGTCGCAATCGCGGGCGAGAGGCCGGAAAACGGACCGAACAATGTCCTTGTCGCTCGCTACACCGGCACTGCGCCGTCCGTGGCGAGATGGCGTCTTGCCGGCGGCGGAGGGGCATTCACGGCGTCCGATGGCGAAATCCGCGTATCTGCGAACCAGGGTTTCCATATCATCATACAATAGTCTGGCTCCACATGGAGGATTCCAATGAAGGCCACGCGTGAAATGACGGTGGCGGCCTGGATGTTTTCCTGGCTTGTCGCCTCCGCACTTGCGGCAATTCCGGCACTCGAGCCGGCCTTTTCCGCCGCGCAGATTGAGACAGGCGCGCCAGTCCTGGGATGGACGCGCAACGCCGACGGCTCGGAGTCCGCCGTCATCTCCGAAAAGGACGGCGGGCTCGACCTCAAAGGCGTCAAGATCACGCGGCGGGTGTCGGAGGACGACGACCGCGCCGAAATCGCATTCACGCTGGAGAACACGACAGAGGAAATGCGCTACGCCTCGTTCGGGTGGCGGACGCACTTCGAGACCTCCGACGCTTCGGCAACGAGCGACCGCAACTGGATACCCACGGCGGACAACGTCCTGGACCTAACCATCATGAGTTCGCTCTGGGGCTACTACACCAAGCCGGGTCCATGGCACTTCTCGCTCGTCGAGCCGTGGTTCGCCGCCTACAACCCTGGCCGCATGACCGGCTTCGCCTTCCTCTTCGACTTCTCCACGCTCTCGGCGGCATACTGCGCCAACGACATGAAGACGCGCGGCGTCCTCTTCGACGGCGGGATGCTCCCGCCCGGCGAATCGTTCACGGCGCGAACCGTCATCCGTAAACTGAACGGACTTGGCGCGATCGCCACGGTAAACGATGACTTCGCCGCCGGCTTCACTGGTCCCGCCTTCTGCCCGACGCTCGCCGTTCGCGCCTTCCGCGACCTGACGGTCGCCGGCGAGGCCATGCAGACGGACGTGGAGGGGAATATCCTCGGATCGGCGAAAGTGAACCTGTCCATCCGGAAGGGCGAAACCAGGACGACCTGGTTCCGGTGCGAAAAGCCGCAGACGCAGACGGTCCTTTCGGCCGAGTTGAACGGCATCCGCTTCGAGCAGTTCCGAGAAAACGGCTTCCGCATGGCATCGTTGCCGATGGTCCCCGCAATCTGGCCCCACCACCGGCCCATTCCCCCCAAGACCATAGGCGGCGCGCGGCGCAGCGGAGTCCGTCCGCCGCCGGGAAACAAGGCGCTTCTTCTCTTTGGCTTCTACGCGAACTTCTTCCGCTTCCAGGAAATGTTCCCGGAACTCGAATTCACCGTCATCCCTGCGACGCCGCAGGGGATCGCGCAAGTGCCTCCAGCCTCCACCATCGGCGAATATCGGTATGTTTTCCTGGGCGACGTGAACGAGGAAAGCGTCCGCCCGATGCTCGCCCGCCTCGCATCATACGTGGAGAACGGCGGCACGCTCGTCGTCGGTGGCGGCCCCTTCGCCTACGGATGCGGCGGCTATGCGGGGACGTTCCTCGAAAGCATGCTGCCAGTCAGGACACATGCCTTCGACTGTCTCCCGGCCTCGGCCGACGACGCCGACGGACGCACCGCCGTCGCCTTCGACGGCTGCGGCGCGACTCTGTTCTGGATTCATCGGGACGAGCCGAAGGAGGGCTCGGAGGTGGTTCTGAAAACCTCCGCGGGCGACCCGCTTCTCGTAAAGGGCGCATACGGCGCGGGCACGGTATATGCATTTCTCGGAACGCCGCTTGGCGACGAGGGCCGAGACGCGAAGGCGTTCTGGAACGGCAACGGCGACTATCTCAAGACGATGAGGGGGCTGTTGAAATGAGAACTTCATTTTATTCGGCACCGCAGTTGGCGGCGCTCCTTTTAAGCGTTCTTTCAGCCGTTTCCCCGGTGCGCGGCGAAATGACCTCCGCCCGCATCTTTTTCGAACCTTCCGATACGGTGCGGCTCGCTGGCTCGTCGATGTGCCTGGAGACGAAGGTCATCCAAGCGGCGGGCGGCGCGTTCGTCGTCGAACCAGGGGAGTTCTGCCTCTTCCAGCCGGCCAACCCGCAGGGGCGCGTCTTCGCGGCCGAGGGTTCAGTCTCCGGCCTCTGCGTCACCCACATGAAGGATCTCGCCTGGGATTTGGAGATCGCCGAGGAAGGCGAATACGAAGTCTGGATGCGCGCGCTCTTCCCCCTTGCCGCGAACTACAACCACTGGGAGCGGATGGACGGCGGTGAAATGCGCATGATGGTCGATTCGGCGGATGCCGCCAAGATCGACAAATACGCCCCGTTGCCGGATGACGACGTGATGACGGGCAAATGGCTCGAACCGGGCATCTGGCACTGGTACAGGAACAGGACATACAGCCTGACGGCGGGACGCCACCGCTACGAGTTCCCCGCGAACAGCGCGTGGTGCGGCGGCTGCATCCTCGACCGGATTGTCTTTGTCAGGAAAGGGACTTCGGCGCGTGCGGAAAGCGCCACCGTAGATACCCACAAGGTCGTGCGCAGTGAGCGCGGAAGCGCAGTTTCCCGTCCCATCGCCGTCGAACGGATTGCGAAATGGCGTTTCGACGCCACATTCGACAAGGGCTGCGGCGACGTGTCGTTCGAGTATTCCCACGGCGACGGTGAATGGATGCAGTTTGAAGCGGGGAAAACCATGTCCGTGCCGGAAGGCGCCAGGCTGCTTCGCATCCGCGCGACGCTCGTCGCCGGCGCGTCAGGCGGGATTCCGCCGACCATCGGGAGCTTCCGCTTTTCCGTTGAAAAGAAGCGCGTGGCGGAGACTGCGGACGTGGCTGAGGCGACCGCCCGGGAACCGGGAATCGCGCCGCTGCGCATCGTTCCGAACAAGATCGTCTATCCGCTCGGGGAAAAGGGCTGGGCGACGATCTGCTTCACGAACACGGCCGACGAGGCGAAGACGGCCGGATTCACCGTAAAGGAAGCCTGGGGACTTGGAGAGGGGAGCCGCGACATCTTCGCGGGAACTGTCTCCATTGAGCCGAAGGAGTCAAAGACCGTTCGGGTCGATTGGCCGGGGAGCGACGTCCGCTACGGACACGAGCTCCGCGTCGCGACGGATGACGGGGCCGCACGGAGCGAATACTTCAACGTCAACGACGACTGGTGGCGCGTGAACCAGGGATGCCAGATGGAGACGGCGAGGGGCATGGTCACCCCAGGCATACGGCATCTTCTCGGATACTACGGCTACGGGGAAAGCGACTGGGCGGACTGCGGTGGATGGCTAACCTACAGGAAATGGGAGCAGCTGGCTCCGGGCATGGGGCCGTTCCTCTCCTACCACAACATGGAGACCAGGTGGCAGATGCAGCAGTCGTCTGTCGGCGGGAATCTCGTGACGACGACATACCCGGACGACGCCACGTGGATCACGCCCAACGGCAGCTACCCGCGCCGGACCGGGGACATCCGCCGCGACACTGAGGCGGCGCACGACTGGGGCTTCCACCACACGCGGTTCACGATCAATTTCATGGAAGGCCCGCCCGGACTCGAGCTGGCGCGCAAGCGGCCCGAATACATCCTCCGCAACGAACGCGGGCAGTTCATGGGCCTCTACGGCGACACAGACCCCTTGAAAATTTCAGTGGCGAACAACCGCCAGCGCTACCCGTGGACCTACGTCGAGCCGAACCTGTTCCGCGAGGACGTCTTCGACTGGGCGATAAAAGACCTCGTCGATTGCGTCGTGGCGCTTGGAGAGGACGGCGTCTATTTCGACGGGCGCTATGTGAAAAAGCAGGGCTTCGACGCCTTCGGGAACGATTTGGCCAAGACATGCGGCGTCGAGAAGTGCGCGGTCCGCAACCTCGAAAGGACCAAGGAGGCGATCTTCGGGGCGAAACCTGATGCCTACATCTGGTCGAATGGCGGGAAGGACGGCCCGGAGATGACGCTCGCGAGCCACCCGCAGTGCGGAATCCTGAACGAGAAGCAATGGGACTTCCTCCTCAACCCGTCACGCAGCGACCACAGCTATCGCGGGTTCTTCGATGCGCTGCTCAAGACGCGGGCCATAGTCTGGCAGCCAAGCCAATACGTGAAGACGCCATCCAAGATTCTCCACTGCGGCTACCTTTCCACACGGTGGGATCCGGCGTTCGTCAAAAAGCACGGCGAAGGGCAGG
Organism: Kiritimatiellia bacterium; assembly: GCA_017962605.1. Lineage (GTDB taxonomy): Bacteria > Verrucomicrobiota > Kiritimatiellia > RFP12 > JAAYLN01 > RGIG5952. The sequence continues at coordinate 22,318 of JAGCUY010000199.1, read as the reverse complement.
TCATGGCGCAGCACGTAATGGCGATCATCGCCGCAGCCTGCTGCCATCCGTTCGCCGGCTCGCCGCCGATGCGGCCGTTCAAGCAGATGATGACACGGTATTCCGAGCTCTTCTGGCACGAGGACAATGAGATCGTGCCAGACGCGCGGAAGCTCTTCTCCTGCGACTCGCTCCGCAACGTGTGGTACGAGGACACGGTCTATGTCCGCGAGACGCCCGGCTTCACGCATTACATGATCCATCTCGTCAACGCGCCGGAGCAGGAGTTCTGCGACGACACCGTGACGGAAGATCCGCCCGAAGCCGACGACGTGAGGATCTCGACGACGCTCTTCGGCGCGGATGGCGCGAGGGCCTGGGCGATAAGTCCGTCGGATTGGCTAGACGCCGTTCTCGAACCCCGCTGCGCGGAACTGCCTGTCAAATCCTCCGGCGGCGAAACGACCATCGCCGTTCCGACTTTCAAATACTATACGCTTCTCGTCATCAGGGTGCCGAAATGAAATCACGAGGCGAACACGTCCCTTTTGACGAGACGGCGAACCAGCATTGAGGAGCAAGCATCATGGAACTCGGCAACATCGCGCCGGAATTCACCGCCGCCGGACGGGCGAACGACCCTGCCATTGTCGCGGCCAAGGAGCGCTTCTACCACTTCGGCTGGGGCCTCTTCATCCACTACGGGCTTTTTTCCGCGCAGGGCGAGGGCGAGTGGCAGATCCACAACGAACGCCTCGACACGGACGAGTGGCACAAGCGGCTGCGCCCGCTCTTCCGCCCCAAACCTGACTGCATCGACGAGTGGGTCGCGCTCGCGAAGGACGCAGGCATGCGCTACGTCTGCCTCACGACGCGCCACCACGAGGGCTTCTGGCTTGGAGACGACTTCATCCGCGAATACACCGACAAGCTCCGCAAGGCCGGACTTGGCGTCGGGGTATATTACTCCGTGGCCAACTGGAGCGACCAGGACTACCGTAGCGGCCCCGCCGACGTTCCGGCCTGGGAGCGCTTCGTTGCCAAGACACATGCGCAGTTGCGCCACCTGATGTCGGACTTCGGCCGCATCGACTACCTCTTCTACGACGGCGCGCCGCCGCCGGAAGCCTGGGGCGCCTTCGCAATCAACGCCGAACTGCGGCGTCTCCAGCCGGGTCTGCTCATCACGCGCTGCCAGGACGACGACATCAAGAGCTGCGAGCAGAACATCGACGGCGGGGCGGACCTCTGGGAATCGTGCTACGCGCTCAACCAATCCTGGGCCTACCAGAAATACGACGCCAATTGGAAGTCACCCGTAGAAATCGCGCACAAGCTCGTCTCGATCCGGGCGCGCGGCGGCACGATGCTCCTCAATGTCGGCCCGATGGCCGACGGCACAGTCCAGCCCGAGGCTGTGGCGCTCCTTCGCGAACTCGGCCGCTGGGTCAAGGCAAACGCCCCGGCCTTCTACGGCATGAAGCCCTTCGATCCCTTCGGCTACGCCTGCTACGAGTGGATGACGCAAAGCGCCGAGGATCCGCAGACTGTCTATTTCGAGTTCGGGCGCTCTTGGAACGAGAAGCGCAAGCTCGTCGGCATAGGCAACAAGGTTACGCGCGTATTCATGGTCGAGGGCGACCGCGACCTCCCATTCACGCAGGACGCCGCCACTGGCTTCGTTACCATCTCCGGCTACGAGCCGCGCCCCCTGGGCGCGATGCCGCGCTACGTGGGCGTCACCTTCGAAGGCGAGCCAAAGCCGATATTCAATCCGTTCTGGGCAGTCTGCACGCCGCGCGTGTCGGGATTGCGCGAGAAGGTCGAGGCGGCATTCCCCAACGCAGTCCGCGACACATGGTACGGCTACGAACGCCTGCGGTTCACCTTCGAGGGGCACGACGCCTGGATTGTCGAGCCGAAGAAAGGTCCGGCGCTCGGGCGGCCGTGGACTTGGACGATACAGTGGGCCGACGCCTTCGTGGACCGCACTGGCGTCCTTGACCTGCTGGCGCGCGGCTGGCGGCACGTCCATATCGACACCTTCGCCCACCGCATGGACGAGGAGGGGCTGCGCGTGAGCCGCGAATTCCAGCGGTTCCTCGTCGAAAAGCTCGACTTCGCGCCAAAGGCGAGGCTCGTGGGCATGAGCTGGGGCGGGTTCTTCTCCGTCCGCTACGCCGCCAGATTTCCCGATTGCGTGGCCAGCATCTACCTTGACGCGCCACTTCTGACCTTCACGGATTTCGCCCATCTGGGCGCCGCATCCACGCCGACGGAGGAAGCGGCCGCCGTAGGCCCATGGGCCGCCATGCCGCCGAAAGACGGTGACTGGATGGCCGACCCGCGCATGCCGGTGAACATGGCAGAAGCGCTTGCCGAAGCGCACATCCCCATTCTTCTGCTCTACGGCGGACAGGACGCGACCGTTCCCCCTGCGAAAAACGCCGAAACATTCGCGGCACGGTTCCAAGCCGCCGGCGGCGAAATCGCCATTAATTGCCGTCCCCTGTTCGGCCACCACCCGCATGGTCTGGATCCGGACAAGACAGAGCAAATTACAGATTTCCTCGCAAGATCATAAGATGACGAAGGACATGATAATCAACGGCACCCACGGCTACACGCCGGAGGACTATGTGCAGCCGCCGGAACCAGAGGTCCGCGAGCGGCTTGAATGGTTCAAGGACCAGAAGCTCGCGCTGATGATGCATTTCGGCATCTACTCGCAGCTGGGCATTTTCGAGTCGTGGCCGCTGAGCGATGCTGACGCCAGTTGGTCGCGCGCCCAAATCGACTGGACCGACGACGCCGAGACCTTCAAGCGCCAGTACTGGAATCTCTGGAAGTCCTTCAACCCCGTGCGGATTGAGCCGGACAAATGGGCGGCTCTCGCACGCGATAGCGGCTTCAGGTATCTCGTCTTTACGACGAAGCACCACGACGGCTTCTGCCTCTATGACTCCAAACACTCCGACTTCAAGGTGACGAACCCGGAGTGCCCCTTCTCCGGAGACCCCCGCGCCGACATCGTGAGGAATGTGTTTGACGCTTTCCGCGCCGAGGGCCTTGCCATCGCCGCCTATTTTTCAAAGCCTGACTGGCACTGCGAGGATTTTTGGGAGGGGCACGGCCTCGACCGCACGGTCTCGCGCATGCCGACCTACGACGTGGCGGCGAATCCCGGGAAGTGGGCGCGGTTCCGGGAGTTCACGAAGAACCAGATCGTCGAACTCGTGCGCGACTACGGCCCGGTGGACATAATCTGGCTTGACGGCGGGCAGGTCCAGCGAAGGGCCGGCCTCGACATCGGCATTGAGGAGATCATCGCCGAGGCGCGTAAATACAAGCCCGATCTCATCTCCGCCGACCGCACCGCCGGAGGCCCATGCGAAAACGTAATCACGCCCGAGCAGACGGTTCCGCCAAACCCGCTGGCCGTTCCGTGGGAGAGCTGCATCACGATGGGAACGGGCTTCTCGTATCGCTATGACGACGAATACAAGTCGCCGCGAGAACTGGTGCATCTGCTCCTCGACATCGTGGCGAAGGGCGGGAACCTCGCCCTCAATGTAGCGCCGCAGCCCGACGGACGCCTCCCCTACCCCGCCATCAGGCGGATGGAGGCCCTGGGGGCGTGGCTCAAGATATTCGGGAAGGGCGTCTATGCGACGCGCCCCGCCGCGCCGTTCGCGAAAGACTCCTGGCGCTTCACCGGCGCGAAGGACGGCGGAACGCTCTACGCCTTCCGCCTCTGGGCCGAAAACGAAAGCGCCTCACGCGAAGAGACTATCCCCGTTGAGCACCCCGAACGTGTCCAATGTGTCGTCTCCCTCGCGACTGGCGCGGAAATCCCGTTCCATGCCGCCAATGGCGGCCTCTCGATTCGCATCCCCGAACAGTTCCAGGCAAATGCCTTCGCCGATGGTTTCGCATTGTCTCTCCACGCCTCCGCGTGATTTTCCCATTGGCATTGCAAAACTGAAAAGCAACAACCTATGAAAGCACTCACCATGATCCTAGCCTCTTCTCTCTCCCTAGCCATCTGCGTGGCCGACGCCGAGCCTATGCTTTCCGTTTCTGGCCCGCTGCTGCGCTCGCGCGAGGGATGGTCGTTCGTGCCGTCGAAACCCAATGCCGACGGCGCGACCTTCAACGAGTTCGAGGGCTTCTACCCCGACAAGGGCGGGAAACTCCAATCCCCGCGGATTCCCCTTGTCGGCAAGGCGGAGGGAAAGGGCGCCTATTACCGGATATCTTTCACGGCAAAGGCGCTTACCCGCGGATATGTCTGCGTGAACTTCTACGATGCGGATGGCAAGGCGCTCGCAGACAACTATGACGTGCTATATAAGACAGAGGGAACGGGGAACGGGGAACGGGTAGATGGAAATGTGAAAGTGTGGAAACAGCCAACAGCCAACAGCCAATGTGAAAATGGAGGGAACGGGGAACAGGGAACGGGCAGGCATTATGACCGCGTCTTCTACGCGATGGGCCAGACGACCTCCATCGACGTCTTCTTCCAAAGCAAGGACGGCTACGAGGTGCGGGACCTGCGCATCGAGCCGGCGACATGGGCGGACGCCGCCGACTACTGCGACCGCGTCTTCGCCGCGCTGCCGCCTTTCTCCTTCGCCGCGCCGGCGGACGCAACGGCTCTCCTGCCGCGCACGATGGAGGCGCTTCGGACTGGCAAGCCGTGGCGCGTCGTGATGCTTGGCGATTCAATCGTGCAAGACGCCTTCCACTCGCAGTTCCACTCCCTCGTGAAGCGCGCCTTCCCGGCATCCGATGCGGAATGGATCGTCTCGGTGCGCGGCTCGACCGGCTGCCAGACCTACGCGATGGCAGACGAATTCTTCCCCTGCGTTGTCGACAAGCGCCCGGACCTGCTGCTCATTGGCGGCATCAGCAACTACGTCAAGAAAGACGGCCCCGATGGCGCGGCGGCTATCATGGCGGTCGCACGCGCCGCGCACGACCGCCTCGGCTGCGAAGTGCTCGTGACGAGCGCGGCGCTTCACCGCGACCTGCGCACGCGCGACCCTGCGAACCCCGACGCGCCGATCCCACCTGCGGCGTGGAACAGTGCCCTCGCTGAGTCCTCGGGCGGCGGGGCGCGTCTCGAAGAACTCCGCGACCTATGCGCCAAAAACGGCTTCCCCTTCTGGGATCTCACCACGCCATGCTACGAATGGCTCTTCGCGAGCGGCCTGCCCTTCGAGTTCTACAGCCGCGATGCCGTCCATTCCGGCGAACTTGGAAAGCAAATCATCGCCCGCGCCCTCTTCGCGCACTTCGCTAGCGAACCGTCAAGCCGTTGAGCTAAGGGGGCGAAGAAATGTCCAAGCCCATGTTCAACACCAGCCGCTACGCAAAAGCGCCCCTTTCGCGGCGGCTGGCGGAGGCAATCAAGGACTCCATAATCCACGGTAAGTTCAAGCCAGGCGAGGCGCTGCCGCCAATCCGCCAACTTGTCGAGGACTGCGGCAGGAGCGCAAAAGTCCCGCGCAAGGCGCTCGAGATCCTCGAGGCAGAGGGCTGGACCCGCCCAGTTCGCGGCGTCGGCTCCATCGTGCTTGACCGTGGCGAAGACCCACAATCCAGCGGACGGGTTCTCTTCTACGTCCGCCACACGGGCCTGAGCAACTATGGGGCAAGCCTCATGGCGATCATCGACGCGAAGCTCATGGCCAAGGGCTACAAGACCTTCGTCATCAACGCCTCCAGCCGCAGCGAGGCGCTGGCCTGCCGCAGGCTGGAGTCGCGGCTTAGGGAGAAGTGGTCGCTTGTCGCCCTGATAGGCGGCGGGGTCGAGGCCCGCGGCCTGGTCGCGAAATCCGGGCATCCATTCGTCCTGCTTGGCGACGGCGGCATCCCGCCAGACGACAGCTCGTCGTGTGTCGGCAGAATCGGATTCAGCACGGGCAAGGCGCTTCCTCATTTCGTGGGCGAGTGCGTTAGAAAAAACGTGAAGAGGGTCGTCCAGTTCGTGTATTGCCACGGATCATTCGACGCGGCCGGAGCGCTATTGGAAAAAGGGATTGCAACAGAAACCTTCCGAATTGGACGCAAGTCGTCGCCGGCGGAAGTCTCGCGGGCCGCAATTGTGGAAATGGAGTGCATACTCGCAAACGGCGCATTGCCTGACTTGTTCCTCTTCACTGACGACCACATTGCGCAGGGAGGGCTTGTCGCCCTTGCAGTGGCCGGAATCAAGGTGCCAAGGGACGTCAAGGTTGCGACCCATGCCAACAAGGGGTTCGGGCCAATCTGGCCGATGAGGCTTTCGAGGCTGGAGGTTGATCCTGTTGCGAACGGCCGTGCCTTGGCGGACGCGATCCTGGCCTTTTTGGAAACAGGGGCGTTCCCGACCGGCCTCAACCTCGGCAGCGTCTGGAAAAAAGGCACCACGATGTAGCAGCGGCGGCGTTCGCGCCAATATTACTACTCTGTGTCTCTGTGCCTCTGTGTGAGATTATCTGCCGTGCGCTTGCGTCAAACTCCATTTCCTAAGATTTCCAATGCCGCATCGCGCATCCCCGGCAGTTTTCAAGGTTCGGCGCGGTAGCGCCAACCCTCCAAACATCGCCCGACGAGCTCAAACCTCCTTCCCCGATTTTAGCAGCGCACTTTTCGCGATAATCGCAATCGCACGAGCGCGTTTACAAAGTCAGGCAATAGCCGCGCGGGCCGCTTGTGGAGCGGGTGCCATCGGCTTTTCAGGGGCGGAAAAGTTTTGCACCCAATTTGCACCTTTTTCGTCAAAATTTGACAGTGTTGCAATGTTTTTGCAAAAATTGATGCGTAATTTTTGAACCCCCACTAACAACCAAGGAGTAAACAATAATGAAGAACAGGGCATTCACTATTCTCGCGGCTGGCGCGATGCTTGCAACGACGGCGATGGCGACAGAGCGGACATGGGTCGGCGCATCGGGCGAATGGAGTGACTCCGCAAACTGGGGAGGCGCTGTTCCCGCAGCGGGAGACAGCGTGACAATCCCGGCGGGCGCGTCGGTTTTATTAGCCGCTTCCACGCCCGCGCTGGCGTCGATTTCGGTTTCGGGGACGCTCGTCATGACGAATTGGACAACATGCCTCAACGCGACGACCGTGACGATTCCATCAGGCGGCATCCTGACATGCGGCGCGGCGGTGACGAACACGGCAGACCTGAGCCGCGTGTGGATGAACTGCACCGACCTCACAATTGCGTCGGGCGGCAAGATCGACGTTAACTACAAGGGCTACGCGGGACATCCGAAGGACACTTCCGCATACCATGCGGGCTATGGTCCGGGTGGCAGCTATTTGGCGGGCGGGGACTATTCGGCGGGTCCTTCACATGGCGGGCATGGCGGGAGAAGACTAATTGCAGACTACAATCTTCCCATCATCATGCCATACGACGATCCAGCGGCACCGGAACTGCCCGGTTCCAGCGGCGTGTCGTCAAAATATGCTGCTGGTGGATGCGGCGGCGGCGCGGTGAAGATTGAGGCAACTGGCGCCGTCATTGTGAATGGATCAATTCTCGCGGACGGACAGAACGTTTCTTGCTACGGAAGCACTGGCGACAATCACGAGCAAGCCGGGTCTGGAGGCAGCATCAACATATCATGCCGAACTTTCTCCGGCGCGGGAACGCTTTCCGCCAACGGCGGCGGCGGAGAAAACCCATTTCAAAACGTTCCGGCACATCCAGCCGGTGGCGGCATGATCGCCGTCCATTACGACTCAGACGCCGAACAATCCGCGACAGTGGAGGGGATGACGATTACGGCAAATGCGGGGCAGCGGCTCCGTTCGGGCGCGTCAGATCCGACCAAATACTACAAGTCTTCCAATGTCGATGACAAATACGACGACAAAGGCGTAAACGCCGGCATGGGGACGCTCCATTTTACAGACGCGCAGATTGTCCGTCAGCTCGCGGGAAAGACGCTGACGGGGAATGTCCTTGGCGTCTCGTCCTTCGTCCACGACGGCGACTGGTCGTTCGCCGGCGGTCGTGTCATGTTCGGCGAAGAGGGCGTGAAAGTGACCATCAACGGCAACTTGACCTTCTCAGGCGACGATTCGCGTCTTGAAATCGGCGGCGGCGTCACGACGAACTGGGACTCCCATGTGGTCATGTATGCCGGAACAACGCCGAGCGAACTCATCGTGACGGGAAACCTGACGCTGGGCGGCGTGTCGCGTCTCGACATCCACGCGGCTGCGACGAACGGCACGGACAGGTTCGGCGCTCTTGTGAAAGTCGGCGGCGCGATGACGATTTCTACGAACTGCGTCGTCTATTCGTGGAGCGACTGTGAGAACCTCGGCTCACCTCATTTCGAGGTCGGATCGCTTGACGTGCAGACGGGTGGCGTCTTTTCCGCTGTAGGACGCGGTGGGCGAGGGTCGTATCACACATCAACGACATTCTTCGGCAATTCCATGGGCGGCAAAGGTCCTGGTGCGGCGAATCGCGCCACAATTGGTGCGAGCCATGGCGGACGGGGAGGAAACGGCAATGGAACGACGGCACCAGATGCCTATGATGACGAACTCCGCCCCTGCATGGCTGGTTCCGGTGGTTCGAACTATGGTAACCAAAGGGCGCAATCCGCCCCAGGCGGCGGTCTTATCTACGTGACGGCCACAAATGGAACGATTCGGGTTGACGGCACGATTGACGCAAGCGCTCGTGGAGGGTCTTATTTTGCAGGAAACGGCTATGGTGGAGGCGGCTCGGGTGGGACCATTCTCCTTGAAGCAAAGAAGTTCTTCGGCGGCGCGACCGGACGGCTCATTGCGGACGGAGGCGACACAAAGCCGGGGTCGTCCGTCAAGTCTGGTACTGGCGCGGGCGGACGCATCGCGGTGTGGTGCGGCGCACCGTGGGAGCCTGGGATGAGTCCTTCCAAGTTCACGACATCCCCGACACCGATTGCAGACGAAGCAGGGTCCATGTCCTACCTCGGCTCATACTCCGTCGCTGCGGGCGCCAAAATCGGCGACTACGGCACGGAATCCAACGTCGGCGAGGAGGGGACAGTTCGGTTCTGCTTCGTGAAAAACGTTTCGCCAACCTTCATCACATTTAGGTAGGAGGCTGGCGCGGGATGGGCGCGTCATGCGGTCTTGAGCGTTGCCACGAACTCGGCGGGCGAAACGGCATGACAGGCGTGAAACTATCAATGTTTTTAGCGGCAGCCGTGGCGGCCATTGCGCTTGGCGCGGATGGCGCTGACGAACTGTGGTTCTGCGCGGACTTTGACTCGCCAGCGGAACTTGACGGCACCCGCTTCGAGCAAGACATGCGCGAAGGGGCGGTTGTCGAGGGACGCTTCGGCAAAGGCTACCTCTTCGTGTCGGGCAACGGTCGCGCCGAAAACGATTTCTGGCGCATCGACGATCCGGAGCGACTGAAGAACTTCCCGTTCGAGGAGGGGGCGTTCGTCTGCTGGTTCCGGCTAGACGCCCAAACAGTTGATCCGGGCGCATTCTTTTCGTTCTGCGGCTTCTGGCAATACCAGTGGGTGTTCTCGCCCTTCGCCGGGCGGACAACAACCGTGCGGGATGGCGGCTGCGCCGTGCAAAATGCGCCTGGCCTCGGGGACCGCTGGCATCATTTCGCCGCCACATGGAAAGCCACCATGCTTACGCTTTACCTCGACGGCCGCCCCGTTGCCGAGAAGATTTGCCCAGAACGAACCGACATGCGGACGGTCGAGAGGTCGGTGCTGCGCTTCGGTGTCGGCGGCGACGGTTGCCCCGACTTTGGCGGCGCGATGGACGAAATCGCCGTTTTCAAGCGTTCGCTTGCGCATGACGAGGTGACGGCGCTCGCGTCGGCCAAAGGGCCGATGCGCAGCGGCAAGGTGGAACTCATGGAATGGGACGCATTCCCCAATGCCGCGCCGCCGCCGGAAGAAGATACGTTCGTCGTCCACTCATGGGGCGGCCATCATCCCGAAAGCATCGCCTTCCGCAAGGCCATAGGCATCAACTGCGTCAATGTCCGCGCGGAGGACACGGCGACCGCAAGGCGTTGTGCCGAGGCTGGCTTTTGGCTCAACCTTCGCATTGAGAACTCGCGCACTTGGGACAAATACGCCCCAGATGAAATGGCAAGGCGCGTGAGGACGCTTCTACTCCCCTACAAGAATCTACCCAACTGGCGAATGGCATTGGTCAATTCAGAGGTCTATCATCCCGCCTCGCTTGCAAGCGCGGCCAGCAACGCGCACTGGTGCGCCAAGGCGACGCGGGCGCTTGGCCATACGCCAGAGATGTCGCTAAAGTTCGCCCCTCCCTCGCTGGACTGCGAGCGGATGGGCGCGCCATTCAAAGGGGTGCTGCCGGAAGACTGCGCAAGCCTTAACACGTTGGAATGGTATCTACGCGAGGGCAATCCTGCCTACGCCGTCAACAGGCTCGACGCCAAAGCCATCCACGCGATGCGCCCCGACGTAACCGTCTGGAGCGAACCGACTCCGCCCGCCGACGGACTGGACATGCTTTCGGATTGGATATACGACCACGGGACGGACTACTGCCTTCTACGTCTGCGGCAATTCGGAGCAAAGGCGAGAGGCGAGGGAGTCCGCTTCATGCCAACCCTTTCAGGCAGCTACCACCATTCGTGGGCGCCGACGGGCGTCCACCCGTCCGCGAGCGACAAGGACGGAAAGCCGCTCGCCGTCGCCCTCGCCCAAAGCAGCGACGAGACGATGATCAAGGCGTGGATGCTACTGGGCGCGACAAAGGCCGATGCGATGTCCATCTTCAACGCCTGCGCATGGGAGGAGGGCGCGACGAACGCGCTGGCCTTTTCATCTGACCCTGCGATTCCGGTAGCAATGGTCGCTGAGCCTGACTTCGCCAAGCGCTTCGGGCGCTTCATGCGCGAGAGATTCCAGCCAGCCGCCAAGCGGCTCGCAGGCTTGCCGACAGCGCGTGTAAAGTTGGGTTTCATCTGCGTCGATGACTGCCTTCGCACCGGCACGGAGGCGTGGCGTCCTGCCCATTACCGGGACTTTATAGGCACATGCCTCGCCCGCAGCCCCGTCGCCTTTGATGTCATCACCGAGGGTGAGATGTGCCCCGAAATACTTTCCCAATACAGGTATGTGATATTGCCCATGCTTGGCGACGGCATTTCAAGGGCGCATTATGACGCGCTTTGCGCCGTGTCGGACACGACCAAGGTCATTACCGACGGCTACTGCTCGGTGGATTTCCCCAATGTCGAGAGGCTTGACATCAAGATGCCGTATTGGTGGACATGCCGGAAAGAGCCGCTGCCGGAAGCCCTTTCCCCGCTCATTGCATGGCTTGACGCGCACACGGACGAACTGCGCAAGGATCAGTTCGCATGGAGCGACAGGGACGGGAAGGATGCGTTCACGTTCACGAAGGAGTTGCCAGACGGCGGCAAGGTTGTGCTTGTGGTGAACGACAAGCGCGAGGAATGGTCTCTCTGGCCGCAGTTCTGCACGAACACCAACTACCGCGCAATCGCCGCGCCGAACCGCGTTACGCTACATGTGAACCTGCCAGCTGGTGAGAAGGTCGAGACCATAGACCTCGCGCCCGCCGAGGCGAGGATTATTGTGTTCGGGAGAGAGGCGTCGGTTGAGGTTGGCAGCACTTGCCTACACTCAATCTTCCCGGATGACTTCCGCGAAGTCAAGGCGGCGAAACGACTTTTCGCACGAGAGCGTCACATAGCCCTTGCCGGCGTATTCGCCGGCGATCATGCGATCCACAAAGCCGGGGCTGGCCTTCCACACTTCAGGCGTGTCGAGCGCCGCCTTGGCTTCAGGAGCGAAGACGAAGCCTTCCTCGTCTGCCAGCGCCCGCATAGACGTTATGGCTTCCTCCTTTGTCTTGCGGTAATGCCGTTGAAGGGCAAAATAGATTTCGGATGCGGCAAGGGCGGAAACGTAGAATGCATTGCCTTCGTCGCGCAAATCGGCAATCCTGTCTTGGACTTCGGCGGCAAGGGCGGCAGGTTCGCCTGTTATGATTCTGATGGCGGCGGAGGTGTCGAGTCCGTAAGTCATTGCTCTCGTACCCTCGCTTCCTTTTCAGCTACTTCCTGCGCCCATCCTTCCTCTATGCTTTTCTCGATGTCTGCCCAGTCATGCGAGATGTTGAGACTTGGATCGGGTTTTGCAATGCCGAAGCAAGCCAGTCGCCGGTGCGGCTTTGCCTTCCGCGCCTTTCCTGGGCGGGCAAAGTCTTCGGGCTGCGCAAGCGGGCGCCAGTCCGGCTTGCGCAGCCAGTCGCCGAGGAGCGCCACGGTGACGTATCGCAGGGTCGTCCCCTCTGCCGCAGTGCGGGTGCGCACGGCCTTGTACAGCACATCGGGTATGTCTATCGTCGTTCTCATGGTCAACAATGCTATCACAACGGAAATGGAATGTCAAGAGGCATAAATATGCCACCGTGCATCCGAAAGGAATATTGATGAACAAGAACATGACGGTTAGAAACGTGGCGTTGGCAGCGGCGATAGTTGCCATGTCAGGTCATGCCATGGCGGCAGAGGGAAAGGTGCAACTTGCGCGCGACGGCAAGGCCGAGGCGGTGATTGTCGTCGCGAAGGACGCCGACAAGGCGGCGCGTTTCGCGGCGGCAGACCTCAAGTGGCACCTCGACTCGATTACCGGCGGCGATTTCAGGATCGTTACCGACGAGGAGGCGAAGAATGGCGTAGATGGGAAGATTCTCGTCTGCGTAGGGCCGTCGGCGCTTACGACGGCGAAGCGCGAGGATTTCAAGCCACAGGAGTTCGCCGTGAAAAGTTATCCGCGCCGCATCGAGCTTGTCGGGCGCGACAAGCCGGACAAGGGAGGCTTTGTCCTGTGCTTCGAGCCGGAAGGGGTTGTGCTGAAGGACGCGCCAGACTTTTTCGACGAGCAGGGGACGATGTATGCGGTCTATGATTTCCTCGAAAAAGAGTGCGGCGTTGTCTGGGCCGACACGAGCGACCTCGGCACGGTGCTTCCGTGCGACCCAGACTTCACCGTACGCGTGGAGAACCGCGTGAAGAAGCCGTTCATCGAGTACCGGGGCGGAACGATCACGGGGAATCGGCTCAAGTCCGATCTCTGGAAGAAAGGGACTCCCGGAAGCGAGCGCTTCCGCGCCGTCGCCTACCGGCACCCGGAACGCTACGACGCACAAGACCGGCTCTTCCGTCTTCGTCACCGCATCGGGGGCGTGAAGAGGAACGCGAACCATTCCTTCTACCACTACTACGACGAATACTGGAACGAGGATTCCAAGTCGTTCATCCGCAAGTGGCCGGAGATATTCGCGAAGGGGTATGTTGGATTGCCTCCGCAGATGTGCTACACAAGCCCAGAATTCATCGACCTCGTAATTCGCGACGTGCGAGCCTATTTCGATCAGGATCCCGAAAACGGGTCGTTCAAATGGGGGCGCGACAACTACTGCCTGGAGCCGATGGACAACTCGTTCTTCTGCAAGTGCCCGCGCTGCGCCCCAGAAATGGAGCCCGAACGCGCAAAGGACAACGGGGCGGAATCGACGCACTGGTTCAAGTTCGTGAAGACCGTCGCCGAGGAGATAGCAAAGACGCATCCGACCAAGCGGATTTCGACGCTGGCCTACCATTCACACGAAGGGCTTCCCCGTGGATTCCGTCTGCCGGACAACGTTGTCGTCTATTTCTGCATCTACGCGAACCGGATGCCATATTCGGTTGTCCTCGACGAACAGCTCGCCCGCATGAAACTGTGGCGCGACACCTATCCGGGACAGCCGCTCGCGATGTGGCTCTACAACACCTTCCCCCTTGAATACAGCGACAAAAGCGGCTACAACTGCCTTCCCGGCTTCTTCGCCGACGAGGCATACAGGCAGTTCCAGTTCTTCAAGGAGAACGACATCCGCGCCGGTATCTTCCACTGCGGGTTCAACGGAGAAGTGGACAACTACATGCACCTCGAATGGATGATCGATCCAGACCGCAAGCCGGAGGAAATGCTCGACGAGTATTTCCGTGGATACGGAAAGGCGGCTACGCCGCTTAAGGCGTTTTACCGCGCCGTAGAGTCCCGCTATTGCGACAGGAGCCGCTACCCGAAAGGCGTGATGCACCAGACTGCGGCGCTCGCGTGGGGCGGGGAGGGCGCGGCGGAAGTCATGGAGAAGCTGGGCGGGCTGATGGACGAGGCGGTGGCGGCGGCGGAGACACCCGACGAGAAGCGCCGTGTGGAGACTTGGAGGCGGGAATACTGGGACTACATGCGCGAAGGATACGAAACCTACGTCGAACGCAAGAAGACGCCGAAGCCGGATTGGATCGCGCGGCGGATTCCGGCGGCGGCCGGCGACGCCGCGATAATCGACTGGTCCGCCATGTCGCCTTATACCTTCCGTCTCTGCGACGCGGGAACGACGAACGAAACCGACATCGCCGGATCGGCGCGACTGGCCCACGACGGGCGCTGGCTCTACATGGAACTTGACCTTGGGATTGATGTTGCAAACAACATGTTTTCCCCCGGCATCTTCATTTGGGACACATGGGAACTCTTCTTCGCGTGGCAGGAGGCACTACCCTACCGGCACTACGCATCCAGCCCCGACGGACGCATGAGCGCCGCTTCAAACGGGGAGGTGAACTGGCGCATGAACGTTGCGGCGACGGAATCGGGGCCGGAGTGCTATGGCGCAAAGGTCATTTCCGACCGCTCAAATCCTCACCTGTGGCGGCAACTCTTTGCCCTTCCGCTCGACACGATGCTCGACAAGCCGGTCAAACCCGGCGACACCATCTTTCTCAACTGCGTCGCGGTGTTAAATCCGAAGATTACTGAAGGCAAGGCGTCGAACTTCATCCTGACCGTTACGCCAGCGACAACCGTTCACGTCACCGACCGCATGGGCAGGGTGAAGTTGGAGAAATAATGAAAGGGGTATATCATTGCTAACATTTCGACATGGAGTTGCTTTTTTTGTCTATGCTCTGATAGAATTATCCTGTCATGTGCAAACTTGATGAAATCCTGTCGCGACGGAACGAAGTGCTGGCAATTGCCCGAAAGAACCGGGCGGTGCGGCTTTTTGTCTTCGGCTCTTGCGCCCGTAAGGAAGAGAAACCAGAAAGCGACATTGATTTTCTAGCGGAGTTCGACTCAAAGGCATCGCTAATGAACCGTGCCGGCCTCAAGGTGGAGTTGGAAGACATGTTCGGATGCGGAGTCGATGTCGTTCCGCTCCGCTCCCTTTCCTCCAATCCCCAATTTGCCAAGAACATTCAGAAAGACTTGGTGGCTGTATGATGTCAGACGCCACCCCAGCGGACAGATTTGACGATTAAAACGCGCAACATCTAAAATGAACTGCGCCAATGCCAATAGAATGCCGGGGCTGAGAATCGTCCAACTCGACCTGGCGCGGCAGATGGAGACGATTCCCTTCATCAAGGGATTTATCGACCGCGTGGCGGAGGTCGGCTACGACACCCTCCAGCTCTACTTGGAGGCAAGGGTCGCAACCAAGACGTTCGCGTTGCCTGGCGGCGAATGCTATACGCCTGGCGAAATGCGCGAAGTCGTCGCGCATGCGGCGGCGCGGGGGATGACGGTCGTTCCCGTCGTCTCGCTCCTCGGCCATGCCGAACTCTTTTTCAAGCAACCGGAATGCAGGGCATTCATGGAGCCGAGAACGGATGACACGCGCCTCGGCTCCGGCGACAACACCGGGACGTTCTGCCTTTCCAACCCGGCGACGCGGACCTTCCTCGCCGCCTATCTGGCAGACCTGGCGAAAATCTTTCCCGGCCCGTTCTTCCACGCCGGTTTCGACGAGGCCTGGAACGCCGGGACGTGCCCGCTTTGCCGGAAGCGCGAACTTGAAGGCGAATACTTCGCCGATTGCGTCCTCTTCGCGCACGACACCCTCGCGGCGCTTGGCAAGCGCATGTGGATGTGGGACGACTTCCTCGCCTTCCATCCCAAGGCCCTCGCCCGCATCCCCAGGGACGTCGTGATGATGCACTGGTGCTATGACGGCGACATTTCGGGCCACGGCTGCCGACAGAACTTTGCCGGCCGTCTGCGCGAAGACGCCCTTGCGAAATACGCATCCCTTGGCTACGACGCCGTTCCATGCTGGTGGCGCAAGCCGGGCAACATCCGCTCGTTCATCACATACGCACGACGCCAGAGGGTCTTCGGCTGCTGCCACACCCAATGGGAGGAGTTCAAAACCAACTTCCACGGCGGTTCGCTGCCGCTTGTCCACGCGGCGGCAGTCCTGATGGACACCCCCGACGGGACGGCCTCGGACAAGGCGTTCGCCAGCGCCGTCAGGCGCTGCTGGCCTTCGTTGAGGGGAATCGAGGTCGCGGCGGCCGTCCGCCTTCTCGAAGATGCGTCGGACGAACTTGCCCTTGAAGTTTTGAAGTCCTCGCCCCTTGCAAAATCCCTAGGCGGCGTCGAGGCCGATCCCTTCTGCGAAAAGGCCCTTTTCGACGACCTTCTGCTGCGCGGGGAGATTGCCCGTGCGGAAAAGCGCATCCGCAAGGCGGAGGCGCTGCTTGCAGACCCAAGGCGGACGGAGGCGGACGTGGCGGAGGCAAAAACCATTCTCGCCCCTCTCGCCAACGCGCTTGCCGGTGTGGCCGCCCGCCGCGCCGAACAGGCGAGACGCTGGCGCAACGGCCTTCCTGGCAAGCCCGAAGCCGAGGCGGAACGTCTCTCCAGGCGCGTATCAGCGTTGATGGAATCAGCCTCAATCGCAACTGCCGACGAGAAGTCGCTTGAAGTCGAACTGACGCTCGTTGACGTCTATGGCATCCCATGGTGGAAGGCCTGGGGACGCTTTGATGGAACATGGCGGGAAATCGCCTCGGGCATTTGGAAGCCGGGGCCAGGCGACGGGGCGGCTTTCGTGAAGAAGCTGTCCTTCAAAAGCGACACCATGCCGGATGCCATCCGCCTTGAGCACCACGGCTACGGCGAGGCGCAGTTGCGCTTCATTATGGTTGTGGATCGCTCGTCTCGCCTTGTTCCCAAAGCAATTGCCGCAACCAGCGGCACCGTGAGGGACGCGGGCAATGTCCTTGTTGACGACTTTTCCGCCGCGACCTTCGGACGCCCGGGTTTTCTGGCCGCATTCCGCGACAAGGCGCTTCAAGAGGCCGTTTCGTCAATCACAATCGAATTGGCCGCTTATGGTAGCGCCCGCTAAGGATAAACTTCGTCGTGGGTGCCGATGTTGTGGAGGATTACCTCATGCTCCGTGACCTCTACGCAAAGGACAATGCGGTAGGCGTAGGCAATGCTCACCGCCTGCTTGCCCGCAAGCGGTCCGGTGAGATTGCGGAGGCGCAACGATGGCGCGAAGGGATCGGTGCTAAGTGCCACAAATGTTTCAGCCGTTTTTTCGCGGAGTTCCGGGTGCCTTCTTGCAAATTTGCGGAGGGCCCGCTCGAAGAATGGTGTCTGGACAAGCCGATAAGGTGTGGAGGGCATGACGGCTCCTATTGCTCATCGCTTTCGGTGGCCTCGTCGAACTCCCTCATCAACTCTTCGGGGGACACATACTTGAAGTTCCCAGCCTTGTGTTCGGCCTCCGACTGCAGGCACCCTCTAACGAACGCCTCGTGGCGCAAACGGCGAAAATCTTCCGCGAGGAGGACCACGTATTTCGGCTCGTTGCCGCTTATGACCCAGACCGGGCCATCGGCAAGGTCCTTGTTCAATGCGCTTATGCCGCGCCGCTTTATTTCCTGGGCAGGTATTGTGGCTTCCATTTTCAGTTCCTCTTTTAGTGCAAGAATCAGTATCCATTATAGCACCTTTGCCGGTTGCCTTCAAGAGTTTTTTTTCTCTACAAAGAAATTGGCTGTTTCCACATTTCCACACTTTCACATTCATATCCCCGTTCCCTGTTCCCCGTTCCCTCATGCCGCTACCGCGCCGAAGCAGGGAAACTGCCGGGGGTGCGCTTTGCGCATTCCGCGCCGAGTCCGCCGCCACATTGAGGCAAGCCTCATGTGCCGTCAGCCCTGGCGCACGGCCCGTGGCCGTTCCCGGCAGATTGGAAAGGCCGCTCCGCAGCATTGGAAAAACTGGGAAACATTTTGTCGCGACCAATTTCCCAAGAACTTTCCTAATCCGCCGGAGGCGGTTCCCAATCTGTTGCGCCGTGGCGAAGCCACACGGCATAGATGCGGTCGCATGGGGCTTGCACCAATGCGGCCACATCAAGGGCCAATGGTTCGCGGTAGCGCGAGTGCGCAACAGTTTCAAAAGTCCGGCGCGGTAGCGCCATATCAGGGCTCAAACTTCCCAGGCGCTTGCGCTGAAGCTGGGAAACGGTCGGGATTCGGGATTGGTCATTGGCTGTTGGTATTGGCTGTTTCCACATTTCCACACTTTCACATTAATCTCCCTATTCCCCGTTCCCTGTTCCCTGTTCCCCGTTCCCCGTCAAGCGCCTCTCACAAGTTGAACTTTCATTGCCTAAAGTATATAGTTGTTGTCAGAATTGGAAATGAGGCAAAGAGCAAATCATGTTTAGAGAGGCGGGAAAGGCGATTGCGCGCGTTGCAGATGCGGTAGCGGACTTCGCCTACCCGCGGATTTGCCCGATATGCAAAGGCAAGTCCGACCGCGCCCGGCGCTGCATCTGCTGGAACTGCGTCGCGGAACTCAAGCGCCACGCCTTCGCGGGAACGCCATGCTCCATCTGCGGCTCGCCAATCGACGCCCGTCTCATCGACGGCCTCTGCGCCAGCTGCCGTCGGTCAAGGCCGCATTTCGACATGGCCCGCAGCGCCCTCGCCTACGACGCGGAGGCGCGGAATGTCGTCCATGACTTCAAATACCGCCGCCAGACCTGGCTTTCGGCGGACATGGCGGACATTCTCGAAGGCTGCGCCCGCGCCTCGTTCAATCTCGACGAGGTCGATTGCATCATACCGGTGCCGCTGCATCCGGTGAAGTTCGTCAGCCGCACCTACAACCAGTCGGCCATCCTCGCGGCCTCGCTTGCGAAGCGCGTCGGCGCGCGCTACTCCGGCCAGATTCTCAGGCGCGAGAAGGACACGCCTACGCAGACGCACCTCGGGGCCGGTGGCAGGAAGAAGAACGTCGCCGGAGCCTTCGGCGTGGCATACCCGGAGGAGGTGCGGTCGCGGACGCTGCTGGTGATCGACGACGTGATGACGACCGGCGCGACGCTGGACGAGGTCGCCAAGGCGTTGAAGAAGGAAGGGGCCTGGCGCGTCTGGGCGCTGACGCTCTGCCGCGCCAGCGTCGTCTAGCCGTTGAACCGCGACTGCCCTATTCCGTTATTTTCGTATTGCGGAAGAGCCAGCGGAGGTAGTCGGCGCGAATGGTGTCGATGTAGTCTTCGGCGTCGTCGCGCGTTTCCGCATCGGTGGAGAAGAGGTCGGAGAGAGTCTCCCAGCCTTCCTTCTTGTCCTTTGCGAACCCCATCGCTATTGCGGCGCTCCTGATCCCGCCGATTGTCTTGTGGACCAGATGCGGCTTGATTCCGGAGATGTAGCCCATCTCCAGTCCGACCTTGACTGTCCAGAGCTTTGCGACGGCCTCGTCCGCGGAGATTGCGTATGCGCTCTTGAGGATGCCGAGGTCGCGCGAGAAGGCGTCGATGAGGAAGAGCTCGCCATCATGGGAGAGATCGGCGCGGGCGTCAAGCTCCCGTTCGACGAGGTCCTCCATTGCGTGCCGGAAGCCAATGGCGCACTGTTCCTCGCTGCGGCTCCCGCCGCAGTCGTAGGAAATCTTGCAGAGGCCGGAGAACGACATCGGGACGGCGCCGGACTGCTCGAAGACGCAGCCCTTGTGGCGCATGTCGCGCATCGTCTCCTCCGCCGCGTTCTGGAGCTCCAGCCCGATTGGGAAGACGTATGCGCAGAAATCGAGCGCGTTCCCGGCGAGCGCCGGATTGGCGGTGAGGTAGCCGATGTCCCTGCGGAAGGCGTAATCGACGCGCCGGTTCAGGGCGGTGTCCAGCTTGTCAAGGCGCTCCCAGGCGGCCTCCGGATCTAGGCCCGGCACGACGTAGCGCAGCTGGAAGTGGTCTTCCACGCCACATGTGGCCGCCAGCCAGAATGGCATGAAGTCCCGCCCTTCTGAAGAGCGATCCATTGCTTCGCCTACGACGCCCACAAACTCCTCGGCCGGGATGGGGAACTCCGGAACGACCCCGGACTCCTGCATGCCGTCGCAGAGGAAGAGGTCGGATACGTCGGAGTAGGTCTCGACGGTTATCGTGTTGAGTCCGAGTTCGACGATGGACTCGCCGGCATAGTCGGTGATGCGCCTGACAAACGCCTCTCGCTTGGCGGGCTCGAAGGCCGAGAGGAAGCGCTCGCCCTTCACATTGCGCCGCAGCGTGGCCATCGTGGCTATCACCACGGAGCCGTTGCCATGCTTCTTCCCGTCTCGTTCCATTTCCGCTTATTCGCCTGGCCGGTTGGTCGTCTGGCCGTTGTGGGGGATCTTGCCGCCGAATGTCCCGCGCATTCTCACGTTGCGGGAGAGCATCTCCTTGAAGGCGGTGTAGCAGTAGGGGCAGCCAAGAAGGCCGGAATGGTCGATGTCCTCGATGGTCGTTCCGCAGTCGGGGCATGGCTCGACGTCCTCGGCAAGCGTCCAGTGGCGATGGGCGCCCTTCTCCTCGCCTTCGTCCTCGTTTATGCCGGCAACGGCCTCCCAGAGGCGACGGGATATGGCATCGTCGTCCTCGTCTTCGTCAAAGGGGAGACGCCCGAACCGGCGCTTTGGCGGCCGCTTGCGGCTCTTCTCCTTCTCGGCGCAATCGCGGCAGACATAGAACTCTCGGTCCTTGCCGCCGGTTGTGACGTGGATGGCCACCTTGGCGTCGTTTTTATGGCAAAGCTCGCATTTCATGGCTAACCATTATACCAAAAGGCGCTTCATCTCCTGTCGGTGTCGCGGTATCGCCAATATAGGGCGAGGTCGAAACCAATGATCAGCAGGTTGAGAATGTAGAGGAAAATGCGCCAGTCCGGGCCGCCAGGCGAGGTCAGCTTGAAGAGGATTCCAAAGACGTAGCCCGCCTCGATGATGGACATGAAGAGCGGACTCTTCCCGGCGACGGTGTGGGTGCGCAGCGTCTTGGCGATTGAGAATGGCCAGCTGGCGGCGAAGGAGAGGAGCATCAGCGCCTCGAAGATTGCGTGTGGGGACATTGCCTACATTCCGATCTCGGCGAAGAGCATCTTGGCGAGTGCGGCGGCGATTGGGCCGAGGCGGCCATCGCCTATCGTGTGCCCCTCGTAGTCGCGGACTGAGCAAACGAAGGTCGTGGTGCCTACAATCAGCACCTCTGCGGCGTTGATGACGTCGGCCTCGGTGATGTCGCGACGCTCGACGCCGCGCAGGATCCCCTGCCCCACCAGCGCCTTGCCATATTCGATGCAGCGGAGCATCGTCGTTCCGGCCAGGATGTTGTCGGGCTTCGGGAATGCGAGGACGCCGTCCTTGGTGACGATGCCGACATTCTCCGTCGGCCCCTCGGCGAGGAAGCCTGAGATGTCGAAGGATGTGATGAAGTCGGCGCCGCGGGCGGCGAGCTCTTCCTTCATGAGGGCGTTCTGGAGGTAGTTGCAGCTCTTGACGGTTGCGAACTGCGGGGCCTTGGCGGGGATGGCGCTTTTGACGAGGCGGCCGCCTTCGGGGTGGCGCTCCATGAAGAAAGGCCCGCGCGCGTAGGCGACGATGTAGAGGGCCGGCGTGGCGCAGTCGCCGGGGGCGGCGCCAAGGCTGCCTGGGCCGCGCGAGGCGATGATGCGCAGGACGCAGTCGGGGTGGCCGCCGGCCTTGACGGTCGCCATCGAGAGGTCGCGCACCTCCTCCTTTGACCATGGGAGGGAGAGTCCGATGGCGTCGGCGCAGCGAAAGAGGCGGTCGATGTGGGCGCCGAAGTTGAACACCTCGCCCTTTACGCAGAGGGCGGAGTCGAAGACGCCGTCGCCGCGGTGGACGACATGGTCATCGACCGGGACCATCATCAGCTTCGGGTCGGTGGTGATGCCATTCCAGAGGCTTGAGTAGAAAGCGAAGTATTTCGCGCCGCCGGCCGACTCCGGCAGCGACTCAAGAAAGTTAGAGCGAGTGATGGTAAGCATGGGGATTATTATACCAAATCGCCTAATTATTTAGCGCCTTTGCGGCGGTTGCAGTCGCGGCAGAGCATCTGGCAGTTGGCGGCGATGGTGCGCCCGCCGTCGCGCCAGGGCGTGATGTGGTCGGCCTCCATCCCGTCCAGCTCGAAGCGCCCGCCGCAGAGCGGGCAGATGCCCTTC
>JAGCUY010000198.1 GCA_017962605.1 Kiritimatiellia bacterium | reverse complement strand
CTCGGACGTTGACCGCTGGGCGCGGACGGCGTCGGCGGCGCAGCCCTACGAAATAGTGTTCGCCGACCCGCCATACGCGGAAGGGCGCGAGAACGGGCTCATGGCGCTGGCCGGAGTCCTGCTCTCCCGCGACCTGCTCGTTCCGGGCGGGCTGTTCATAACTGAAGTGCCGGACGACGCGACCGTCGCGCCGATAGAGGGCCTGTCCGTCGTCCGCGACCGCACCTACGGCAAATCGCGCATCGTTGTCAGACAAAGGGGGAATCCATGAAGAAGACGGCTGTTTACCCTGGAACCTTCGACCCGGTCACATTAGGGCATCTCGACCTCATCGCCCGCTCGGCCAGGATCTTTGACCAAGTCGTGGTGGCGGTGGCCGCCACTTCGTCCAAAAGCGGCGCCATGTTCGACCTCGAGACGCGCTCCGAGATGATACGGAAAGTCTGCGCTGCGAATGGGCTGAACAACGTGTCGGTCGAGCCGCTGGACTGCCTGCTCGTCGATTTCTGCCGTCGGCGGCCCGAGTTGCCGGTGGTGGTGCGCGGGCTGCGCGTTTACTCGGACTTCGAATACGAGTTCCAGATGGCGCTGACCAACCGCAAGCTGGCGCCGGAGATCGAGACGCTCTTCATGATGCCGCAGGAGGAGCACAGCTACGTTACGGCGAGCCTGGTGCGCGAACTTTCGCGTTACAGCCACGACGCCTCGCAGTTCGTGCCGCCCGAAGTCCTCCCCTACATCCACAAGTGGATCGAATCCCACCGCTCCTAGCCCCGCGCAGGCCCGCCAGGAGTTGCGGCGGGAAGGATTATTCTACATTTCCCGTTCAGCGCTTTTCCACGGTGACAATGACGGACTCGGCGTTTAGGCGCTCTCGCACACCCTGCAGATAGCCGTTGCCACGCACCGAACGGATTTCCTCCAAGACGGCCTCCAATTCCTGAAGGGCCTCGACCTCGGACTTAATGTTGCCGGTGCGGGCGATTCTCCTCACGGTATAAACCGGGAGCGTTCCGTAGTTCTGTATGTCATCCGCCACATCAATTGCAAACTTCCGCAGGTAGCTGGACATCTGCGGCCCGTACTTTTGCAATGTCTGGATTGCGAGGACGGCATCGCCTATCGTGGTGTGCTCCAGTTGCAAACCCTTTGGCCGGTAGTTCTTCAGGTCGGAATAGATACCGCAATGGGACTGGGGTGACATCTGGGACGAATGAGACGGATTGGACGGGGCGTTGGGATAGCGCCAGAATTCCGGCGAGAAATCGACGCGCGGCGTTCCCCACTCGCAAGCTATATAACGCATGGCGTCCTCAAGGGGCAGTTCCTCAATCTCTCCACCGTCTTTCCATTTCGCAAGCGCAAAGAACCCGGGTCCCTGCCGACGGAACATGAATGTCGCGTGCGGCAGCCCCTCCCAGGCAGTCTTCACATTGTTCGGGAATCGGGCAATCCGCTCCAGAACCTCCGGATGGCTCCTTTCAAGGAAGGCCCTGGCTTTCAAATACTTCAGCTTGGCTTCCGTGTAGAAGCTCATGGCCTCGTCTTCGCCGAAGCTGACGATTTTGGAATAAAGCCCAGCCGGTGTCGGCTCCTCGTCCACGGAGAAAATCTTGGCGTCCTCGCCGAGAATCTGGTGGATCGCGAACATCTTGGCTTGCGCGATCTCCCTGTTCTGGATGATGGACGATCCCTTGACGGTCGGGAAGAAGTTGAAGATAAAGAGGTTGTCGAACACCTTCTTGCCAATGCGGTTGATGCGCCCGACGCGCTGGATTACGCGTGTCGGGTTCCACGGGATGTCATAGTTCACCACAAGGCCGGCCCTGTTGAGGTTGAATCCCTCCGAAAGTTTGTCGGTCGTCAGAAGGATGTCGTAGTCGTCGGCCTGCGTCTCAAACGATGCGTCGAAATTCTCCTTGACTGTTCGCGCCATTTCCTTGCCAAAGTTGTCGCCTGTCACGACAAGCACCTTGCCGGGGAATTGCTTTTCAACGCCTTTCGCAATGTGCTGAATCGTGTCCTTGAAGGTCGAGAATACAAGGATCTTCCGCTTCGGCGCGTTCGGCTCTTTTGGAATGTCGGGATGGCATTCGTCAAGCACGTCCTTCATGGCGTGGACAAGTTTGCCGCATTTCGGGTCCCGCGTATCGAGCTTCAGGGAATCAATTTCATCGAGGATGGCGTCAAGCAAGGCTATGTCGCTCTTGATGTCGGCGACGAACCTCTTGCCGTCAAAGGCCCTGTCGTTCACATCGTAGTAGATGGCGTCCTTTGTCTTGACGCCCTTGCGCTCATACATATCCTCCTGCTCGCGAATCGCGCCGAGCATCGCCTCAACGGCGTCCTCGTAGTCGCTTATGAGGAGTATGCCATCCATGGCCTTCCGGCTATATAGGAACGCCCCCATTTTCTCCACAAACGCGAGAGACTGCATTAGGCTCTTCCTCACGCCCTTCACGGACATCTTGAACGCCCCAAACGAACTCTCGAACCGCTGCACCATGCGGCTCAGGAGCATGCCATACAGGCTTTCCTGAGCGTCGTCGGTGCCGTCCTTGTTTTTCAGGTATGCCTGCGGATGGTAGATAGCCCCCTTGAACTTCGCCCCTTCGCCGAAATACTCGTTGATGATGCGGTCATAGAACTCGTTTTGCTCAGGCGAAAGCTCGAAGAACTGCTCCCTTGGGTCCTGCACCTTTGCCAGCGTCGTGATTTCGCCCTTGTAGTCGGGATCGCTCGTCAAGTCGAGGCGGTTGCGCCTGATGACGATCTTCTCCATGATTTGCCGAATCTGCCGTGTCAGCTTACGCGAGGCATCGTTCACCTTCTGCCGCGCTTTGTCAAGATCGCGCCCGCCATTGCAGCTCAACGGGTCGATGCCACATGCCTTGAGCTGTTTCAATATGGTCGAGTAATCCTTTCTCGCAATGGCCTTCTTCAGCCTGATCACGCTGTCGTGGCGCTGCGCGAAGAACCTGAAGCGGCCGTCGAGGTCGCCGCCCACGACGAATGGGCTCTGCTTCCCCGACGAGAAAAGGTGCAGCAGCGCCAGGAGATCGCCCGGCTTGTTGTTGAATGGCGTAGCCGTCAGGAGCACGACCTCGCGCCCGAAGCAGATGTCGGCCAGCGCGCCGTAGTCCTGCGTCCGCTCCGTCCTGAAGTTGTGCGCTTCATCGACGATGACCATGTCGAAGTCCGGGTCGTGCTTCAGCATCTCCAGGAGATCGCCAAGCATGCCGCGGCTCCACACCTGCCAGTCGTTGAGCTTGAACTTCTGGATGTATTCATACCATCCGCCCGCATCCCCGCTGCGTTCGCCCATCAGTCCGGGAGGGCAGATAATCAGCCCGCGCCTGGCCCTCACCGAGCCGATGAGGCTGCCGATTATAGACTTGCCAAGGCCGACGACATCGGCGATAATCACGCCCTTGTAGGCATCAAGCCTCGCCATCGCCTGCGCCACGGCATCGACCTGGTAGCGATATTTTGAAAAGCCCGCGCTCTTCAGCATCCGCTCAATCTGGAGTTCCTTGAGTTGCGTCCGCTGGTGTTCAAGGTAGTTCTGCAGCACGAGGAAGTAGGCTTCGTATGGCGTGATGTCGGCGGCGACGGAACACTCCTTCAGGATGCTTATCAGCCTGTAGCGGGCATCGTCGTCAGCCGTCAGCGGAACGGCCCTCTCCCATAGGTCGTCGAAGTACTTCTGGGCCTCCTCCTGCCCGAAGTCGCCAATCTGCACGTTCAGTTCGTCGCGCGTTGAAAGCCCTGGCTCGGAGAAGTTGCTTGAACCGGTGATCCAGTATTTCTTCGTGCCGACCTGCGTGTCGTCCATGCTGAAGATGTAGAGCTTCGCATGGTTGGGGTCGCGCGTCTTCCTGATGTCAAGGCGCTTCGTTTCAAGGAGGTCGATGAAGATTTTCACCCGCTCGTGGAACCCCTCGTTGTCAACAGTCTCGGAGCCGAGAACCTTCTTCATCGACTCGCAGAAGCGATCCTGTATGGCCTCGAACGAATCGGGGCCGCCCTTCTGCACGACCTCGACAATCTGTCCGAGCGCGAACTCGGCGTCCATGCCCACCAGAACGCGCAGTTTCAGCTGCGGGCGGTCGCGGAAGGCCTCCGCGAGAATCTTGACGCCGGAGAAGTAGAAAAAACCCACGAGCATGTCGAGCCTGTCGGCATGGCCGATGAGTTCCCTGAGGCGGTCCACAAGTTTTGCGCCGCCCTTGGCACTGCTTTGGTTCGTGATGAATGCCATAGGCTATGCCTGGCTTGCGAGAAATGCATCAATTGAATCCAGCAACTGGTAAAAATTCGTATAAGGATTCAATTCGACTAAATGGCTTGGGTCTAAGGCATCTGACACATTCAAGGCATGGCCTTTGCAAGTTCCCTCATTCATTTTGGCCGCCCGCTTGCGCGCAACTGTGATTTCAGCATCAGCGAATTCTCTTCGGCATCCCTTTTTGTATTCTGGATAAAACTCCCTCATTCGGCTTCGTTTGAGGAGATCATCACAGGAATCATACGATGCGCAACCTTCCTGTTTGTGAAGCAAAAGCCACACCTCGAAACAAACATTGGAAAATGCCACTTTAATCCCATTATCAGACGCCTCTTTAAATGCCTTTATATGGTATTTCGAAGGAATTGTGCTTTCAGCTTCACGATCATACGCGCACCAGTATCTATCCCTATCAGGAGAAGGAGACATACTCTTCTGCCTTACCGCCATATTTACAAGCGAAATCGGATCTGTCTTTGTTGTCTTGGGGATTTTCACGATGTCGTCAAGCTTTATCCTATTGACTTGAATGGCGCGGAATCCCTGACAATGGTTTTTTATATAGTGTTCAAGATAATATGGTTCTGTCTTTGACCCTTCGCAGAAGATGTAAAAGACAGGTCGAAGAGACCGCTTTACCAAGCGCTTCTTAGGCATTTTCCGCCTCCTTTCGAAGACGCTTGATGGCATTGACAAATCCATTGTAGTCGATTTGCGGTATGCCTCCGAAACGGCCTTCGGAATACCAGCTTGCAAACGGACTTGTCGGCGTTACATTCTTGTCATCGAAATCTTGTAGGGAAAAGTATTCCGACGCGCCATTGCGCTTTTCGGCGAACCAGATTTGATCCTTTCGCAAAAGCGACTCTGACAACAAGGCCAGATTATGCGTGGAGAACAACAACTGGGCATTATTCACATTTACTTCGGGATCATTAAACAATCGGATTATAAATTCCACGAGGAAGGGATGCATTGACCTATCGATTTCATCCCGCAACATGGTAAAACCATTATCAAGGATATTTAGCACGTTGGGCATCAACCTAAAGAATACCTGAGTGCCATCGGATTCTTCTTTTAGTTTGATTAGGCCTTTTGCATCATCGTCGCCATTATGGTTGAAAGAGTATTCTTCAAAAGTGTCGCGTTTTGACAAATAAGCCATAGCCGCTTCATAATTTTCTACAAAGGGATTCCGCTCCATAGTGAAAAAGTGGTCAGGATCAATCTGCCGTTTTTGTGTAATGACTTTCTTTATCCCAAAGTCAGCATAAGGCAACAATTCAGAAGCAATTCTACCATGTCCGAGTAAATGGAGATCTGGCGTTTTTTTGTATTTGGAAAGGCGGAATTCCCCACACAAATAGGAAGCGACAATCCTCAATAATTTAGGCGCATCGGCAGCCTTCCATGCAGCGGAGAGATATGACTGATTTCCAAAGAAAGGAACGCGCTTGCCATCCTCCAACAGTTTGGGATGAGTTTTGATTGACTTGTATGTGTCTCCAGGTTTCCTTGAAAACAATGTGATGCGTCGTCCCGTCAGCGGATAGGCCAACAGCTTCTCATGAAGAAAACTAGTCTTGTCAAAAGAGACTTCATATATGAAATGACGATATGGAAGAATGCCTTCGACTGGCAATGCAAATTCTAGTGTAAATTTTGTTGGACTTGAACGCGAAACAGAGTCAAATCGGTAAGGATTATACCATGATAAATCTTTTTCCGGCTTGAAGCCATCGTCTGATACCATGTCACCTATAGTCGATAATGCCTCAAACACGGTGCTCTTCCCTGCCGCATTTGGGCCGTAGAACCCGACAGAACGCAATACCCTGATTTTAGACTCGGGCAGAGGGAAGGTATTCTCTGGCCTTTCGTCTCGATTGAAAGGTGCATAGAAATCAATTGTCTGCTCGTCGCGAACAGACTTGAAATTTGAGATTGTCAATTGAATGAGCATGGCAACTCTCCTTGCTTAATTATTCATAAACATTATACCAAAAACTTCATATTCTAGCACCTCGCATTGCCTGCCTTATCTCCCATCCCGCTTGTCGGCGGCGTCGGCCGCCGACACATGCCCAAAACGCCTGAGCTGGGCGGCGAAAATGTCCTGGCCCGTGCGGAACACGTCCAGCAGCCGTGAGCGGCTATGCGCCCGACCTTGCCATTCCTGCAGCCCGAGATAATAGAAGCGGCGCATCTCGTCCATTATGATGAAAGGCGTCATGCCGTGCTTCAGGAACTCCTTGAGGGCGATGAGCCGCCCCACGCGCCCGTTGCCGTCCTGGAATGGGTGAATCGACTCAAAACGGACATGGAACTCGACGATATCCTCAAAGGCGGGGGTGGTTGTTCCATACCAAGACAGGAGCTCCGCCATCTCGCGACGGACATTCTTCGGCGCAGTCGTGTCCCTGTCGCCCACGACATTGGCGACGCGCTTGTAGTCGCCCACAGCGAACCAGTCGTTACGGCTATCAGTCGTGCCGCCCTTGAGGATGGCGTGCAGGCGCTTGATGTAGCGCTCCGTGAGCGCGGCCCCTGCGGAGGCGATGACCGTGTCGATGCAATGGAAATGGTTCGCCGTTTCGATGATGTCGTCCACTGGAACATCCGCGCCGATCTCGCCCACTGTCCTAGTCTCGAAAATCCAGCGCGTCTGCTCATGCGTAAGGCGACTGCCCTCGATGCGGTTGGAGTTGTAGGTGAAGTCGATTTGAAGGCGGTGGTAGATGCCTCCTGGCATCTTGGCCTTGCGCTCGGCCCCGAGAATGGCGGAGATGGATTTCGACGGCGGCCTGACGCGGCTTTTCCGCGCCGGCTTTGCCGCATCAGCGGGAACGCGCCACTCGCCCTGTTCGAACATGGCTCCTTCCACCCGTCCGCTGGCGCAGTAGCCCCGCACCTGCCTTGGCGAGACATTCCATTTCGCGGCGGTTTCCTCGATAGTCATGTAGTTCACTGCAATTTCCCCATACGTTGGCGGAAGTCTTCCCGAATATCAAGCGGAAGCATATCGCTCAAAAACACAATCGTATTTTAGCACGATTCGCTTCCTTTTGCAAGGGGCAAGCCGCTGCATCTCTTGCGCCCTTCTGGCGGTTTCTAGTTTTTTCGCGATCATGGGTGGATTCTTCCTAACAATGATGGATAGTCAATGGCGTTACAAGATGGCAAAAAAAATTTTGACGCCCAACATGTTATTGCATCGTCAGCCATCTCCCATCCAACCATACTTTGTTATTAGTTGGATTGACCCAAGTCATGAAATCATATTGAGATAAGTCAATGCTTGCTTTCTCGCAATAAGTTTCCCCGGTGATATTCTTATAATGCACTTCAACGTTCAAAAGTTTTTTGGGTAATTCGCCTATTATACTATTATCTCCGATTAACAACCAAAACTCCTGTCCTTCAGAGATTAGTATTGTAGAATGTACCGCCGACTTAAGCGGGCTCGCGGGGAATACAGACAGCACCCCCCTCATGAAGTCATCATCCAGTGAGATTTTCACATCAATAGCCGGTTGAATACCGCAATTCTTAACAACAATATTTCTATCTTTTATGCTTCGTGCGTCAAATCGGATGGTTAATCGTGGACGATTTGCATTCTGATATTGCCGTTGCATTTCTGCTGTTTGCGTTTTTGCAGCAGAGGCTGATGCCCAATTAGCCCAGCATATAGCGATAGTGGCTATCACATACACCGCTGTCAGGCCTGATAATACCCAATCTGGATTAATGCTTCCAAACATAGTGTCCTCCAACTTTCCTACTAACTTCTCTAAAACTCATTATGCTCCATGACCTCTCTTGTAACATCGACTCCAATCAATTCGCGAGAGCCATCTCAATTGTTGCGGAGCTAGCCAAAGTACGAAGTATGTTTCGCCTTTCGGTCTTTCTCGTGAAATCACTTGCAAATTATAGATTTCAATCATTGGAGAGATCCCCTTTTAATGCAAGTGCCTTTTGGTGAGCATACTCAAAAGCCAGATGATTCATTTCGGCTTCGGGAAGCGATTCTTTTGTTTTTTGAACCCACCATTTCATGCAATCTAGAACATCATTAACCCTCCTAATCACAATGTTCAAGGCTTGAATAACCCCCGGACGCACATTGATTTCCTTTACAAAGACACAGCATTTGAAAGAGCTTTTAATTGGTTCAGGTATATTTTTCCCATAAACCATAACTTCAATTGAAAACTCTCCGTCATGCAAAACTTCAAAGTATGAATCTGCGGCGCATGGGTCTATTTCTTTTGGCCGCAAGTTCTTCATTCTAGGTAAAACAGGCGTATGTGGTGCTTGGGCAGCATAAAAAGGTGATGTGGCAAATGCTGGTGTTTCGCTCCACGCAACACACCCATCTCGACAGACTAAGTCGAACTTGTATTCCAAATCCTCGGCATTAATACGCGACGTATTTTCAGACACCAAAGTAAAGTGTAACTTTGCAAAGTTTTCTTTAATCCACAGATAGTGGTCATAGTCAGAACCGCCGGAAATAATCCTTGGCAAAGGACTACAAGTTTTTTCAACATTGCTAATGATGCAAAGACTTATAAGACTGCTTATCTCTCCATTCTCTGAAACAAGCGAGGTCTTTATCATTGGGATACTTCCCAATTCAAAAGAAGCCTTCCCCATTTCGGCAATTTCATCAGGCGACGCAATGTGTGATGACGTTCCAGTTCTTATCCATACTTCATTCTGGCCTAATCTACTGTATGCTTTTTTCAAGTAATATGGGCGTGTTCCCAAACACCGATCAACCTCTATTACCTGAAGCAGCTTTCCTGAAGATGTTTTTAATGGGTAAGCGCTGAAAGGAATAGGCTTATTAGTTTTGCCGTTTATGAATTCCTGCAACTTTGAATCATCAATAACTTCATCATTTTGAATCCCGCATACCGTGCCGAGCCCTGAAGGTTCTTCAACAACGCCAATTAAAATGTAGGCAGGTTCTTTACGAAACGAATTCGCAAAACATAAGACATCTTTAAGTAATTCGGCCTTCTTCTCATCTTCAGCATGAATAAAGGCGTATTGCGCTCTTTTATAGTCAACGCAAATGGACTCACCTTGGAGGCAAAGTTGGTTTAGAGTTTCCTCGTTCAGCATAAACCTCCCCCTACTCTAGCACCTCGTCATCCTCGGGCACTTCGCTGATGGCGGGTTTTCCGCGTTTGCGCGGCGATGCCTGTTTCTGGGATTCCTCGCGCTGGGCCTCGACAACGGGTTTGCCCTTGCCTTCCACCACCTCTATCTCTTCGCCGGTCAAGCCATAAAGTTTGTAAACGAGTTTGTCAATCTCCGATTCAAGAGAAGATGTGTCGGCGGCAGGATCGGCCTTTTTCTCTGCTAGGATTTGCTCAACAAGCGCGACCATCCGCGACTGTGCGCCTTCTGACACGGTAACCGGTATCGCCCGTAAATGCTCCGGCATAATATGATAATCGCCGCCACGAACGAGATTTATAAAATACAACCCAAGTCGAGAATTAAGAAGCCCCAACAGAAAACGTTCATCAACGCCTTGCGAAAGCTGCTCCATTTCCTTTCGAGTCATCATGCTATAGCGCTTAATGCTCGATGAAATGCTGTTGTTCTCCACTCCTTGTAGATTATGCCAAGGAACGATAGCATACACCCCATGGTTATGCAAAAAGTGCCTAGTCAAGTCGAGAAATCCTTGAGGTTGACCAAGGCAATTCATTAATATCTTTGGACTATCATACAATTCGGGGAAGGTTGGTCTGCTCACTTCTGACGGACAGCGTTCTGTGCCATATTCTAGGTAGCGGTATCGATTAAGTAAGTAGCGAGAAAAATCTTTTCCCTCAACATACTCCCTGCAATGAATCATATCCTTCGTTTCTGAAATCAGGTCGTCTTTCGTGAAAGCGCCCTTGTTGGTTTTCTCATCAGCATTTAAAACCATTCCTTTACTAATGTAGCAGTAGTCGCCAAGGCGGTGCATTTCCTGAAAACGCGAGATAAGGTTTTCCTCTTTCGAGGTTTTCCATACGCAAGTCTTGGCATCGGGCATGAAATCGGCTGCTGACAAAACCATTTCGTTGCTGAAACGCCCGCTTTCATCCGGCTTGATGATTCTCACCT
This sequence comes from Kiritimatiellia bacterium, assembly GCA_017962605.1. GTDB lineage: Bacteria > Verrucomicrobiota > Kiritimatiellia > RFP12 > JAAYLN01 > RGIG5952. The sequence goes on along the minus strand of JAGCUY010000198.1, from coordinate 72,247 downwards.
CCGTGAGCGGCGAGCTCTTCTCGACAAAGGGGATGCAGTTCGTCACCGTGGCGTTTTCAAAGACATACACGCCCTGAAGATCGACAATGCCCTTGAGCGCATATTGCGTGAGAAGCATCTTGCGGATTGCCGCGCCGTAGGTCTGGTTGGTCAGGGGATAGGGAACGATCATCGTGAACTCACCACCGTTCTTGAGGAATTGGCGGATGGAAAGCTCCATGAAAGCGATATACAAATCCCACTTTTGAACAAGGCACGAAAATCTCCTGTCTCGCGCCAACACCTCTCGCTGCGCCTTCAACTTCGCGTCCTTCAACTGGTCGGGAGCGCTGATATACGGTGGATTGCCAATCACAACATTGAAGCCGCCTGTGATGTTGAACATCCATTCGGGGTCAAACCACGATTCGGATTTGTTCTGGTCGTATGGATCCCAACCGGCAACCATGTCGGCATACTGCGTAGCCACGCCAACATTCGAAGGGTCGCCTTTCGCCTCCTCCTTGGCTATCTTGCCTTCCGCAAAGCGAATTTCAGCGTCTATCGCGTTGCGCTCCTTCTCGTTCCTGTCCTTGCGGACTTTCTTCCGTTCAAAAGCGGAGAACAAGTCGGCCTGCACATTCTCATATTCCTCAACCCAGTCCGGCTCCGCCACCGCCTTGCGGCGTTTCCTGGCATCAGCTATCTTCCCGCGCCATAGGGCGATGGCCTTTTCATCAGGCCTGGAAAGCGAATCGCGCACCGCCTTTCGTATTGTGTCGCGTATCTCAAGGTCTTTGGCCTTGCATTTCTCCTTCTGGGCCGTCGATCTCGCGCTGAATATCTTGTGGCGGTTATCCTGAAGCTCCGCCCTCAACTTGGCGATTTCGCCCACTGAAGCGTCAAGAGCCCCTACCTCCGGCAACGAGATTAGCGTATTGGCGCAGACAAACTTCGCCTCAAGGTTCGGCAGCGAAAGAAGCCCGAAGTTGTCCGCCGTCGGGTCAAAGGATGTGCGCAGCTGGTCGCAGAGGAGCGAAATGAAGAAACGCAGCTTGGAAATCTGCGTGGCTATGGGCTGGATGTCCACACCGTAGATGCAGTTCTCAATGAGATAGAGCTTCCGCTCGTAGTCCGGGAAGTGCTGCCCTTCCCTGAGCCGTGCCTCCAACTCGGAGAGGGGAACCGAATCGCCCTTGAGGCTGGCCTTGTCCTCGCGGTAGCGCTTTAGCAGTCGCTCCCTAATGGCTATATTCTGCGGGTCGAGGCGCGTCAAAAGGCGCACCATGCAGTGCAGGACGCCCATCGGGAATGCGCCCGAGCCGCAAGCCGGGTCGAGAACCCGACATTCGTAGAGCGCGTCAAGAAGCGCCGCCTTTTCCTCTTTTGAAAAGGGCGTAGGCTCGCCCTCCGCAGCCTTGTTGCGGTCGAAGAGGTCGGCGAGTTTGGAGTCAATCGAGTCTGTTCCGGCAAGCCGGGTCTTCAGGTAGCCCTTCAGCGACTCCTCCACCATGTAGTCCACGATCTCACGCGGGGTGTAGAAGCTGCCAGTCGCCTTCCGCGCCGTCTCCTTCGTCTCGGGGTTGAACGCGCCGAGAAGATTCTCGAAGACCTTGCCCAGAAGCTCCGGATCAAGCGCAACATCGGCGTCGTCGGCGTCGTTCTCGTTCACCGTGAACTCGTAGCGGTTGAAGAGGCTGATGATGCCGCGCTCGTCATCGAAGAAAAGGCCGTTCGGCATGTGGGCAGAATGGCCCTTCTCCCCGCTAAAGCCGTCAAAGTAAAGTTCGCGGCCGCCGTCCTCCTCGCGCTCCTTCTTGTCAAGACAGTCAAAGAGCGCGCAGTTCAGGAACGGCACCTTCCTCATCACATCCCTGAAGGCGCTCCCGTCGCCACCCTTGAACTCCTTCTCGTAGCGGTAGAGGGTCGTTACATGGCGCTCGCCGGATTTTCCTTGGAAAACATGAATGAAGCGGCGCTTCTCAGGCTGGCAGTTGAAGGTGGCGAAAAAGAGGTTCTGGAGAATGGCGCGGTAGTAGTTGTCCTGCTCCATCGAAGCAGGGTCGAACTTCTTCAGCAGACTTGCCACGCCCGCGCTGTCGAAGAGGATGTCAGGCACAAGCTTTCGCTGGCGGATGAACCAAGTGAACATGAGCCGCGTAATCAGGCGGATCACCGCCTCGTTGTTGTATTTGCGGTCGTCCGTCTTGTCGGAAAGATCATTCGGGAAATGGACATTCGTTGAAGGCTCCATCGCCCAGGAATACCAGTCAAAGAGCTTCCGGTAGAACTCCTTGGTCAGCTGCTCAACCGAAAAGGCTTCACCAAGGTCTGCGAAATTCCTGATAGGCGGCATGAGACGCCGCTTCACGATGTTGTTGGCGGCACCGGGCTCGACAAAGAAGCTCTGGCGCCTTGCCGCATTCCACTTCAGCTTGCGCTTGTCAACCTCCGCCGTGACAAGCGACAGGCGGAAATAGCCGTCCTTGTCGTAGAAGAAGAAAAGCCCCTGCGACGGAATGCCTGAAAAGCCAAGCGCACCCTTTGCGATAGCGCCCTGCAGCACTTTCTTGGCATAGTTGAACTGCACGAGGCGGCTCGTGCGCTCGGTCAGCTCGCGCCGCATCTTGATTGCGGCGACCACGAGCGGGCGGTTTGCGACATCTGGGACCGCTGGGCCATCTGGGACAGTCGCAGTTGTCCTAGCCGTCCCAGTTGTCCCGCTCTCCGGCAGCCTCGCCACAAAGCCCAGTAGCCGCGCTTCCGCGAAATAGTCCTTCTCGCTTTTTGTCGCCGCGCAATCCAGCGGCTCGGCGCGGGAGGCGTCGAACGAAGGGAACTTGGCGCGGAGCCAGTCATCGGCCCTCCGCGGCGAAAAGCCATCGATCAGCGCAAACAGCGCCCGCTCTGCGCCATCCGACGCCGATTCCACCTTGGATTCCCTCATTCCAGCCTTCACTGCTACCTGTTCCCTTCGCCTCAATTATATCAAAAAACAAATCCCTTCCGCGCGCGTGCAATGTGCGCGTATCTTTACATCCCCGGTGTCCAGCATTTGACGAACGGGGTTGCCGAGGGAAACCGCATCGCGCGGTTAGGGGCGGCTGATGTCGAGGGAGTCGTAGGGCGAGGAGAAGATCAGGCCGTCGTCGGTAGTAAGGTTGACTATCCAGGCAAAAGCCGCATCGGAAAGCGGCGCGGAAACGACGCCGGAGGCCGGATCAAAGCCTTCAATCTCCTTCGTCTGCCAAAGCCGCTCATTCCATTTCACTTCCGGGCCGTCTTCCGTCCAGAAGAGTTCTGCCTTGGCGATTGTGCGGCCGTTGGCGTTGAAATCCGCCTCTACTCGGCCACCACTGCGACGGCTTTCGCCAATCCGCACGATGTCCGCGCCACCACGCGCGAAATGGTCGGCAAAGGCGAGGATTTCACGAGGCCCCTCGCCGGGTTCCCCGTGTCCGTGGGTCATACGCAAATGCGTCGAGAAGGCATGGGGAACAGGCGCGAGCGCCGCGCTGCGCCGCACTCGTGAGAGCGCAAAGGCGAAGTCGTTGGTGCCGTCCACCCAGAGCATGGGGCAATGCGCACCCGGCAGGAAGACGACGGGATCCCAGATGGCACCCCACTTCTCCATCGCGGCATCGTCGTGGCCTTCAATCCAATAGGGGCGCTCAAAGTTGAATCCGCAGCCGTAAACGGGCACGGCGTAGGCGAAGCGCGGATCGGCGGCGGTCAGGATGCATGTCAGGAAGCCGCCCCACGAAACGCCCGTAAGCCCGATGTTGCGGGTATCGACGTTCGGGAGCGAACGCAGGAAGGAGTGGCTGCGGATTGCCGCAGCGACGGCGTGGTAGGCCCACTGTTCGCGCTCCGGCTCATCGGCGCACTCGATGCGGCCCCACCCCTGCGGCCCGCCTTCAGGATTGACAAGCCATTTTTCGTCGGCCGTGCGGATGGGCAATGTGCCGCATGTATCGACGCAGATGGCGGCATACCCGCGCCGCACCCACATCCGCACCCATTCGGGGTAGGCGGTGCCAAGTCCGCCGTGGACGAGGACGATTCCCGGCGCGGGCTTTTCTGGCGTCGCCCATTCGGGAACGCCGTAGTAGGCGAAGCACCAAGTGGGGCGGCCCCGCCACGGTTCGCCCTCGATCATGATGGGCGTGGCGTCGCCGTTGAACTCGCCGGGCCAGCGCCGGACCTGCGGCGTCTCGCCAAGCCGCGACATATCCCACAAGGCGGCGGGATCGCGGGAGGGGAATGGGTTGTCTCCGATCATTTTCTTCAAGATAAAAAAATGGCGGAGAGGGGGGGATTCGAACCCCCGGTGCCAGTAAACCCAGCACGACGGTTTAGCAAACCGTTGCCTTCAGCCACTCGGCCACCTCTCCGAAAGCGCAATTCAAACGCCTAATAATTCTACCAAATCCTGTGGAAATATCAAGTTTTTTTAAATGTCAGACTAGGCCACGAGGCGGCGCATCCAGCGGAAGCGGTTGATCTTCACCACCGCGACGAAGCACTTTGTAACCTGGTCGGAGAGGAGCATCGCATAGACGACCCAGTCCGGCGCATGCAGGACGCGCTGCGCGACGAAGGCCCCGGGCAGCACCCAGCAGAAGACCCAGAAGGTGTCGTTGATGAAGACGAAGGCGGTGTCGCCGCCCGCCTTCACCAGCCCCATCAGCGATGGCGCCTGGTAGCAGCGCGACGCCGCCGTGAGCGTTACGACCGCCAGGAACGCCCGCGCCACCGGCAGCGTCTCCGGCTCAAGCCCGTATGACGCGAGGATGAAGGGCCGCGCCGTCCAGAGCAGCAGCGCCGTGAATGCGCCGATGGACAGGAACACCAGCTGCATCGTCCGCGCCTGGACTTTCATCGCATCGAACCTCCCCTCCCCTATCGTCTTGCCGGTCAAGATGCCGCATGCAATCGCCACGCCGAGGGGCATCATCCAGACGAGGCCGTCCACAGTGTCTGAAATGCTCGCCGCCGCGATGCTGGCCGGCGCCATCCTCCCCACGAAGAAGCCGCGCCCGAACTGGTTCACGGCCCACACGGCCTGGCCAAGCATAAGCGGCGTGCCGTAGCGGACGAGGTCCCGCAGCAGCGCGCCGTTGCGCCGCAGGAGGTCGCGCGGGCGCAGGCGGAGCGTCTTGTCGGCGAGAAAGGCGTAGCCGACAACGAGCGCGAGCTCCGCGGCGCGGGCGATGACGGTGGCCAGCGCCGCGCCACGCACGCCAAGTGCCGGGCAGCCGAGGTGGCCGTAGATGAACACCCAGTTCAGGGCGATGTTGAGCACGAGCGCCAGAATGGCGTTCGCCACGCCGATGGCCACGACCTCGACCGTCCTCAGGGTGAGCAGGAATGTCTGCGAGAGGGCGAAGAGCAGGTATGACGCGCCGACCGTCCGCAGATACTGGGCACCTGCGGCGGCGACTTCCGGCTTGTCGGTTACGAGCCGCGCGAGGCCCGCCGGCGCGAAGATGGCCGCGATGGCGAACACGCCGCCCACGATGGCGGCGCCGCGCAGGGCTATGGCGGCGATGTCGCGCACGGGGTCCAGGCGGCGCGCGCCCCAGTATTGCGCCGTGAGGATGGTCGATGCCTGTGTTACGCCGAAGAGGATGTTCATCAGCACCATGTGGACCACGGTGCCGACGTACAGCCCGCCGAGGGCGGTCTCGCCAAGCTGCCCGACCATTACGTTGTCGGCGAGGGCGACGCCGTAGGTCAGGATGTTCTGGAGGCATATCGGCACCGCCAGCGCCACAAGCGAGCGGTAGAATCTTTTGTCCCGGACGATGATTTGCATGGAAGCCGCCTTGATGGAGAAAAGGGTGTTTGGTGAATGGTGTCTATTCCTCGGATTGCGGCTGGGGCGAGCCGGCGCGCTCGCAGGCGCCGCAGTTGGAGCAGCCGTTGCAGGTGAGGCGCGAGCCGCAGGTTTCGCAGATGTCGCGGAAGGCGAGCGTGTGCAGGACGATTGGCTCGTCGAAGAGCATCCCCTCGGGATGGCGGAGCTTGTAGCGGACAGGCTTCCCGACAAAGCTCAGCCCCGAGCGGAAGGCCTGCTGGCTCTGCGTCCGCTTGTCGGGGATGCGGTAGGTCTTGCCGTCCTTGACGAACACCGTCCCCGTCTCGATGAAGTCGAAGGTCACATCGTTGCGGCGACACTGGTCGCTCAGGCTCTTCACCCATTCGTAGTGGCACGGGCGCGCGCCGTCGTAGTTCTCGCCGCCGCACAGAACCTGCTCGAACTGCCCGGTCGCCAGGTATTGCTCAGCATCCACCGGCCCCAGGAAGGGCGCGGCCATGAAGCCCTTGTGCCTGGCGGGGATGTCGCGGAGAATCGAAAGCCGCTCGTCCGCGCGCGCCTGGTTCTCGGTCGTCACCTGCAGCATGACATTCTCGTAGCCGTCGCCCCAGTCAGGCGGGAGGCACGACGCTAGGCGCGACGCCCGCTTGGTGAGGATGCGGAAGAGGACATCCGGGCGGCGGCGGATGGCATCCCAGGCTTCGCCGCGCCACTCGTCGGCCTCCTCGACGAAGAAGTCGGTTGAAAGCCCGACGAGCAGTTCGACCCCCGAAGGGACCTTGAAGGCGCCGTCGCGCGTCCGTCTAAGCGGCATGTCGATGTTCGCGGTGCGGAATACCTTGGAGGTGTCGATGCCGCGCTTGCCGTCGAGGAAATACATGTAGCAGTGCTGGCAGCCCTCGCTGATCTTGTGGCACCCGTGCCATGGGTTCCAGATAATCGTCGCGCCATTTCCGAAACCCAGTCGTCGAGCATCGTCCGGGCGATGGAGCCAGGGCGCGGGATCTCCGGCAGATGGCCGCGGTCGAACCATCCCGATTCCACGACCTCCTCGCCGTCCGGCGTGAGCTCGCCGGAGGCATACTCGGCGCGGAAGCCGATCATGATGTTGGACGGGAAGGGCCAAGTCCGCGAGCCGTAGTAGCGGATGTCCTTGACCTCTATTGACGCCTCCTCGCGTATCTCGCGGCGGACGGCCTCCTCGAGATTCTCGCCCGCCTCGACATACCCCGCGACGAGCGACCAGATGACGCCCTTGTAGTGGGTATTGCGCTGAAGCAGGACCTTGTCGCCCTTTGTGACGAGGGTTATGACGGCGGGAGCAATTTTGGGATAGGAGGCGTAGCCGCACTCCGGGCAGACCATCGCCCGCTCGCAGGGGTTGTCGTGGGGCTTCATCTCAGCGCCGCAGCAGCCGCAGTGGCGGTTTGTCCTGCGCCATTCCCCGATCTCCAGCTCCCTTGACGCCTCGCGCTTCTCGTCGGGCGCGAGGTCGCGGAACTTTTCGCGTAGGTTGTTCACTCTTCCACTCTCCTATCCAATGTCCGCCCCGCCCTCACGGATGAACCGCAAAGACTTTCAGCGTTTTTATCATGCAAATATTATACCATTAGATGCCTTTTAGGCGCATCACACCCTAAAGCCCAAAGTGCCATTGACAAGGTTGTTTTTGCAACATTTCGCCTAAAATCCAAGGTTGTTTTATCTGTTTTTAGTCTTAAATCCAAGGTTGTTTTGGCGACATCTCGTCTAAAAACCAAGGTTGTTTCACTATGGAATCAGCCAAAACGATGTTTTTTCAGTAACGCTTGCGTTGAGGAGGCCGGGGAAAAACATCTTTTTTTGGAGGATAAGTAATACGCATGCAGAGGAGTCAAACTGACAAATGTGATATAATTTACTCAAGGAAATCGGGCAACCGCCCCGCCAAACCATGTATTACCCACATTGGCAAAATGAAGAGACGCGCACGTCCGTTCTGGACGGCGTCAAGGACCCTGCCAACAAGCCCGGATGGGAACGCTTCTTCAACTTGTATGCCGGCTACGTCTACTCAATCGCCCGCTCGCACGGACTGAACGACGCCGATGCGAAGGATGTCCTCTCACGCGTGATGTCCGGCATCGTCGGCAATGTTGACAAGTTCGACCCTTCGCGCGGCCGCTTCCGCTCCTGGCTCTACACCCGAACACTCTGGCGCATCGGGGACTTTTTGCGCGCCCGCAGCGCACGGCCCGAAATCCCGGTCGACACCGATAAGCTCTACGCAGTCGAGGACCCCGCCGCCGTCACGGACGACGAGTCGGAGTGGCGCGGCGCCGTGATGGACGAGACGCTCCGGCGCCTCCAGGGCATGGTCAACCCCACCCACTTCGCAATATTCCACGCCTCCGTCATCGAGGATCTGGACATTGACTCCATCCGCCGCCTCTACGGGGTGTCGCGTGACAACATCTACCAGATCCGCAAACGCATCAAGGGTCGCTTCGCCGACCTCTTCGAGACCGTAGCGCAAGACATGGAGCACCCGCCCGCGCTTGCGGCAGCACACTAGCGGCAGGCATTGTCGAAAGCCAGGCGAATCTGCCCCTCCCCGATGCCCGTCCGGCGGGCAATCGTCTCGACTATGCGCACCACGTCCTCTTCTGGAAGCGGCCACGGCCACATTTTGGCCTGCCCCTTGGCTTTGGCCATCTGGCCATATCTTTGCGCCAGATTCTGGGCAAGCAGGAGGCGTGCCTCGTCCAGCAACTTCGAGAACCGGCTGTAAAACTCATCGCGCTTGATCTCCGTGGCGCGCGAGATATCCCCCGCCAGCCGGTCTGCGAAGTCCGTGGAGCCGATGTCGGCGTATGCACCGCGCGTTGTCAGGACCACGGCCTCGGCCATGCGCTCTTCGAGAATGGCGAACTGGACTGAGCGGCACCTGCGCCAGTATTCGCGGATGTCGCCGGCATTCATGCGGAGCGTCTTGCGCCAGCCCCCTTTTTCATTCGCCATGGCTTCGTCCACAAGGAAGAGCGCCGCCTCCAGCTCAAGGCAGCAGCGGTTGAAGTCCACTCCACGGACAGTATCGACGAGGATGGCGGCAAGCATGTAGCGCTCCCAGCCATCCTCCTTCCCGTACAGGCGGAAGGAGTCGATGGCGTCCTGCGTGAATTCGACGCGATAGCGGCAGATGCGCCGCGCCTCCTCGCGGATGGCGGCCTCGACCCCGGCGCCAAGGCGGACTTGCATGATTCTCTCGGCCTCGCCGACGAGATCGGTGTCCTCCGGCACCTGGAGGGCGAAGGCGATATCGGCAATGGCCTCGTTGTAGAGGGTCGCCCCCTTCCAGAAGCCATTCACGACCCTGTCCACAATCCCGGAATCGACATTCCCCGCAAGAGTTTCGTCCAGAGATGTCGCAAAGGCCGTCCGTGAGAGGACGAAGGTCTTTTCATGGAGCAGTTTTTCGATATTCTCCCTGCGGGCATGGGTGCGACGCACGCGGAGAGTGCCCCAGACTGCCAGGCCGATGAGTGACACTGCGGCGAGGAATATCCCGGCAGCCTTGAAGTAGGGCGTGAACACCATTGCCCGGCGGAGGGCGCGCAAGTCCTTGAGCAGGCCCTTCGCGCTGCGATAGCGGCGAATGGGGTCCTGGGCGCAGGATTTTTCGAGAATGACCAGCCAGCGGCCGAAAAAAGGCGCCTCGTAATCCGACTCCTTGCTGGGCGCGAACCCGTGTTCGTCAATCTCCCGCCCCGTGCTGACGCGGTAAAGCGTCTGGCCGAGGCTGAAGACATCGCCCGACGGAAGCCCGTGCCGTTCGGGCGGGGCGTAGCCTTTCGTGCCGACTGCGGAGAGGTCGTCGCGCCGCATGTCCGTGAGAAGCCCTATGTCTGCGAGAACTGGGCGGCCCCGAACCACCAGGATGTTGCCGGGCTTGATGTCGCGGTGCGCCAGATGGCGTCTTTGGAGGGCCACCAGCGTCCGGGTGAGCCGGAGCGCCAGCGCGACGGACGCCTTGAGCGAAAGCGCGCGCTCGGCCTCCAGTATTTCCGCGAGAGTTTTTGGGCGGTAGCTCTCCGGCAGGATGTCGCGGCCGCGAAGTTCGTCGTCCGCGAGGTCCATGACATAGTAGAAGTATTTCCCGTCCGGCGCGACAAAGAGCTTGCGGATGGCCACGATCCCCTCAATGGGCGGCATCGCGACGTAGGACTCCAGGGCCCGCCGCTCGCGGGAATAGGGGGCCGCGTCGCCGTCGTCCGGGCGAATGCAGAGCTTGAGCGCGACGAAGCCGTCAGGCCCCGTCGCCAGATAGACCGTCCCATACGCGCCGCATCCTATTTCCCGCAGCCGCCTATATGGCGCTGTGTCAATTTCCGATGACTTACCCATTTCTCATCGGGGATATAGTATCACATTCTGCCAGTTTATGGTTTTTTCGCCGCGCGGAGGTCTTCGCTTCTGTCGAAGGGGATCTTGTAGCGCTCCATCACGCGCGGCGTCGCCTCGCGCATCTGCGCCCTGTCCACGATGATTTCCTCGTTCCATGGGTCATCGTCGTCCATGCCGAAACGTATGAACTCATCACCGCACCCGTCAACCAGCTCCGCAAGGTGGCGGAGATTGCGCACCTTCACCCCGTTCACCGTGTCGAGCCGAAGGCCCGCCGACCCCATGTAGCCCTCGATTGCGGCATCGGCGAACACGGAGCAGAGGATGACCTGCATTTCGCCCGGAGAACTTTGCTCGTCTGCGGGGTCTTCGCGGTAGTGCGCCCGCTTTTCAAGAAGGTTGAAAGAGGAAGTCGTGAAGACGAACCCGCCAGTGATGAACCAGTCCGGCTCCAAGTCGTGAAGGTAGGGCCTGACTTTCCAGTTCCGTTTGGAGACATGAAGCGACACATCGGTCTCAACGCCCTTGCGAAGGACCTTTGCAGGGATGGTTTCGCCAATCTGCCGGATGTAGAGAGGCCAGAACACGGAGCGGATTTCATTCCCCTCGATGCGGATGTTCCCGTTGTTGGCGATGTTGAACCCGCCGATTTCCAAAAGAATGTCGCCAGTCTTCACGGAATCGTCCTCAATGGACGGATCGACGTTGGTGATGAATACGCCCGTGTGTTCGGGTTTCATGCCGCATGCGCGGCGCCTTGCCTCGCTCTCCATGCCGCTGATGCTGAATCGCCGCTCCGCCACGCCGTCAATGCGGCCATCGGCGATATCGTTGAAGAACTGCCTGATCATGTCCGGGGGGATCATGTAGCCCAGTGATTCGCCGTCATCGCGGCCTTGGAAGGCGATGCCGCAGATTTCCCCAGTCCCCATGTCGAGGACGGGGCCGCCGCTGTTGCCGGGATTAATTGCCGCGTCGATTTGGATTGCCAGAAGAAATTGGAAGGACTGGGAGTAGCGCTGGTCTTCAATGCGGGAGACGATTCCGCGGGTGAAGGAGATTAGCCGCCCGCCCCTGGGGTATCCGACGGCCACGACCTCGGCCTGCACTCTAGGAGTCTCGCCGATTTCCATAGGCGCGACGTTGGCCATGAAGGAAGGGTCCTCAACGCGCACGAGCGCCAGGTCGCAGTCGTTGTCGATGAACTCGACCTTGCCGTGGTAGATGGTGTCCACATCGGACTTGCGGACGCGGATGAACGCGGCGTCAGACACGCAATGGGCGCAAGTCAGGATGCGGCCGTCGCCGATGATTACGCCCGAGCCGTCACCGCCGCCCTGGTCCGTGCGCCATGGTTCGAGTTCGTTGATTTCTGAAGTCGAGACCTCCAGTTTAACGACTGCGTTAAGTGGGTCTGGCCCCTGCTGTTCCATTACATCCTCCTGGGCGGAGGCGGTGGTTGCCGTGGTGGCGAGTGCGGCGCCGAGGAGGGCTGCCGTGATTGTTGCTTGTTTCATTGTCTAACTCCTGATGGTTTTTGTTAAAAAAAGTTCCTTTACTTTATATACGGATTCCAGACTGAGAATCTGACAAGGCTATTTGACGAATTCGGCATCGCTAGCAGGATTATCCGACTGTTGGGAATCCAGCCACATTTGCCTTAGCAGCTCGTCAAGGGGCATTCCGCAATCGACATACTTGCCATTCTGATAGCCAAGAAACTCCATCGCATCGACATTCCCGGCATCAGCTGCGGCCTTGATGCGTTCTGCGGCCTTCTTGAAATCCTGTTCGCATCCCTCCCCGCTATAGTAGCAAATTCCAAGTAGAAACTGTGCGGCGGGAGACACTTCCAGCACTTTAGGGTCGGACAACAGCGAGAATGCCCGTTTGGCATCCTTGTCGCATCCCTCCCCCAAAAGCAGTAAACTCGCAAGATGGTGGGTAGCCACTGGAAATGCCTTCAAAACCTCTTCGTCATCCAATAACTTGTATGCTTTATTTAAATCTTGCTCTACCCCTTCCCCATTACTCAACATTATCCCTTGTAGAAGCCTCCCTTCTGGGCTTCCTTCTTCAGCCGCTTGCGCAAAGGCTTTGTAGGCTTCGCCGAAGTCCCCCGCCTCGTAGAATTCGTTCCCCTGTGCAACCATGGATTCGACAGCGTTTGGCTTTGGGAGGAATCTTTCAAAAAGTGCCTCGACTCCTTTATCGAAAAGGCCAGAGGAAGCGCTTTGAAAGCAAATGAAATAAATGAAAACCATGAAAATCCTTCCCTTGTTTTCCGGGGACGGAACAAGAGTTGCGGGCAAGAACGGTTCAATAGTGCCCCAGCCATCTAACGGAGGTATTGGTAATATGTTTAACAGGAAGAGGACTGCATTTGAGTAAAGCAACAAGATGACAAAGGTTCCAAGATAGGAAAAGTTCCCCGTTCCCCAAACCCCCATTCCGCGAAGGACATGGAGGACAAACGACGAAAGACACAGCAGAAGTAAATTTGAAAGAGGGCCGGCAAGTGAAATGGCCGACCTGCGGAATCGGCTTTTGTCTTCTGGCAATACCGGCACGGCTCCCCAGCTGAAACCAAACAGCAAAAGGCAAAGAAGGGATTTCCAGCCCATGACCTTGAAGGGGTTGAGTGTTTGGAACCCTTGATTTCTTGCCGTGTCGTCGCCAAGATGGTGTGCGACAGTGGCGTGGCAGAATTCATGGAAGCAAATCGACCCCATGAATGCTATTACCGTCGAAAAATAGACAAACGGATTCTTGAAAAGTTCAGTAATGAAAAGGTTCATGGCATGGATCTTTCGACGAGTCGGTCAATCGCTTCCGGGACCAGTCCGTGGTAGTTGATTTTGGCAGCTCCAGCCCCACAAAGCATTTGCGCGATGCGGTTGAGAACGCATGCATCCTCGCGGGTCATGCGCTTTTCGCCGGGCAGATATGTCCACCCCGCCGGGGCGAGGAGAAGGAGGCGCCCCTCAACGCATCGCTCAAAGAAAAGCCCGGATGGCTTGAAGAGTGGCGGGAACCCCTTATTTTGAAGCGCGATGAGCCGTGCGCCGACTTGAAGCGCACGGCGGGCGATTTCCCTCTCCCCATGCGAGATGCACGGCGAAACCAGCACCGCGCCATGCGCGGCTGCGGCGAGGAACTCAGCGGCTTTCTCTTCAAAGAATGGTGTGCAAACTGTAGGCGGCGCGTCTTTGGCAAGTGAGCCGTCAGAGGCTTTCGCGTATGCGAAATCGCGCCGAGAGCATTGGACTTGCAAAAGTGCTGGCGCTTCAAGGAGATGTCGATTGCCAATGGCGGCAAAGCGCAGCTCTCGCCCATCGATGGGCGAGAACTCCAAATCCCGAACCACGCGGAACAGTTCCGGGTGTTCGCGCTTTTCAAGGAGGCGTCGCGGGTTGTCCGCCATATAGGCAAGCCCGTGCGAAAGAGCCGCTTCGTCAAAGAGAATCGTATCCACGAACCCATCGGCGAAAAGACCATGCCCCCTGGCGGCCTCGCCCAGCGCTCGCCCATCCATGGGCGAGTTCCCCTCTTCGCGGGCAATCTTGGTGGCGCCAATCTTGAAGCCGCGAAGGCATTCGCCGAGCGGCCGGGCCATTCGCCGCCGCACCCGTAGAACCACGTGCATGTGATCAGGCATGAGCTGGGAGCCAAGCACCTCCATTTCCGGCGAGAATTCGGGGATGCGCCGCAAGTGTGCTTCGATGCGCTCGCCTAGGGGAGATGGGGTGAACTCCGCCGAGCCATCAATGGCTCGGCGCACACTCCCCAGCACAGGCCGCGAGCGATCCCGCAGTGTCATGGTTATGAGGTAGCAGCCCTTGCCACAATAGTCCCAGTTGCGGCACCTGCGCCCCATGTGGTGGATGGTGTCGCGCACAAGGCATCCCGACGCTTCGTCAATATGCCAGCCAGGAGGTATGTTTCCCGTCTCGGACTTCATGTGGACAGTCTATCAAAACGCCATGTCACTGACAAGGTCGGCTAATATGTTGGAGATTCAATTATCCATTCTTCCCGTAGCACTCTCTCCGCATCCTTGCGGCCAAGTTCAATCAGGCGCTTGGCGGTTTTGGGCGAGGCATTACGACAAGGAGAACGACACCATTCCCAATGAAGAGCAGCGCGACAATCCCGCACAGGATGTAAACGGAGCGGGCAAGCATGCCTATTGACGCCCCTTCGGTTAGCAGGACCCCGACATGGCCTATTGTCTTGGCGGAACTCTCCATGGCCTTCAGGGTCTTGGGATGCCCCTCAAGCTGGTATTTTTCGATTGCCTCGCGCTGCTTCCCAACTGTTTCCGCGACATGGGACAAGTCCCTGCCAGCATCGCAAAGGTTCTCGCTGGCGTTTAGCGACCATTCCTTCAAGTCGCCGTATATGTCGGCAAGGAACTCTGCGCCAGGGGTCTTGATGCCCAATATCTTGCTCTCGCGGTTGTGGCGTTCCGATCTCTCGAATTTCCGGCCATGCTTCTCAAATTTGTGGCCGACATCGCCAATCTTCCCCCCGGCGTCTTGAAGCTTGGCCGCTACATCATCCATTTCGCCTGTCGTGTTGAAGAGGTTGGTCGCAGACTCCGCGTATGTCATGCGGACGGCGGCAAGCGCCTCCGCGACATCCTGCAGGCCGGCACCTGCGTTTCGGGACTCCTCCTTCATCTTGTGAAACGCCGAAGGCGCATAATAGGCAGTAGAGCAGGCCAACCCCACCCCGATGACGATTTGGGCAACCGCCCAAGTTTTTATGACTTTTGCATTCATGTTTGAATATTGTTCCTCAAAAAACATACGGAGTTAGATTGAGAATCTGACAAGGCTATTCATCAGCTACTCAATCAGCCTTTCTTCTCGTAGTACCCGCTCCGCATCCCTGCGACCAAGTTACATCAAGTGGCGGGCGGTGTTGGGCGAAGAGGGGAGTTGGCATGGCCTATGGTTCCGCCCGCTTCCTGTTCCTCAAGAACTCCAGAACGTCTTCCATCGGATTGACTTCTTCCTCAGCCATTGCCTCAAGGATTTTCGGAAGGACATCCTCAGCGGTTGTTTCAGGCTTTTGTTCTTTGTCTTCTGCATGCTTCGGGATTACCAGAACGACTTCCACATCAAAGCGAGGGGCATTCGTGGGGAATGAACTTTTGGCCACAGTTCGATAAAACCCACCATAGGAGCGGCCATAGTCATCGGGCAAAAAGATTTCAGACAGTTTGGGCAATTCGTCAATGCCGCCAAAGAACAAGTTGTTCCAAGGGTCAATGCGAGCAATAGAGAGTATCAAATCGCCCCAAAAGCCATCCGCTGCGAGAGATTCCCCTGTCTGGGCATCACGAAGATGCACCCGGCATGTCAAGGCGTTCTCCTTTTCCGCCGCGTCGCCGAGAACACCCAGCGAGGCAGACGCCAGACGCTTCGCTTCGTCTCTTCGGGAGTTTGCATCATCAGCCTTGTTCGCGCACCCTGCTACAATCGCGCCAAGCGTCACGCCCACTGCAACGAGCGGCAACAGCTTTTTCTTGGTCTTGTTCATTGTTTGTCTCCTTTGTTCAGATGTCGAATGAAAGGTATTGTCTCAATAACAAATACGTCCTACAGGCCGGGAATCTGACAAGGCCATTTTGAAACTACTCAATCAACCCTTTTTCCCGAAGCTTCCTCTCCGCGTCCTTTCGTGAATTCCGTGTATTCCGTGGTTCAGTCTCCACCGCGTCCTCCGCCCCGCCGCGACTCCGCGTGAGACATGCCCTCCATAGTCATCGATTCCTAATCGTCACTTCCCTTCGGGCGAAGGACGGGAATAAAAAGGGAGGGGAATTTCCCTCACTCTTCGTTGGCGTGCGATGAGCGTGGTTTTGTTTCGTCGGCGATTTCCTTCAAATCCATCTCGGTGAGTTCAATCCGCTTGAATCTTGGCCTTTCGTAAAATATTGTCGCGGCTGGGAAAAACTCGCCAAAGTCATCGTTGCCGCATTCCACGGAGCCGTCCGCCTTAAACGAAAAGACCTGGAAGACCCAGTGATTGTGGTCGCTCTTTTCAAAACTACGGAAGAAATATGAATGACGGAAATAAGTTTTCCCCGCCACTTTCACAAGGTCGGATGCATTAACCCCAAATCCATCCATGACTGTATGCTTCCAGCCCTTTGCCCCGTTGGAAACGATGAAATGCACTTCACACAAGAGGGCACCCAGCCCACACGCATTTGACGGAATAAGGAATACATGGTCTTCAAAGTCGTCTCCATTCAGGTCGAGTCCATACCCCTGACTTATGTCATACGCCTTGCAATACGAAACGATTCCTCGCCCACGGGTTACACCGAAAGCGATACCTGAATCATCCTCAACGGTGTTGACAAAATCGCTCACGCTCTCTTTTGGCAACTCCCGGACAGCAATCGGCGTCGATTCAAAATCCGGTGCCCACTCATCCATCCACGCGCCAGCGCTAAACGCAATAGAGAGCGAGAAAACGGTTCCGGCAATCCTAAGTCCAGATAACAGGCGATTCGTAGTCTTGGTCATTGTTTACTCCTTGGGTTGCTTTGTAAATGAAGTGGCACCTCGACAATATGTACGGGGTTCAATGCCGGATTCTGACAAAGCTACGTGCCACAGACAGAATCAGTCTCCTTCCTCGTCGTTCCGCTTTCTTGCTGCCGACCAGCCAACACCGGCTACCCATGCCGCTCCGCAATGGTTATGCGAATTGACGACAGGGAGCAGGAACAGCCTAATTCGCTCAATGACTGTCTGCAAGGCAAGGCCATCTCCTGGAAGTCCCCCGTTTCTTAGAAAAGCAACCCTCTGCGCCTTCTTCGTCGGGTTTCCCGAAAACCTGGAGGTCAAAGCAGCTGGAATGTCAGGTGGGAGCGTCGTATTTCTGCGGGCGAATGTCGTTTTCATGATAGCGCCTCCATATATGGTGTCATGATGCGGGTCATTCGGCCTTCCTCCATGCAACGCACAAGAGTCACAAAATCGATGCGCCTCTCCGCCATGGCCTGCCAGAGTGCCGCGACGAGCGGCAACAGCATTTTCATGATCTTGTTCATTGTTTGTCTCCTTGGTTCAGATGTTGAATGAAAGGTATTGTCTCAATAACAAATACGTCCTACAGGCCGGGAATCTGACAAGGCCGTTTAGAAACTACTCAATCAACCCTTCTTCCCGAAGCTTCCTCTCCGCATCCCTGCGGCCGAGTTCAAGCCTATGCCATTTTTGAGCCATAAGCAGCAATCCAGCTACTTAACTTGTTGTAGTGAAATATTATCGACTGTGCTGTTTCATTATCCTTGAAGGCAATGTCATTACAAGATCGTATAACCATCTCATCAACAGCACGTGCTTCATTACACCTGATAACAAACAATTTGATTAAAGATTTTACTTCGGCGATTAACGATTCTTCGGATGGTGTTTTCGTAATTTCCGAAAGAGATTTTTCAACTGCTTCTAAGTCTGTTTGAGATTGTGTTAAACGAAGACGTATTATTTTCAGTTTGCATGTTACAGAACCAAGAAATGCGCCTTTTTGATAATACTCCCAAGGGGCTTCATTTACAATCTCAGTTTTTAATCCCAAAGCCAAATAGCGCTGCGCTTCGCTCAACGAGATAATATTTTTGTCAATTAATTGAGAAATACCCCATTTATCTAACCTTTTGTAATAGCTCATAAGCAAAATCAGGGCCGATTCATCCCCACTACAAGCCATATCGCATAGTTTTTTGGCACATGCTGTAAAGATTTCCTTATTTGAAGACTTGTCCATAAGGAACTTCAAATAGTCTTTCAGATTATGTTCAGTCTCCTCGAAAAAGGCTTTTATGATGCCTGAAAAAGCTTCGTCACAATTTATGGCAAGTTCCTTATTTACAATTAGGGAGTAGAATTCTTTTTTAGCAGTACAATTCGCAATATAGGTTTCAATAAGCGGTTTCCAAAAATCAAGCTGATGAATTCTGATTGAAGCGATATCCCAACTTGATTGGAGATGCCTTTTAGGTGGATTTGAGAAAAGGAATCCAATAAGTGTTTTGACGGCACAGTATTGCCCTTGTCTTGCTGCTTCACGCAACCTTTCAAAGCCCTTTTCAAAATCTGCGAAAGGTAATGATTGATCGCAAAATAGTTCTCCTAAGGCTAACAATGCATTAGTTCCAACTTCACCAGGAATTTTAGAATACGCCTCCAAAAGTTCTAAAGCGGTTTGATCTCCTTTCTTTGTTGCCAATTGAAGGGTTGGAATTGATTTCTTGACAAGCTCGACATTCATATTGAGCGTGGAATCATTCATTGTTGGCTGCTCCTTGTAATTAAATTAGACAGAAAAGAGATTGGAATCAAGGCAATAGCCTCTCATCCCGCAGCACTCGTTCCGCATCCCTGCGGCCAAGATCGATCAAGTGTCGGACAAGGCGGCCCCGTTATTTCTCCTTGAGCTGTTCAAGAATCTTTATCGAGCCTGAATGCCCTCGCTTGGCCGCCTTTTCAAACCATGCGATGGCAGTCTTTTCGTCTGGGACGGTTCCTGTGCCTTGCAAATAGCAAAGGCCGAGGTTGTATATGGCAGACAACTCACCTTGCTCGGCTGCCTTTCGATACCATGCGGCGGCAAATGCCTGATCCTTTTCAACCCCGTTGCCATAGAACAGGCAGCGCCCATAGTTCAACTGGGCTTCGGAGTTTCCCTGTTCAGCCGCCTTCCGCAGCCATTCGACTGCCACCTTTTCATCCTTTTTGACGCCGTCCCCCTCAAGGAGACACCATCCTAAAAACGCCTGTGCGCCCGGATGCCCCTGCTCGGCTGCTTTGCGATACCACTTCACGGCTTTAACGGGATCCTTTGAAACGCCATCGCCATGCTCGTAGGCGGCACCAAGGATGAACTGGGCGGATGAATCTCCTTCCTCCGCTTCCTTGCGGTATCTTCCGGCCAGCGAATCCAGCGTCTCCCTTGCCTGACCAAAGTCTTGGTTCCCTGACTGCCTCAGCAAGTCAAGTGCCTTGAAATCATCTTGCGGAACGCCAATGCCTAGCAAATATCCAAGTCCCAGATAATACTCGGCCCTTGCATCGCCAAGATCGGCGGCCAAGCGGAACCACTTTGAGGCTTCCTCCATGTCCTTTGGGACTATTTCCCCAATTGCGAATTCCTTCCCCGCCTCAAAATACCATGGCTCATACCCGGCCTCAACGGCTGGCATGGTTGTCCAGTAGAACAACATACGCTTGATCGTCATCTCATCGTTGTCCTTCACATTGGCATGGATTGCATTGCCCTTCTCCTTCCATGCGTCGATTCGGGCTTTTCGTCGCTTCGCGTCCATATCGCCAGCTTTTGCTGCGTCTTCAACGCTATCAATCAACCTAAACGCCTCCTTTTGCTCCTGAAGATAGGCATCCATGCCATCCATTTTCTCAATAATCGCCTTCGCCTCGGCGTCGCCCAAATCTGCGGCTAGGCGAAGATAGCCCATCCCCAGTTCCGAATCGCGCTCCACCCGGTCTCTCTCGTCACCGCCTTCAAGCAGAAGCTGCCCGGCAAAAACAAGCGGCTTGCAATCGACCGGCTCACCCCGCTCCGCCATTTCCCGGAATCCAGGAAGGGCTTTCCGATACCATTCCGTCGCGGCCTTAGGATTCTGCGCTACGACGGAACGCCCTCCGGCATAGTCCCCGGCCAGATTGAACTGCGCCTTCGCGTCGCCCCCTTCCGCAGCTTTTTTTGTCCACTTGAAAGCAAGTTTCTCGTCTTTCTCCACGTCGATGCCCTGACTGTAGCGGAATCCCAGATTCCGTTGCGCGGCGGCGTCACCGGCTTCCGCCCTCTTGCGGACACTTTCCAAATCCCCCTCGCGGTCTGCCATGGCCTTTGCGCGCCGTCGTATCCATTTCATGGCCTCCTTCCGCATGGCTAGACGTTCTTGGTCATCTGCCTCAATCTGCGAAGATGCCGCGAGTTCCATATACCCGTTGGCAATTTCAAACATGGCATCGGCATCGCCAGCCTCCGCGCGCCTGGCGACTTCCGGGCTTGTCACAACCCAGGCGGGTGTGGCTATCTGCGAGTTTTCTCCCGCTTGCCGAGTTGCTTCCGAAACCGTCGCCCCTTCGGGCGTTTCCGCCGCAGCGACACAATTGGCATTCTCGCTCCTTGCGCAGCCAGCCATCGCACATACTGCAACGAGCGGCAACAGCATTTTCATCGTATTGGTCATGGTTTATCCCCTTCGGTTTGTTTTGGTGAATAAAAGTTGTGTCTCAATAGCTTATACGGATTTCAGACGCGGAATCTGACAAGGCTATTTCATATTACTAATCCCTCAATCAGCGGCCAATATCCCTGACAAGAACAAAGGGAGCCACGGCACATCGTCAAACCCAAGAAGCCAAGGGGAACCAATCAGCGCACTCATCAATGTGGCAGTGCAAAATCCCTCTCGAGAATAGCACCAAATCCAGTATGCCACCAAGAATACGATTGAGAATCCGAATAGCAACCATTTGAATTTGCAAAAGGCATGGCCTCTTGCTGCAATCCAGATGTTGTATGCGATTTCGCTTGCAATTGTGGCAAGGGCATAGCCCCCCAAAGAGAACATTGACACATTCGTGCTTTGGCAAAAGACTAAATATACTTGTTCAGAAAACGCGAAATGTCCGAGTAAGACGCCCCATGAATATAATGGAAGCGGCAGAATAAGAATTCCTGAAATAACAATAGCGAAGCAGATGTTCAATAGAGGAATTCTCCATGGTATCCGCGTAACCCGAGTCTTGTCCAGCAAGAACTTGCCACTTCCCACGAAGCGAACACATTGGAAGATTCGCGTACCGAAACAAGCTGCCAAGCATGGCAAGAACCAGAAAAACAATGTCAACCGATTTATATTGCCGACACTTCCCCAAGCCAACAGTTTTACTGGAGGAGAATTGAGATAATCCGCAGAGGCTCCATTTCGCGCGAAGGAAAAGGCCCAAAGATAGAAAATTATGCAGCATATTAGTATATTAAAAATTTCTTCTCCTCCCCGACCACGTTTCTTTTTTGGATCGTCGTTGCGTTTTCGATCTGATTGACAGGCTTCATCCTGAATTGATGGCGGGCCTGCCTTTTGCCCTTCCGGCAAAACCTTATCGTTTGATTGCTCGTTCATGCGCTACTTCTTTCCCATGCCGACAAGAAGGACGACACCGTTCCCAATGAAGAGAAGCGCGACAATCCCGCACAGGATGTAAACGGAGCGGGCAAGCATGTCTATTGACTCCCCTTCGGTTAGCAGGGCCCCGACATGGCCTATTGTCTCAGCGGAACTCTCCATGGCCTTCAGGGTCTTGGGATGCCCCTCGCTCTGGTATTTTGCGATTGCCCCACGCTGCTTTCCAACTATCTCCGCGACATGGGACAAGTCGCGCCCCACATCGCAGAGCTTTGTGCCGGCATTGAGCGCCCATTCTTTCAAGTCGCCGTAGATGTCCGCGATGTATTTTGCAAAAGGCGTCTCCATCTTGCCCCAGAATATCTTGCTCTCGCGGTTGTGACGTTCCGACCTCTCGAATTTCCGCCCACGTTCTTCAAACTGGTGGCCGACATCGCCAATCTCACCACCAGCGTCTTGGAGTTTGATCTCGACATCTGACATTCCGCTTGCCGTGTCGAAAAGATTGGTCGCCGTTTCGGCGTATGTCACGCGAACGGCGGCCAGCGCTTCCGCGACATCCCGAAGACCGACACCGGCGTTTTGGGATTCCTCCTTCATCTTGTGAAACGCCGAAGGCGCATAATAGGCAGTGGAGCAGGCCAACCCCACCCCGATGACGATTTGGGCAACAGCCCAAGTTCTTATGATATTGGCATTCATGGTAAAACTAATCTTTTTTCATGTATTTCACCTTGCGGATTCCGAACTCGTCATCCGAAATATCAAACTCCGGCTCGTCAAGACTCCACAACCGGCATTTTTCCTGAATCTCCTTGAATTTCCTGCTCCCCGCCCGTCTCTTCAGCTCACGTATGGTGTCGCCATAGACTTTCGCCGCATACCGTGAATTGAGATTCTTGATCATCTCATTCCCATTTACGGACGTGGCCTCGCAGAACATCATAGCAGCGTCCTCCATCTGCTCCTTGTTGCTTTTAAAAAGTGTGTGACGAGCATCTTGAATACGCTCAAAAAGCTTCTTGCATTCGCAGATAAACGGGTAGGCGTAATAGACCTCCCTGAACTTGTAGAAATCATCTTCAAGCCATTGGGCGTATTTTATTCGCAAGTCCTCAATCTGCCGCTTCGTATATGAGTCCGAGGTCATTTGGATGCTACGAGCCATGTCACGGTGCAACTCGCCGCAATCCCCTGAATAAAAGCGAAGACTGTTTGCGACACGCCCCCAAAGAAGAGCTTTTTGCTTGTTGTTCAACTTCGAGGTTTTCGGTGGGTCGAAAATGCCTGTGTATTCTTGACCCGTGTACTCTCCGTCCTTGTTCTTCAAAGCATTCAAATCGTCCGTGTATTGCACATACGACCATAAGAGAATTGGATTGGTTGCCAAGAAAAACTCCTCTGGCTTTGCAACTAGAGCGGCATCCTTCTTCCTCCCATATTGAGGAGCGACTATTTCAGAGAAAATCTGGTTTGCGTCATCGCGCAGCGACTCGCCCGACCAGCAGTCAATCAGCCTTGCCAACACATTGCTGTTGGAGTTGAAGTTAACAACCGATCTCCTGAGTAGTTCCGCTTCGCGGGGGAGTTGGTGGTCGCCATTTACCTTAATGTCTTTCAAAATGGGAGATTCCTTTTTGTCACAGCGAACACGACCGGTTAAATGGAGGTACCCATACTCTGTAAAACTTGCAAGGGCCACATGCTGGACGAAGCAAATGAACCCCAGCAATTCCGTTTCCCCCTTTGTGATTGGATCGCCATTCTGCAACTTGTTTTTCAGGACTTTTCGATAGGCGGTTATCGCAAAGGCCTGGATGTCCCTAATGTCGGCGTCATCCGCTATTGTGACGTTTTCAAGGCCGCTGTCCCTGTAGGTGATTCTTATGCGGGAATCCTCCACCCTGCGTTCGCCTAACATGGAATTGCTGACGGAAACTGCGGTTATGGGTGGTTTAACGGAATCATCCGTGTCAATTCCTTTCCCGGTTTTGGGACCTTCGGGGTCAGAACCCGTTGTGGCGCATCCTGTGGCGAGAAGCATCGCCAAGGATATGAGTTTGCGAGTCAGCATCTTGTTCATTGGTTTTTTACTCCTTAGTTTTGTTGTTCTAAAAAATCGACAGCATTGCCTTTGCGGACAGGTTCGTCAATCGGACTGCTCTGACCATGATAATCAATTGAAGTCCTATGCATTGGGTCGCTTGGGAAAAATGTAGAAGTTGTATTTCGTGCTTCATCTTGGAGCAGATAGTCAATTGTCGAGCGCCGGTCG
Organism: Kiritimatiellia bacterium; assembly: GCA_017962605.1. Classification (GTDB taxonomy): domain Bacteria; phylum Verrucomicrobiota; class Kiritimatiellia; order RFP12; family JAAYLN01; genus RGIG5952. The sequence goes on along the minus strand of JAGCUY010000198.1, from coordinate 48,607 downwards.
TTGTTGATTCGGCTGAATTGCTCAAAGTCCAAAATGTCCAGAACCGTTGTTCTATCCCTTATCTCCTGAGGCAGATCGCCGACGAAATCATCCAGCGTAAAGTATAGGGAGTCCAGATAGCGTTCAAGGCGATTCCATGCGAAATCATAAACTATTTGCGTGCCGATGCCGACGCCGAGGACAATGAGTCCACCTGGCCATGTGAACGGATTCGCGCCAAGTGCTACCAGAATGTATGTCGCCGTTCCCTGAAGAATGGCCCCGCCAAGGTTCTTTTCCGTCTGCCGCCAAAACTCTTCCTCCTCCATGTCTGTTTCGGAGAAAGCGACAACGGTTATGCCCTCAGTTATGCAAAATGTCAAAATCCCGGCTTTGAGGCCAACTGCCAGTTTGTCGCTGTTCATTTTCGCCCATTTGGCCGCATTTGATGCCGTGCGGGTAATATGCTCTTCTGACATTTGCGTAACCCTTGAGTCTCGCAGACGTTCAGCAACGAGACTTGTCAGTTGCCCTTCTGAAAGACTGCCATTTGAGGCGGTCAGACACTCCTTCGCATACTGCGAGGCGATTCTTTCTTCCGCCGAAAACTGCAATGGAATTTGCAAACGGTATGCCTTCTTTCCGTTCTTTTCGATTTCGCTGTAAACACCCTTCACAACCTTTTCCACTTTCATGTCGTCAACTCTTTGTCCGCAATCCTTAATGGCGCTGGAGAGAGATTTTGAGAAGAATTGTTCGTTGACTCCTTTTGTTCCAGTCGCAAGTTTGCTGGCAATCCCATCCGAAAAAGTGATTCCTCTCGTTGCCAAAAAACGATCCCCATACACTTTATAAACCTCCTTCCCTAAGTCATTCCTTATCAATACGCTCAATAGAACACGGGGCTGGTCGGATGCAGGAACGCCGTTCAATGCGGATTTGATTTCGGCTTCCAGATTACGCACAAAGATACTGCGGTTCCCAAGGAGTCTATGAAGGTTCTTGATAGCGTCTTTTTGAATTGCGCTAGGATTCTGCAATGCCTCGGCGAATTCGCCCGTGAAGTCGTGAAGAAGATGCGTGTCATAAAGTAATCCCGCAAAGGCATCGGCGGCCTTGGGCGGCAATCCGGTTTTCTTCATGACGATTTCAACTGTTTCGTTGTGGACTCTCTGCCAAATGGAAATAATAGCCTCTTTCGATACAGGAGGATTCATCTTTGCCCCGCGATCAAATACATCTTTGGGAATATCCCCAGACCAACCCCAATGCCCCATGAATCTATGGTTCTCAATGCCTTTCATCATTCCGATTTCGCGATAATATGCCATACACTTCGCATCGGCTGCGTCAGACACGGCTTTGCAGGCCTCTGCAAAACCCTCGCCACCTAGACCATCCATCACCATGGCGAAGGATTGTCGATGTCCTGGATTTTCCCAAGTCTGATTAAAACTCATAGCATAAGCCGATGTCGCGATAATCGACATGGCTATCGCAAATATGCCTAAACATATTCTCATGGACCGACAAGCCTCTTTTCCATGAATGACAGACAGTCCCTTTTCACAGTCTCAAATTCATTGTGTATTTTGGGATTATCGTTGCAATAACATGAAATGATGTCGGAAACATAATAACCCATGCCGTCGCCATCCACTTTGACACGCAACTCAATTGTGTATGTTTCTCCATTTGGAGCAAGGGCTGCCGTTCCCATTAGGGACACCTCAAAACCATCGTCCTTTCGCACAATTGCATCCACTTCGCTAAGATGAATGGCAAGTCCTTCTTTTTGCGTTTCCGTAAACCAGTCAAAAGGCAGATGAACTTGCAACTCCACAGGAGGTTGGATTTCTTCGCCTTTTTGCGTAGTTTGTTTTTGTTCGTTATCCGTGTCATTGTGGAACACGAAAAATGCGCCAGCCGATGCCAACATCAATACTGCAAATGCCGATATAATCAGCAAGCATCGTTTTCGTTTCTTGTTCATTTGTTGTTCCTTTCTTGTTGAGTTTGCAGAGTTACCTTCTTACAAATAATACGTAGCAAGTCGGGCTATCTGACAAAGCATTCTCCCCCGTGCCCCTTGCCATGGGCATGTACCCGGACGCGGGAAAAGTGGCATGCCCTTTTGCCGCTTGCGGCCAGACACGAATCAAGGACAAAAAAAGAATGCCTCGCTTCATATCTCGAACGAGGCCCTGAGATTTGCCTTTGTGGAAATACGGAGAGAGGCAAGCGCCATGCGCTCCCTCTGCAAGGTATCGTCCACAATGAAATTTCTCAGGTTTCGTTCGACGACCGCTTTGCAGCGTTGGATAAATTGTCAAGTCAAGTCAAAAGTCGAAAGTCAAAAGCCCTTAGTTGTTCGTCCTTGGTAGTTCGTTTCCGGCGCACCCGCGCCAGAGTTGGAAATTGTGTGATTATAATAGCAAATGGCGGGGTGGGAGTCAAATCATAGTGCACTCTTCGGCGTGTTGTCAGCCCGTTTGATGCGACGGACTGTATGCTTGATTTTGCCGATGAAGAAGTTGAGTTCAAGTGATGATTCGGTTTCCACCGCATCCAAATCGGGCATGACGATGTCCGTGAGCATTTCACCAAATCTATTCAGGCGTTGCGTCTGGCGTTTCTTGTCCGTCTCCTCGTGCAACTCCAAGAGTTCGCGCTTCAGTGCGCGGACTTTGGCGAAGGTCTCGATTATGGCGAACGTGGCGGCGGTGGCTCTCTTGCTTTTCAGTATGGTCGCAAGCATGTAGAGGCCTTTTTCGGTAAACGCTTTGGGAGGGACACGACTTTTGGGTGAGACATTTGCGGTCGAAAATTTCGACCGCAAATCCGACAATTCCCTCTCCGACAACTCGAATCTGTAGTCTGAGGGAAATTTGTCGGGATTGTTTCGCACCGCTTCGTTAATCTGACGTGTTGCCACGCCATACAGTTCCGCTACGTCAGCATCCAAAATTACGGACTGTTCGCGGATGACCACAATTCTCCGTTTTACTTCGGAAAATGGCACAATGCCAGTCTGAACAGCTGCCGGATTTGCCCCTGCTGAAGTGTTGATTTTGTCGATTGGATTCTTCGGCATGTTTCCCCGTCTTCCCGTATATGACCTTTCTCTCGACGACCGCTTTGCAGCGTTGGTTAAATTGTCAAGTCAAGTCAAAAGTCGAAAGTCAAAAGTCCTTAGTTGTTCGTCCTTGGTGGTTCGTTCCGGCGCACCCGCGCCGTGTTTGAAAAAAGGATTGATGTTAAAGTGAGGTGATTTCGTCGGCGGACAGACCGGTCGCCGCCGAAATCTGTTCGACAGTTAGCCCCATTCTCTTCAAGTTCAAAGCAGTCTGCCTTAATCTTTCCGTCGCCGCGTCGCGCTCTGCCGTCGCCGCGTCGCGCTCTGCCGTCGCCGCGTTACGCTCTGCGATTGCCGCGTCAATCCGCTTCTGCGCCTCTCTCCTTATATCGCCAAACAGGGTCTTCTGGCTGCTGATGACATCCCAGAACCTCTCATACTGGTACAACTCCGCCTCGTTGAAGGCGGATTCCTCCAGAATCCCCAGCGCCTGGCTCGTCTGCGGGTTCTCGATGAGCGCCGCCGGGGCCTCCTTTGTCGTCTCGCCTATCTCGGTGTGGAAGCGAAGCCACAGAACCTGCATCTTCTTCTCGGTGAGGTTCCTCGCCTTGAACTTCGGAAGCTCCACAAAGACAAGGTGCAGCCCTTCCAGCAACTTGTCGGAGTGGAGGTAGTGGACAAGGCGGTAGTAGTGGTAGTAGTCTTCGATGTCAGGTTCAAACGTGTCGTTGACCAGGTTGAGCGAATAGACGGGCTGCAGCGACTCGTAGTCGTCGCCTACCCCAATCTGCCGGATGTATGCCTTCGAGGCGTTGAAAAGGACGCGCTGCTTGAAGTTCGTCGTCCAGTTCATCTGCATCTCGACGATGAACTTGCGCCCGCCTGTCTCCTCGCAACGCACGTCAACGGAGGTGTCCTTGTCTATCGGGGTGCGCGGCACGAGTTCAGGCGGGAGGTATTCGATTGACTCCACCTTCTTGCCCTCGTCAAGTGGCAGCAGGGCGTTTAGGAGGCTTATGACGAGGTTCTTGTGCTCGCCGAAAACCTTCTTGAAGGTCACGTCCGCTTTGGGGTCAAGATACTTTGCCATGTCAGGTTAAGTCAAAAGTCGAAAGTCAAAAGTCGAAAGTCAAAAGTCGAAAGTCAAAAGTCGAAAGTCAAAAGTCCTTAGCGGTTAGTCGCTAGTCGTTAGCCGCCCGCCCGCGCTTTGCGCGGGGATGTAAATGAGGATAACTTTCGTGTGTTTCGTGTATTTCGTGGTTCAAGTTATAGGCAAGTCGTTAGTCGTTGGTTCGTTTCCGGCGCACCCGCGCCAAATTATTGTGAATAGTCTAGCAAAGGGCGGTGTGGGTGTCAAGGGGAGGTTTGGAAGTTTGGAAGTTGAAAGGTTGAAAAGTTGAAAGGTTGAAAAGTTGAAAAGTTGAGAAGTTTGGCGCTGGCGCGCCTGGGATGTCGGGAGATTTTCGCTACGGCTGGCAGGATTTGCAGCGGGTGAAGTCGATGGTGCCGTCTGCGCCGACGGCGCAATCCGCCTCGCATGAAAGCAGCCGGCCGCAGCTCTTGCAGAACTGCGGGAGCTGGCCCGCCTGAAAGGCCTTTGTCTTCGCCGGGAAGGTCGCCTCGTAAGCGGCGAAGTCCTCCGGATTCTCGTCTGCCACGAAATACCCTTTTGGCGGGTGGTAGGTGCCCTCTATGCCGTGCAAGTAGCCTGGCAACAGCTCCTGCGCCAAGAAATATGGGACTTCCGCCTCTGGCGGTTCGTCATGGTAGTGGATCCTGAACTTGCTGGCCAAGTCAAAGCCCGCATGGCCGTAGAACGCGATGTTCCCTTCCATGCAGATGAAGCCCACGCCGAGCGCCTTCGCCTTTTCAAGCGCGTGGTTCAGGAGCGCCAGGCCGTAGCCCTTGCGCTTGAAGTCGGGGTGGATGCTGATGGGGCCGAAGGTCCACGATGGGAGGACGCCGCCGCCCATGATGGCTATTTCCGCCTTGGAGAACATCACGTGGCCGATGATGCGGCCTCCTTCCTCCATCACGAAGTCCAGTTCCGGTATAAAGGCCGGATTCTCGCGGTAGCGGTGAAGGACATAGTGCTCCACGCATCCCGGACGATAAACATTCCAGAAGGCCTCCCGCGTCAGGTTCTCAACTTCGCGGTAGTCCCGTTGCTGCTCAAGTCTGATGTTCATTTACAGTATCTTCTCCATGTTGTGCGGGCAAGATAGTTTTACTGTGCCTTACGGCACGACGATTGGAACGGTTTTTTAGGCGAGGCATCCGCAGGGATGGCTCTCGTCGCGGGCCGGATCGCCTGCGGCGCCCGCGCCTCGCAGCCATCTGTCTCCTGCGGAAGCCTCGCCTTGGACATGGATTACGCGCATAGCGCGGAGCGGCTGGAAGGAAGCAAGGTTTTGCGCCCTGTGGGTGTCGCGCAGCGACAATCCGGCCCACTGGGCGAAGACCGCTTCCAGCCGCTTCGCGCAAAGATCGCCCACCATCGTCGTGAGCGTAGCGAGCAGTATAATTAGAAATGCTCCGCCCTCATCCATGGCGTGCATGTTTTCCGAAAGAGGGTCAAGCCTTATGCCCAGATGATGCGGCCGGGCAGGCGCGGGGCCCCGGCGGGCAGCGGCGCGGCGGCGTAGCCAAGCGCGCAGTGGCCGACGCCTTCCCATTCGCCCTCGACTCCCAGCGACTTCAGCAGCGCCCTGCCCTCTTCGCTCTCGAACTCCTCCTTGGCGCGGTGAATCCAGATCGAGGCGAGGCCGAGCGAGTGCGCGGCGAGCATGAGGTTGCCCATGACGAGCGAGCCATCGTAGATGCCGGTGAAGGCCTTCTTGTCAAAGAGGACGGCAAGGATTACAGGCGCGCCGTAGAAGGGGTCGAACCCTTCGGGCCAGCCGCCAATCCTGCGGTTCTGGTCGGCGATGCGGTCGCGCAGGGCCTTGTCGGTGATGACGACAATCTTCGCGGCCTGCCTGCCCATGCCGCTGGCGGCCCAGAGGCCGGCCTCGGCGACCTGTTCGACCAATTCGCGCGGAACTGGATCCGGCTTGAACGAGCGGCAGCTGCGCCGCAGTTTCATTGCTTCGATAATCTGGTTCTGCATGTTTGTCTCCTAGCGTATGAAGTCCATTGTCAGGCCACCATCATACCAAATTCCAAGCCCCCTGTCATCAGCTTGAACGGTTTTATTTTTCTCACACAGAGACACAGAGGCACAGAGGGCGCTACCGCGCCGAAGTTGGGAAACTGGTACGCCACCTCGCTGCGCGAGCCATCGGCCCTGGGTAATGTGAAAATGTGAAAATGTGGAAACAGCCAATGCCAATGTTGCCAATTATCAATGTGGAAATTGGGGCTAGGGAGGGCCCGGCTTCGTCCGGGCCACTGCGGACGCGACAAAGCGCGTCCCTCCCGACCTTCAACTTTCGACTTTCGACCTTCGACTTTCCTGGCTTTCCCATGCTGCGGAGCAGCTTTTCCAATCTGCCGGTAGATGGCGATAAGCCATGCGACGAGGGTGATGACGCATGAAGCTTGCTTTGATGCGGCGGCAGACACGGCGCAGAATGCGCGTGCGCATCCCCGGCAGTTTTCCGGTCTCGGCGCGGTAGCGCCAATCGTTGAAAACTCTGTGTCTCTGTGGCTCTGTGTGAGCAGTGGTTGTAATCAGCGGCGGGGAGGTTTGAGGGTGAAGCGCCATTTGCGCTTTTGGTCACGAGGCGAGGCGTATGCTATGCCGATGCGCGGGGATGCGGTGAAGCCCGCGCGCGAGCCATCGCTTTCCAGCCAGAGGCGGTCCGACGTGACAAGGTCCTCGCGATTCAGTGAGCGGTCGATTTTGAAAAGCTTCGTCAGTTTGCCTGGCCCTTCCGCACCTTCGACACCGCGAACGAGCACCGCCTCCGGATGCCCCTCATGGCCAGTGACGACATTCAGCATTTCGTGCATTCCGTAGCAGAGGTAGATGTAGGCCCGGCCGCCGGCCGCGAACATGACGTCCGTCCGCGCCGTCCGCCCCTTGTGGGCGTGACAGGCGGTGTCCTCCTCGCCGCAATAGGCCTCTGTCTCGGTAATGCGCCGCCGCAGGATTGTCCCGTCCTCAAGCCTGCGGCAGAGCCACGCGCCGACCAGCGCCTTAGCCACCGTCACGGCATCCGGGCTATAGTCCTCTTCCGCCAGCCTGCGGAGGCCGCGCCCTTCGCCAGTCGTCGCTTCCTGCGCCCGCAGCGCCGGGCATATTTCCAAAGAGCCCTGGTTCGTCCATTCAAGCGGGAAGGTGCGGCATTTGTCGGGCTTTACTGGGTTGATGCGGCAGAGGTTGTCGGGGGTGAGCCAGGCGCACGCGCCGTCGGGGCTGCTTTTGAGCATGAGGCCCCTGCGGTCAGGCGCCAGTTCCGTTTCACGCTCGATGAAGTCCGCCTCGCCTCTGCCCAAATAGGCGGCGATCCGCGCGATTTCCTCATTGGAGACCCGCACGATGCCGTTCCTGATGCGGCAGCAGTTCCCGCACATCCTGCACTTGAACTTCATTGCCTATTCCACCTTCCAAGTTCATCATTATGCCAATTCAGCCTCATAATATCAACTGCCCAACGCGCCTATGTGGGGCAAAAGACGCTCATTGGAGAAGGGCAAAAAACTTGGCGGCCTTCCGGAAGGGAAGACCGCCAGTTATTGCTCCGTCAATTTGACGGGTTGCTATTTGTCCTTGCAGCCGAGGAGGGCGCGAAGGACGGCGAGGGTCGCGAGCATCAGGATGATGGCGATCGGCAGGGCAATCTGCCATTTCACCACGAAGGCCGCGACGATGTAGGACACGAACGAGACGATCGCCACCGTAATCGCGTAGGGCAGCTGCGTGTTCACGTGTTCGACATGGTTGCACTGGGCGCCGGCCGAGGCCATGATGGTCGTATCGGAGATGGGCGAGCAGTGGTCGCCGCAGACGGCGCCGGCCATGCAGGCGGAGACCGCGACAATCATCAGCGGGTCGCCGGGGATGGCGGCCAGGACGATCGGTATGAGGATGCCGAAGGTGCCCCACGAGGTGCCGGAGGCGAAGGCCAGGAAGCACGCGACGAGGAAGATGATCGCCGGGAGGAAGAGCTTCAGGCCAGCGGCCGAGTTGTTGATGAGGCCGGAGATGAAGACCTTTGCGCCGAGGGAGTCGGTCATGGCCTTGAGCGTCCAGGCGCAGCAGAGGATCATGATGGCGGGGACCATCGCCTTGAAGCCTTCCGGGAAGGCGTCCATGCAGTCCTTGAAGGAGATGACGCGGCGGCAGAGGTAGAAGATCACGGCGAAGATCATCGCGAAGATCGAGCCATAGACGAGGCCGACGGAGGCGTCGGAATCAGAGAATGCCTGGATGAAGTCGGGCTTGTCTTCGCCGAAGTAGCCGCCGGAGTAGATCATGCCGACGACGCACGCGGCGACGAGGACGATGACGGGAATGATCAGGTCATAGACGCGGCCGCGGTCGTTCTGACGGAGAGTTCCGGCGGCATCTTCGAGGGCGGCGAGGTCGTTGCCGTCAAGGGCGGCCGCCTCATGCTTCTTCATCGGGCCGAAGTCGAATTTGGTGATGGCGAGGAAGAACATCATCACGATGGTGAGGATGGCGTAGAAATTGTAGGGGATGGCGTTGAGGAACAGCTTGAATCCGCTCTCGGCGCCGGCGCCGGCGGCGAATGCGGCGACTGCCGCCGCCCAGGAGGAAATCGGGGCGATGATGCAGATCGGGGCCGCCGTGGCGTCGATGAGGTAGGCCAGCTTGGCGCTGGAGACCTTCTTCGCGCTCGTGACGGGCTTCATCACCGAACCGACGGTCAGGCAGTTGAAGTAGTCGTCGACGAAGATGAGCATGCCGAGGACGATTGTCGCAATCTGGGCGCCAATGCGGCTCTTGATGTTCGTGGCGGCCCAGCGGCCGAATGCGGCCGAGGCGCCGGTCTTGTTCATCATAGCGACAAGTGCGCCGAGAAGGAAGAGGAAGAAAAGGATGCCCACGTTGTAGCTGTCGGCTATCGAGGCTACGAAGCCGTCGGTCACGACATGGACAAACGTTCCCTCAAAGGAGAACTTGGAGTAGATCAGGCCACCGGAGACGATGCCGATGAACAGGGAGGAATAGACCTCCTTGGTGATAAGGGCGAGGAGGATGGCAAGCAGGGGCGGGAAGATGGCCCAGAAGGTTCCGTATGCGGGGATGTCCTTGCGGACGGTTTCCAACGCCTTGGCGATGTTGGCCTTGAAGTCGGCGTCAGCCTGGACGTTGTCGGCGTAGTTGTCGATGTAGTCCTTTGCCGCGTCATGGTCGGTGAGGTCTGCGGGAGCAGCCTCCTCCGCAACCTGCTCAGCCTGGACGGCCGCGCCGTCGGCTTGTGGATCGCCTGTTGACTGATCCTGTGCGAATGCGGGGCCGGCGACCGCCAGCGCAGCCGCTGCGGCGAAGGCCGCGAACAACTTTGAACTTGCCATGGTGGACTTTTCCTAATTGATGTTTAACTTGTTTTCCCGAACCGCCAAGTCGGCCCGCGAATGAACAATAGAACTATAGAACTCTATCAAAGTCCGCATGAAAAGTCAACTTTTGGTAGAATATCTAAAATGATTTTTAGATTGAAAGCTTTGGTTTCCCTGCTGGCGCCGCTCGTTTGCTGCGTGGCGTTGGCGGTGCCTATTACGCCCGACGGAGCCTTCCGCGCCGCGGAGAACTGGCGCGGCGGCGCCCGCCACCATCTCGGCAAGCCTGCCGGCGCACCTACGGGCCGGATGCGCACCTTTTCCGAAGATGGCACCAACCTCTTCCACCTGGTCGAATTAGAGGGCGGAGGCTTCGTCGCGGTCGCCGCCGACGATTCGCGCCCGCCCGTAATGGCCTTCTCGCCTTCGGGCGAACTCCCCGAGGAGGACGACGGCGGACCGTTCTGGGCAATGCTCGCCGCCGACGGCGCGGCCGCCGTTGACGCGGCAGCGGGGAAAGGCGACAGGGGAGGCAAGTCCCATCGGCGCAAGCACCATTCGCGACGCCGCCTCTCCATGCGCGAACACCAGGCCTCGCCCGCCGCCCGCGCCGCAGGCAAGGTTCAACGCTCCACCGCATCGTCAAAACTCTCGTCCATTTCTGATGTCCGAGTGGCCCCGCTGGTCGAATCAAAATGGGATCAGATGTCCGCCGGCGGCAAATACACCTATAACTATCATACGACAAACCACTGGTATTGCGGGTGTGTCGCGACGGCAATGGCGCAGTTGATGCGCTTCCACAAGTTCCCAACCGCATCCGTAACGCCGCAGACATTCACATGCTACATTTCCAGCACGAACAACCCCGTCTCACTGACCATGATTGGCGGGACTTATGACTGGAACCTGATGCCATATGTCCCAGACGCTTCAACATCGGATGCCGAACGCGAAATGATCGGACGTCTCTGCTATGATGCAGGGGTGTCGGTGCGCATGCAATACGGCAGCGGCGGTTCAGGAGCATTCGCGCCTTTTTCACATGACCCCTTTGTTAATGTCTTTGGCTATGCCAACGCTGAAAGCCATATAATGAACTGGCCGTTGGTGACAAATGATCTTGAGAACGCGATTCTCACAAATCTCGATGCCGGCTATCCTGTCCTGCTTGGAATCGGAGACCCAGGCCACGCCATCCTTGCCGATGGCTACGGGTATGAGGACAATACTCTCTGGTGTCACGTCAACATGGGCTGGGGCGGTCAGTATGACCTTTGGTATGCCCTGCCATACATTCCTGCTGGCAGCTACAACTTCAACTTTCTTGACTCAATCACATACAACGTATTTCCAACGGGAACCGGGCAGCTCGTGACCGGTCGCGTCACCGACCAGAATGGCAACCCAATTGAAGGCGCAAGGGTCTCGGCCACATCCACGTCTGGGATGAGTTCTTTTCGAACAAACGTCACGACCTCCGCTACCGGCGTTTACTCCGTCAGGATTCCAATGTCTAGTCGCAAAAGCCGATCCGTCACCCTAACGGCCTCATACGGCCAGGACTCATCCGACACCAAGTCCACTACGATTAAAAAAAGCGTCTCGCCATACGACATGGACTGGAGAGCTGGAGTATATTATCCCCCCACCGGCACAGTGATTGGCAACTCCTGGGGCAATAACCTGACAATAACCATACGCGCTGAAGAGCCATCGCCCGTAACCGTCTTCTACATTCAGTAGCGGCGGGGATAGGCTAGTAATCCCCAAGATATCCCATCTGACGGAGAACTAGCGGATTCGTCGTCCAGTCCTTGTCAACCTTCACCCAGATGTCCAGCGCCACCTTCACGCCATACTGCTCCTCGATGTCGCGCTGAGCCTCCTGGCGGATGCGCTTCACCGTCTTGCCGGCGGGGCCGATGACTATTGGCTTCTGCGATGGCCGCGCCACAAGCAGCGTCGCCTCGACCGCCCACTTCGGCCCATCGCCGGAAAAGCGGTCGATGCGAACGCCGACGCTGTGCGGGACTTCATCCCTCAGCGACAGGAATGCCTTCTCGCGGATGATGTCCGCTATGGCCAGCTGCCTCGGATAGTCGCTGAGGATGTCCGGCGGGTAGAGACGCTCCCCGACGGGCGCGGTGTCGAAGAGCGACGAGACGAGTTTCTCCACGCCGTCGCCAGTCTCCGCCGACCCTTTGAAGATGCGGGCCTTGCGGTTCGAGCCAAGTTCACGCTTCAGCCCCGCCCAGTATTCCTCAAATGCCTCCGGCTTCGCCCCTTCCCTGTCGCACTTGTTGAGGAAGAAGAAAACCGGGCGCTCGTCTTCCTCCGCGCCAAGGATGCGGCGCATCCAGCCGTCATCCTCAAGCCTCGGTTCGTCTGAGGCGTCGAAGACGACAAGCAGGATCTCTACGTTCGCCGCGGCGTGCCTCGCCATCTTGTTGATAAGGTTGCCAAGTTTAGACTCGGCCTTGTGCAGCCCGGGCGTGTCCACGAACACCAGTTGACCGCGCCGCTCGTCGAGGATGGCGCGGATGGAGTTGCGCGTCGTCTGGACCACCGGCGAGACGATCGAGACCTTCTCGCCGACAATCTTGTTCAGGAGCGTGGACTTCCCCGCGTTTGTGCGGCCGACGATGCCGACCGTCGCCACATGCGCCAATGTCTTTTCTTCGCCCATTGTTTTTACTTCACCTCGATGCGTCCAGTTGCGCCGCAGCGGCCAAAGAGGTCCGGGTCATACATCGCCTCGACGGTGCCGGCAGGAATCGCGTATGAGCCGGGAACGGCAGCGCGCAGATGGTAGGTGAGCGTCTGCGGGCGTCCATCGGCGCCTGGCGTGGAGATGTCGCCATACCAGAGCCAGCGGTCGTTGCGGATTTCACGGAACCCGCCCGGAGACGGCGTTCCCGCCGGAAGCGTGTAGCCGCCCAATGTCGAGCGGGTCGAGAAGGAGGCGTCCTCCACCTCGAAGCCACCTGGGATTAGGTCGGCGATGACGGCATTCTCAATTGTCCTCGGCGAACGTATCTCAATGACGGCTGTGACAAGGTCACCCCGCTTGACGGACTTAACTGCATTGCCCTTGGGATCGACATATCGCCTTGTGATGGCGACGGGGCCGGAGTCCGCAGGCGGGGCGGCCGGAACGCCAACGGTGGAGACACTGGCGAAGATTACGCCCTCCGACTTGATCTCGACAGGGGCGGCCGGGTCGCGCTTGACCTTAACTGGCTTTTCAGAGGCGTCGAACGATTCGAGGTTGCCACTGCCGGCCGAAAAAGTTCCTGTGCCGAACCCAGCGCCGACGCGGGCGGCGAATGGCGCGAGGCCAAGCGTCGCCCAGGCGTTGTCGCGGGTCGTGCCCCACGCCGATCCATCGGAGCGAAGCATTGCGTTCAGGCGCAGAGCGGCCGGGGTTAGCGCCGTAACGTCGCCGTGGCCTGTCCTGCAGGCGATGAAGAGAGCCATGCCGGCGGCCTTCGCCCTCTCCCATTCGGCGCAGTTTTCCCAGACGCGCGCCGCAATGGCGCGGTCGAAGGCGGCCACTCCCTCGGAGGCGAAGCCGCCGCGGATGAGCGCAGCAGCCGCCAGGAAGGCCGGATAGTCGTCAGAGTTCTCTCCCAGGATGTTGCGGGCGGTCGTCGCGAAGAAGAGGTCGTCCGCCAGCGAGAGGATGTAGGCGGCGTATGCGGCGCGCCAGCGGTTGCCCGGCGAGGCGTCGGCGGCGATGTTGCGGAGCCACCTGCGCTGGATGTCGATGAGTTCCTTCGGCGGTGAAATCATGCCAGCCTTGCGCGCCTCGAAGATGAAGTGGTTGGCGTAGAGGGAGCCATCGGACCAGGCGTCCTTCCACCATGGCCACATCCCGAAGCCTCCGTCGCGGAAGCGCATCCCGAGGATTTCGGCGTATGCCACTTTGACATTGACCTCGGCGGCGGCGCGCCCACCCTCGTCGATTGCGCCGATCTTCTCCAGGTCGGCAGCCACGACGAACGGGAAGGCTCCTGAAACCGTCTGCTCCAGGCAACCGTATGGATAGTTGGCGAGCCATGAGAGCGAGTCGGAGATGGCGAATGCCGGCGAGGCGTGCAGCGTGATTGTCGATTTCGCCTTGCCGATCCAGTCCGCGGCATCGGGATTGATGGTCGTCGCGCCGTTTGTGACGGCGATGTACTCGATGCGCGTGACTGCCGGGCGAGGCGGCCGCACGTTGACAATTGCGGTCGAGGACACCTTCTCGTCGCCCAGCGTAAGGGTGAGCGGGATGTCCATGGCGCCATTGGCGTTCTCAGCAATCGCCAATTCGACGGTCACGACCTTGCTCTGCCCCTTGGCCAGATGGCCAGTGCGCGTCACGGCGCCCGCGCCATCAGCGGCTTTCAGGCCTTCCGGCAGAGCCACGGCAAGGGTCCAGTCGCCTTCGTCGGCGTCGTGGTTAAACACCTGCGCCGTGAGCGTGAAGCGGTCGCCGGCCGCCGCGAAGCGCGGCGCAGTCGGCAGCACGGACACCTTGTCGCGCACGACAAGGCTGTCTTCGCAGGAGCCGACAGCCTCGCGCCCAGCGGCGATGGCCATGAAGCGCAGCGCACCAAGGTGGTCCGGAATGGCGACGTCCACCTTCGCCACGCCATCCTCGCCCACCTCAATCGGCGGCATGACGATGCGCACCGTCTCCTTCTCCTTGATCATCGAGGCGAACTTGTTCGCGGCCGAGATCCCGTCGCCGCCGAAGGTGCCGTCGGGCAGGATGCGGAGATCGGGGAAGATTGACCCGAAGCAGTCGTAGTTGGAGAAGGGTGCGTCGAACTTCCGCTTGAAGAAGTACGCGTAGGCGTCGGCCACGTGGAAGTCCGTCAGCGCCGCGACGCCCTCGTCGAGCGCAGCCAGCCTCACCATGCCCGCAGCCGGATTGCCCGCGCCGTCGCGCAGCTTCACGGTGACGGGGATTGTCGCGTTCGGACGCGCCGATTCGGGCAGCTCTATCGCCGCGTCGAGGCGGCGCGTGCGGGAGTTGTCGATCGTGATGGCGGCCATGCCCGAAAGGCGCGGGGATTCGCGCGCCTCGTCCGCCACGAGCGTCACGGAGGCATGGTAGCGAGAAACGAGAACCGTCGCGGGGATTTCAATCTCCACCTTGTTCACGCCCTGTGTCACGGCTACCGACGATGCCGACTCGACGCCGGTGGCGCCCGCGACAATGCAGGCGGTGCCGTCAAACGGGGAGCGGAAGACGAGGACGGCCTTGTCGCCAGGCGCGTACGACGGCGCCCCGGCTTCGATTGTGATGGCGCTGGGGCTTGACGAGCGCGACCCGGCCTCGCCCGCCCAGTACCAGAAATCGAAGACGGTCTTGCGGAAGTCGCCGCATACGGCCTCCATCGTGTAGTGGCCCTCCTGCATTGACGCCTCGGCGTAGTCGAGACGGCCTGTCCAGCTGGCGGCCTCGCCGGCGGGGACGGTGAGCGTCCGCGCGAGCGAATCCACCTTCTCGTGGCGCTCTTCCCAGCGCATCAGCAGGCGGCCGTCACCGCCCTTTTCAAGATGGCGTTCCCAGTAGTGGCGCGTCAGCGTCACGCCGATGTCTAGCGGGGCGGCATTGGTCACCTTGTCCGTGGCAAGCGCGGGGAAGACGGCAAAGTCAAATGCGCTGCATTCATCGTTGGCCTCGCGGACGCCGATGTAGTCTGGCGTAGGGTGATAGAGGAGAGTGTCGCCTACCGCTATGCCCGAGCCGCTCGGCTCCTGCGCGGTCGCCAGTATCTGGACCTCCACCGGGGCGAACGCCTCATTGACGTCGTTTGCGGTGGGGCCGGGGTAAAAAGCCGAGAAGGAGCCATCGGGAGCCACGTTCACGTCGTCGCTCCAAATCTTGCGGTCCTTGAGGCCGTCGGTGCCGACATGCCATCCCTTCCAGCGCCTGGGCTGCTCGGCGGGCTCGGCGGCGGCCATCAATCCGCAGCTGCCGTCGGTGAGCGGTTCGCCAAAGTAGTATTTGGCGCTGCCGGAGATCTTCAGCGGCGAGGCCAATCCCACCATTTCATGCGTGTCCAGGCGGATCTCGGCCTTGACGCGGTCGGGGCGGTAGGTGGCCACACGCATCTTGAGCGTTCCAACGCTTTCGCCGCCAATCTCGCACACGACGCGCCAGACGCCAAGGGAGGCGCTCTTCGGTACGAGCCATTCGGCGCGCGCGAAGCCGAAGGCATCGGTAGTCACGCGCTGGCTGCCGGCCGTCTCGCCTGAAGGGTCGATGAGCTTGAGGTCCGCCGGCGCGCCCGCGATGGCCGTCGCGCCGTCGGCCAACGAGGTGCGGGCGAAGACGGCCGACTCGAACTTCTCGCCGGGGCGGCATAGCTCGCGCTCGGAGAATACCAGGGCGTTCACGTTCTTCGCCGCCGACAGCGCGACCCCGTTGCCCTCATGCGTAAGGTTGGCGTTGTCGCCAAGGTCTATTGCGGCGAAGTCGCCAGCCGCAGCGGCGGTGACAATTGACGGCGAGTCGCCTTCGTCGAAGGCGAGGTCGATGTAGGCGAGGCCAGATTCGTCGGTAACGGCCTTGCCCGCGACCTGGTGCTTGCGCGTCATCACCGTGACCTCTGCGCCGGCCACGGGCAGGCCGGTGCCAAATGCGGTAACAAAGGCCGCCGCGCGGCCTGCGCCGCCAGCCGCCGGCGCGGCGAACTGAATCGCCAGGTCGGTCAGCGCGAACATCACTTCGTGTGACTCGCTGACGTATTCGTCCGCCTCCCAGTCCCATGAGCCGTTCCGCTCCGTTTCGGGCGACGTTTCAATGTTGATGAAGTAGATGCCCGGCGTCGGATCCTTCAGCATGGCTCCGAGGTCGATGAAGCCGTTCTTTTTCGTGGCCCTGGCCATGTCAACCCCGGAAATCGGAATATCGACCTCCGCAATCTTGCGGGTGTTGCCGGACTGCGTACTGCGCACCATGCCGAAGAGGGGGACGTCGTTGTCATAGACGCGGCCTACGGTCACGTGCAGGTTGGTCACGCCACCTGCCGTGTAGGGGAGGCGCAGGTGCTCCCGCGATGCCGGATAGTATTTGCCGGATGCCGCCAGTGTGAAGCTCGGACTCGCGCGCCCCGATTTGAAGGAGAGGCGCACTGGCTTGTCCAGGGTCTTTTCTCCGGTGCGCCATCCTGGCGCGAGTGTAATGGTGTAGAGAGTCTCAGGCTCGAAATCAGCCCTGATCTTGATCGTGTCATGGCCGCCGAACCAGGAGTTGCCCCAGTTCGCGTTCTTCACTGGCGGGACGAAGGAGTAGGGCTCGCCGTTCACCGGTGCGCCGAACCAGTAACCTTCCGAAAAGGAGACTTGGACACAGGACGAGTCTTCATCCCAATCTGCGGCGAGGGCACGGAGCGGAGCCTTCTTCTCCGCCTCGATGGCCGCGTCAGTAGCGGCCGCTGTCGCCGCAGAGGCAATGCGTGCCTCCTCTTTGACCTGTGACGCGGCGGCGTCTTCCTTCGGCGCTTCGCGCACCGCGGCCCTGCGCGCCTCGCGCAAGGCACCTAAAAGGTGCATGTTCGCCGCAGCCAAGGCGATGGCGATGATGGTGGAGACAATAGCGGGAATATTAAAGGGGGATTTATTAGTATTCATGCCCCCATGCTAGCAAAGACTAGCCCCGAATGCAAGCGCTATTATTCGTCAAGCGATCCGGCGTATTCGGCGCGGCGTACCTTCATCGTTGAGGTGAGCGCAAATGGCTCATGGCGGAAGACGACCTTGCGCGGCATCTTGTAGTCGGCAAGCCCCTTGCGACAGAGGTTTAGGACGATCTCGCGCAGCACGGCATCGCGCTCCGCAGGAGTCTTGCCAAGCGGGGCGCAGGCTTCGTCATCCGGCTGGACGATTAGCCCGACGTGCTCCCCGGCCGTGCCCTTGACCTTGTAGCCCAGGGCCAGCTACTCTGCGACGAACTCGCTGCGGCAAAGCGTCTGCTCGATCTCCTCGGGGTAGATGTTCTTGCCCTCGCGGTTCACGATGAGCGCCTTGCAGCGGCCGCAAATCGATATGTTGCCGGCGTCATCCTTGCGCACGATGTCCCCGGTGAGGAAGTATCCGTCCTTGTCGAAGGCCGCAGCCGTGGCCTCCGGGTTCTTGTAGTAGCCGGAGGTGACGTTCGGGCCCTTGACGCAAAGCTCGCCCGCGCCAGTGGCGTCCGGGTCGGCGATGCGGTACTGCATGCAGGGAAGCACGGGGCCGACCGTGCCAAGGCGGTAGTGGACGCCCACCGCCGGCCATGCGACAAGCGGGGAGCACTCCGTGAGACCGTAGCCCTCCTTTGCGGGGACGCCGTATTTCGCGTAGCCCTCGAGGACGCGCGTCGATGTCGGCGCGCCGCCAATGGCCATGCGCCTGACGCGGCCGCCCAGGGCCGCGCGCACGGACCGCGCCACCACGAAGCCGAGGCCTACGCTCTGGAGGAAGCGCGCCACGCCGCTTGCTGAAATCTTCTCCTCGATTTTCGAGAACATCTTCTCCGCCATCAGCGGCACCGCGAGGATCGTCGTCGGACGGTAGATCTTGATGTCCTCCGAGATGGTCTTGAGCGACCTGATGAAGCAGCCGCAGCCGCCGCTGGCAATGGCAAGCATGAAGCTGAAGGCAAATGAGAACGCGTGGAAGAGCGGCAGCGCCACGAGGAAGACGTCGTCCGTCTTGAAACGCTCCACCTCGACGGCGGAGTTTACGTTGGAGGTGATGTTGCCGTGCGTGAGCATCGCTCCCTTGGGCGCTCCGGTGGTTCCCGAAGTGTATATGAGCGAAGCTACCGTCTCGGACGTCGGAGAGTTGGCCTCATACCAGGCGCGCGCCAGCGCGTCGTCGTGCGACTTCGCGAAGAGCGCCCTGTAGTCGAAGAAGAGGCACTTCCCGCCCTTGCCGTCCCCTTCCCCGCCGAAGACCGAGATGCAGATCCTCAGCGACTGCAGGCTGTCCGCAAGCGAGGCGATGATTTCGCGCTGCCTCGCGCCTACGAATATAGCCGCCGCCTCGGAGTCCGTGAGGATGTGGCGCACTTCCGCGTCCTTGAGCTTGGGGTCGATCGGCACTACCGTGAAGCCGACCGATGAGAGCCCAAGATAGATTTCCTCCCACTCAGGGCAGTTCTCCAGCATCAGGGCGACGTTGTCGCGCCCCGGCTCCAGGCGGAGGTTGTGGACCATTGCCGAGACGCGCACGATGCGGCTGCGGAGTTCGGCATAGGTGCGGACGACGGGCTTGCCGCCCTGGTAAAACTTCTGCGCCGGCGCGTTGGCCCGAGTGCGCACGGCTCTGTCAATGTAGTCACGTATGGTCATACCGGGAATTATTATAGCAAAAACCGCGCCACAGCCCCACCATGCCCCGCCAGTTCAACAAATGCTGCAAAAATCGTCCGGTTTTCTAGCGGATTAGACAATTCCTGAACACTGTCCCTTATCAAGGGCAAAAAATAAAACCGCGCGCCGCGCGGTTTCCAGAATGGTGGAGGTAAGGGGAGTCGAAAACCCTGCGGGCCTGTATTTTATGTAGGATTTGAAGCAATTGGGGCATTAGCCGTGGCAACCTTAGTTCACCTCAATTATACCATACTTTCCTAAAATTTTTTCAAATCCTTCAAAGATTTTTCTTGACAAGGTGGTTCACACCTGCTATAATGGTTGCATAATTTTTCGAGGAGGAAACCATGAGCAACCAAGAAAATGGAGCCATCAAGCAGCTAAAACTGCGAATACCGATGCCAATGTTCCAGCAGCTGGTGAAAGATGCCGCACAACATGCGGAGCCGCCAGCAACGCGGGCAAGGCACATCCTCGGCGACGCGCTGATGGATGTTGAACTCACAGATGCAGACAAGGCCGAAATCAAGCGGCTGATTGCCGAGAACTGGGCAAAGATACGGGGGGAAAAATGAAAAAAGAACTCGATGTTCGGCTTGCCTCTTTTGACTTGGAAGCGCTTCAAGCGCTCGCCGACAAAATGGAGGCTTCCATTGAGGAGGTCGCGATGTTTTTAATTTGGCGAGAGGTGGTTCACACCTCATAGGCGTCTTCGATCTTTGTTTTTTTTGCCCAAGGGTGGTTCACACCCCGCGGGGCCGGCAAACGGAAAAAGGAAACTTGGAATCTAGGAGGAACGATGATGAAGACTTATTCAGAAATTGAAAACTACAACAGGCTCGGGACTTTCAGGGAGCGGGACTTTACTGACTTTTGGGATTACTGCGACCTAATCAGAAGCTACGCAGAAGCAATCTCGGAAAAGGACGATGAAGAGGAGAAGGAATACGAAGCCGGCAACTACAACCTGCCTGCATGGAACAGGAACATGTGCCTCGTCTATGCGGCCGCGACTTGGGAGGCCCACAAGGCAAACGACAGCAGGGAAAGGTGGTGCGCAGGAGACATACACAATAAAACTACAACAGACGAATTATTCAAGGTAACCGCGAAAGTAGAAGAACTCCGTTCGAAGCTGCAATCCGCCAAACGTGCGCTGAAACGGCTGCGGGCCAAGGCGGGGCCGGCAAACGGAAAAAGGCAATAAGCCAACCAGGAGGAAACCATGGGAAAGCCCACACCCGAAGAAAGCGCTGTCGCCGACGTTGCGCGGAGCGTCGCCGCCGACATGCGGCGCATGGAGCTGAAGTGCTGGAAGGGCCGGCGCATGGGCGAATACGCCGTCGCGCTGATGCTTGACGGCTTCGCCTCCCGGCTTGAGGGCGCCTACAACCGCCCGCCGAGGAAGGAAGGGGGCGCGGAATGAAAAACAATGGTTCAGAGAGGCACAGGCCGTTCGTCCGCGAGATTGAGGCCGCGGCGGGACGGCACCGCGCGGCGGACGTCTTCGTCGACGCCTGCCACATGATGGCGTGCGCAATCTGGGCGCCGCTCGCCCCCAGCCGCGCGAAGGCCGAGGAGGACTACGCACGCACGGCGGGGAGATACGACGCGGGCGAGATCGCCCACATCGCCGCCGCGTGCGGCCTCCTCGTCGAGGCTCTGGAGGAGGACCGCACGGAGTTCCTGGGGCACTGCCTTGAGCGGTGCTTCGAGGCGACCAACAGGGGCAACGGGCAATTTTTAACGCCGACGCACATCTCCCACATGATGGGCCGGATGCTTTCGGGCAAGCCGGACGGCGGCGTTGTCAGGCTGCACGACCCGTGCTGCGGCGCGGGCGTCCTGGTGATCGAGGGCGCGAACGCCTTCATGGAGGGCGGCTGGCGGCAGGGCGACATCTGCGTCGTCGCGGGCGACATCGACGGCAGGGCGTGCGACATGTGCTACGTCCAGCTGTCACTCCTGGGCTACG
The DNA here is from genome assembly GCA_017962605.1 of Kiritimatiellia bacterium. Classification (GTDB taxonomy): domain Bacteria; phylum Verrucomicrobiota; class Kiritimatiellia; order RFP12; family JAAYLN01; genus RGIG5952. The sequence continues at coordinate 27,750 of JAGCUY010000198.1, read as the reverse complement.
CCGGCGTCGTGCGCCACATGGACGCGATAAGCAAGGAGCAGTTCGACGAGCCGCGCTACACGCCCGGCTGGTTCCTGCATGGCTTTCCGTTGCGGGGGATAGAGGCATGACGGCCACCGCGACAACAAGACATCTTCTGCGCGGCGACGGGGCGACGGCCCCGGTCGGCTTGACGGGGCGGCCGCCCCTCATCCTCGGCGAAAAGACTCCGCCGCGCACGGCGACCGCGACGCCGGTTAAGCCAACCTCCGGCCACTTAGGCATAAACTCCACCACGGCGCAAGCCGTGCCGCGCAAGCGGGATAAAACCGGGGTTCCGGGGAACGGCGCAAGCGGGCGGTCCGCGCAGGGACTGCAGAAACCGGCTAACTGCGCTTGGCGGGCGACCCGGCCCGCGACCTCTGACGAAACCGGGGAGGGGAAAGCAAGACTTCGGAACGGACGAGCGCCATCCGGCCCCAAAGGCGCACCTACTTGCAAACGCACACCCAGCGAGGGGCGCGTAGGATGGCAAAGCGGAAAGACGCTTGGCGGCGGGACAGACCGCACCTAACTGAACTAGAACAAAACAAGGAGAAACCAAATGGCTACTAAGAAAAAGGCAGACGGGGCGCCGCCCCGCCACCAGAAGACAAAGAAGGACGCGACGGCAAGCGGACAACAGCAAGGGGCCGGGAAGCCCAAGGCGGAGAAGAAGCCGCAGACTCTCGAAGAGCTGCTGAAGCCCGCGAACGCCTACGAGCGCGCCATCGCCGAGCACATCCGCGCACGGCGCGACGAGGCCATCGAGGCCGCAATCGTGCAACACCAGCGCTCCATAAAAGACTGCCTCAAATACATCGCCGGCGAGGCGCGCAAGCGGGCGAAGGGCAGCAACTGCGTGGTCATGGCCGACGACGAGGTGTTCGGCCTTGCCGCGCACTTCTTCCTTGACGGCGACACGCCGAGCGGCGTGGAGGCGGGAGCGGGCGTGGACGCCAGCGCGACGACCCCAGGGAAGGCAAAGGACGGGGGAGGCCCCCGCGCCCCCGAGGCAAGCGGACGGCAGCCGAAGGCAAGGAAGGCCCCCAAGGAGGAGAAGAAGCCGGCGAAGAAGGAGAGCAAGAAGGCCAAGGCCGACGAGAGCCAGATGTTCTTCGGCTTCTTCGAGGAGACGATGGACGCCCCCGGGAAGGAGGAGAAGGCGGAATGAAGAGCGTGAAAATATACCTCACCGAGGAGGAGAGGGCAATGGTGCGCGCCCAGAGGGCACGGCTTTTCCCCGACGAACGCCAGCACTGCCATGTCGTGCTGCGCGTCCGCGCCGACGGAGAGGTGGAGGTCATCTACTGCTTCTCCCGCAAGGTGAGGCAGAAGAGCGCCGCGCCACGCATTGAGGTGATGGCGACTGCCTGCACGGCGTCGGACGGCAACACGATCTACTACCGCAACCTCCGCTTCACACCCTGCGGCGGCTACGCCGTCCACGACTGGACTGCGCCCATGAACGGAACGAACTGGGGCGAGTCGCATGTCTCGGTCAGCGGCAGGGGAGAGCCCTGCGGCCCGGTCGCGAACCCCGACGCGCTTTCAGCCGCGGCACCCCGCTACCGTCACGCGGCCATGGACGAGCAGTCGCCAATACGCCCGGCGACATACCTGCGCGCCCTGCACGGCAATCCCGGCGCGGAACTGCTATACAAGGCCGGACTGGAACAGCTGATAATGCCGTCCATCCTGCGCCATGCGCGCGAACTGGGGCCGTTCATCGCAAGGAACCGCACGGAGATAGAGCGGCTGCAGGCGGGCGCGGCCACGGTGCTCCAGGCGTGGCGCAGGGGCATTTCCATAAAGGAAGCCCACATGCGGAAGGAGGCGGCGCTGGAACTCCGCTCAATCGCGAGGGCGCCAGGCGCCGACATCCTCGACATCTGGCACTTCTTCAAGAAGCTGAACATCTCGACATGGGAATATGCCAGACACTGCGACCGCTGCAGGAAGCTGGGGCTCGACGCAGGCGCATACATGCCGTCGCCAAAGAACTACCGAATCGTGGCGGAGCGGGTCGAGCAGGACTTCGCCCGATTCGAAGCGGAACGGCGGGAGAAGGAGCGCGCACGGCTCGCAGCGGAGAACCGCAAGAGGCTGAGGCGCTTCGCCGAGATGGAGGCCGAGGCCGCGAAGTCCTGCCCCGATGTCGCGGGCGTCGTGGCGGTGTTCCCGCAAGCGCCTTCGGACCTTGCTACCGAGGGCAAGGCAATGGGGAACTGCATCGGCAACGGCCTCTATTACCGCCAGGTGGCCGAGGGGGAGGGCGCCATCGTGTTTCTGCGCGAGGCGGCGAACCCCGACGCGCCGTGGGTTGACGTGGAGCTGAAGCTGGACGGCGGAAAGTGGTGGGTCACGCAATGCTACGCGAGGCTGAACCATACCGCGCCAGAGGCGGCGAAGGCGGCCGCGACGGCCATAGCAGAGGCGCTGACGAAGGCGGCGCAGAGGAAGGCCCGCAAGGCAAAGAAGGAGCACAGGAGGGTCGCATGAACTTTTTAAGCAAGATCGTGGAGTGGCTTTTCCCGTCGTTGCGCGAGATGCGCGTCGAGGGCGAAATGGCCGACGGCGGCGAGGACGCAATCTCGGAGGAGGACGCCGAGTGGATGCGCCGCAGGACCGAGCGCATGCGGATGCGCGTCGGGGCATGACAGACAACCTGCGACGGCGAAAGCCTGGCGGCCCGGAAAGACGGGCATTTCTCACCAACCTTAGGAGGATACAAAACATGAACAAGCCGAACGAACCAAAGCCCGTGTGGGCGAGGGCCTCTTACTTCAAGGGCCTGTATCCGGGAATGGACATAAACTTCCTCAACGCCGCATGGGAGGAGGGCAAGGTGCGCCGCTCCAAGCCCGTGAAGGCGCAGGGGGGCGGGGTCTATTTCCGCGTCGAGGACGTGGAGCGCCTGATCGAGGAGAACGAGGAGTCTCCCGGCGAGGAGCGCATACGCCGCAGGGCGGAGCGCAAGGCCAGGCGCAGGCAGAATGCCGCGGCGGGTGCCGCGTAGCAACCAGAACCTGCCGTTGGCACGGCAGGAGCAACGAAGACCCGCCGTTGGCACGACGGGCGCAACAAACAAGAACCAAGAAAGGGACACACCAAATGAAGATCACGGCACTTGAAGTGCAGAACGTGAAGCGAGTGAAGGCGGTGGCGCTGGAGCCGTCGCCGGAGGGGCTGACCGTAGTGGGCGGCCGGAACGGGCAGGGCAAGACGAGCGTCCTGGACGCAATCGCCTACGCCCTGGGCGGCGAGAGGCTCGCGCCGACGAACTACCGGCGCGAGGGCGCCGCGGCGGAGAGCCGCATCCGCGTGGAGACGGACGACGGCCTCATCATCGAGCGAAAGGGCAAGAACGCCGCCCTGACGGTGACGGACTCCACGGGGCGCAGGGGCGGCCAGAAGCTGCTTGACGCGGTCGTGGGCCGCATGAGCATAGACCTGCCCTCGTTCCTGAACGCGAACGACAAGTGGAAGGCCGACATCCTGCTCAAGATCCTCGGCGTGGGCGACGAGCTGGAGCGCCTGGAGAAGGAGGAGAAGGCGAAATACGACCTCCGCACGGCGACGGGCCGAATGGCCGACCAGAAGGAGAAGGCGGCGGCGGAGCTGCCCTGGCACGAGGGCGCGCCGGAGGAGGAGGTGAGCGCCGCCGAGCTGATCAGGCGGCAGCAGACCATTCTTGCCGAGAACGGCGCGCACCAGCGGCTGCGCGACGAGCTGGCCGCCAACAAGCGCGAGCTGGACGCGGTGGGGAAGCGCCTGTTCGAGCTCGCGGCCGAGACGGCGCGCCTGAAGGCCCAGGAAGAGACCCTGACGCGCAAGGTGTTCGTGGGCGAGAAGACCGTCGCAGAACTCAAGGACGAGTCCACGGCGGAGGTCGAGGCGAGCATCGCCGCCATCGAGGAGACGAACGCCAAGGTGCGCGAGAACCAGCGGCGCCGCGAGGTGCTTGCCGACGCGGAGGACATCCGCCAGCAATACGAGGGGCTGACAAGGGAGATCGAGGAATTGCGCGCCAGAAAGACGAAGCTGCTTGAGGGCGCAGACCTCCCCTTCCCCGGCCTTTCGGTCCAGGACGGCAAACTCACCCTCGACGGCAAGGCGTGGGACTGCATGAGCAGTTCAAAGCAGCTGATCGTGGCGACGGCGATTGCCGCGCGACTCGCCCCCGACTGCAAGTTCGTGCTGGCCGACAAGCTTGAAATGCTCGACCTTGACACCCTGGCCGAATACGACGCCTTCCTGAAGGAGCGCGGCCTGCAGTGCATCGGCACGCGGGTGAGCACCGGCGGGGAGTGCAGCATCGTGATAGAGGACGGCATGGCACTAACGGGGAACGGGGAACGGGGAACGGGGAACAAGGAAGACCCCCGAACCCCCGAAGGGGATGACGATTTCACGCTTCCGGACGAAGTGTGAGCCGGAGCGAAGGGAACCCGCGCCGAGAACGGCGCGGCACGGAACAACAAACAAGAACCAAGGAAGGGACAACACCAGAATGAACATCAGCAGTGGAAGGCAGACGCCGCGCGGTTTGCGCGCCGTCATTTACGGAGTCGAGGGCATCGGGAAAACCACCCTCGCCTCGAAGTTGGAGAAGCCGCTTTTCGTGGACTTCGAGAAGGGGAGCTTCGGATTGGACGTGGCAAGGGTCGAGGACGTGCCGGACACGTGGCAGGGGATGCTGGGGATGATCGAGTCCCTGAAGCGCGACCGCCACGGCTACCGCACCCTCGTCATCGACTCGGCCGACAGGATGGAGGACATGATCGTGCGCGACTATTTGCACGAGAAGGGGGCGCAGTCGCTCGTGGGCTACGGCAAATACGGCGACGGCTGGATAGAGACGGCGGAGCGCTACTGCACCGTCCTCGACCGTCTGGGCGACCTGGCCGACGCGGGCATGGACGTGGTGCTGATTGGCCACGCGCAGCAGCGGCGCGTGGAACTGCCGGAGCAGACGGACAGCTACGACCATTGGGAACTGAACCTTTCCCGGCGTTCCGCGCCGAAGACGCGCGAATGGCCCGAAATCCTGCTGTTCGTGAACTACAAGATGAGCGTGATTCCAAGCACGCGCGACTTCGGAAAGGTCGTGAACAAGGCCGAGGGCGGACGGCGCATGTGCCATGCGGCGCACACGCCCTACTACGACGCCAAGCACCGCGCGGGCATCGAGATGCCCGACGAGTTCCCCCTGGACGAGGCGGACAAGGTGCTGAGGGCGGTGCTGGGCGCAGCCCAGGGACCGGGGAACGGGGAACGGGGAACGACCGCCGGCACGGCCGCGACTGCGCCCGCCCGCGATGAATCGCGGGATCAGCGGACAGAGGTGAAGCAAAGGACGGAGAAGGCCGCACCGAAGACGCAGCCGACAGCAAGCGGACAACAGCAAGAGGCGAATGCCGAGAAGCCGAAGGAGCAGCCCGCGCCAGTTGTTGCAAAATCTGCAACAACCACGGCGCCAGCCAAGCCCGCGCCGCAGGGCAGGAACGCCGCGCTGCGCAAGGCGCTTGACGACTTCGGGATCTCCGACGGGGAGATACGCGAATACATCAGGAGCAAGGGCGTGTGCGGCAACAACGAGGTGTGGCCGGTGGACGACATCCCCGCAAAATTCGCCGAGTGGCTGATTGCGCGGATGGACGCGATCGCAAGGAAAATCAAGGAAAACTGGGTTCCGCCATTCTGACGGAATGACAACAAGCGGACAACAACAAGGAAAGGAACCTACAAATGAGCAACGACAACAACGACGACAACGTGCGGATCAGCTGGGACTACACGCTGACGGAGGAGGACACGAAGGGCGGCGCCGAGAACGACGACGTGATATTGCCCGACGGAGACTACGACGCCGTAATCAAGAACTGGACGCGCGGCCAGTTCGCCGGGAGCGAATCGCTGGCGGCGAGCCCGATGGCCGTCCTCTACATCGACATCGACGGCGGCGACCTGGGGCGCGGATTCGCCCAGTCCAAGATAATCCTCAACCAGAAACTGGCCTGGAAGATCGACCAGCTCGCCATCAGCTGCGGCTTCTGGAAGAAGGGCGAGGGCAAGGGCCGGCGCATGCCCTGGGACGAACTCAAGGGATCGTCCGTGCGCGTGAAGGTTTCGACCCGCGAATACAAGGGGAAGAAATACCAGGACATCCTGAGGTTCCTTCCGCCCGCGAACGACGGGGGCAAGGCCCCCGAACCCCCGAAGGAAGACGCGGGCTTCGACCTGCCCGACGAGGTGTAGCATGGAGCTGAGGCCATACCAGAGGGCGGCGGCCGACGCCGTGGAGGCCGCGTTCCGGCGCGGCTTCCGTTCGGCGCTGGCCTGCCTGCCGACGGGCACCGGCAAGACGGTGCTTTTCGCGGCCCTCGCCCAGCGGGCCGTGATGCGCGGCGAGAGGGTGCTTATCCTCGCGCACCGCGGCGAGCTGCTCGAACAGGCCCGCGACAAGATAAGGAAGGCGACGGGCATGGAGGCCGGGCTTGAGAAGGCGGAGGAGGACACGCGCGGCGGCATCGACGGGATTCTGCCCTACATGGTGACCGTCGGTTCGGTGCAGTCGATGTGCCGCCCCGCGCGCCTGGCGAGGTTCAGGCGCGACGAGTTCGACTTCATAGTCATCGACGAGTGCCACCACGCGCTTAGCAACACCTACCGCACGATTCTCGACCACTTCCCGGAGGCGAACTTGCTGGGCGTGACGGCGACTCCGGACAGGGGCGACATGCGCGGCCTGTGCGAGGTGTTCGAGACGGTGGCGTTCGACTACTCCATCGTGGACGCCGTGCGCGACGGCTGGCTGTGCAAGATGCGGGCGCGGACGGTGCCGCTGAAGATCGACATGCGCGGAGTGGCCACCCAGAACGGCGACTTCCAGGCGGGGGGCGTGGCGCGCGCGCTCGAACCCTACCTGCCGGAGATCGCGAAGGCCATCCCGAAGGACAGGAAGACGGTGATTTTCACGCCGCTGATCGCGACGAGCGAGCACCTGAAGCCGCACATCGAGGCGGCTGGCCTGACGGCAATCGAGGTGAACGGGCAGTCGCCCGACCGCCGCGAGAAGCTACAGCGGTTCGCCGCAGCGGGTAAGGGCACGGTCGTCCTGAATTCGATGCTGCTCACCGAGGGCTGGGACTGCCCGGATGTGGACTGCGTGTGCGTCCTTCGGGCGACGAAGGTGCGCGCCCTGTTCTGCCAGATGGTCGGTCGCGGAACGCGACTTGCCCCGGGGAAGGAGGATCTGCTGATTCTCGACTTCCTCTGGCTGACGAGCCAGCACGAGCTGTGCCGTCCGGCGTCGCTGCTGTCGCCTAGCGGCGAGGTGTGCGAGACCATCAACGACGGCGCAAGCGCCGCCGCGCAGAACTCCGGGAAGCCCGAGGACTACGACTTGACGGAGGAGCTGCTGGACAAGGCCGAGAACGACACCGTCAAGAAGCGCGAGGACGCGCTCGCCAAGAAGCTCGAGGAGATGCGCCGCAGGGATGGCAAACTTGTGGATCCGCTGCAATACGCCTACTCCATCGGAAGCGAGGAGCTGACCTCGATGGCCGCTGGCGCGGCCACCCCCGATGAATCGGGGGATCGGCGGACAGATGGGCAGGAGGTGACGGCGCAGCAGGTCGAGGCGCTGGAGCGCCTGGGATTCGGCGCGCCGGCGACGAGGGCCGAGGCGCAGCGGCTGATCGACGTGGCGACAGACCGCCAGGAGCGCGGCCTCACCACGCCGAAGCAGATTCGCTTCCTCGAGAGGCGGGGGTTCCGGAATGTCGGCAAGTGGCTGTTCGCGGACGCGAAGCGGATGATTGACCGTTTCGCCGTTTGCGGATGGAAGACGCCGCGCGGCATCGACCCCGCGACCTACACGCCACAGGGAGGGCTGCATGGCTAAGTGGCCTTTCACGGCGGACGGCGAAACCGTCCGAGACTACCACGGGGAGTTCGTCGCGGCATGCTCGAACGAGAGCGTCGCGAGGCTGCTGGCGGCGCCCCTGCTTTACCTACACTGGAAATCAACGAGGCTTGACAACAAGGCAATGGCGGACAGCTACGCCGAACAGGTGGAGTCCGCACTTAAGGGATGGAAACCATGAAGGACTCATACGAGACAATCGAGGGGATGCTGAAGAACGGCGTTTACGAGGGTAACCGCCACAACTGCATCCGTGACGCATCGAGGCTGGCCGGCGGGTGCGTCGCAAGCGGGAGGCTGTCGCAGACGGACGCGGACGCGCTGGGCGTCTTCGCCCTTCAGCTCGCCGGCGGAGGCAGGGAGTTCGAACGCGAGTGGGTCAGGGGCGTGCAGCACGGCATGGCGCATCCGGCGGAGCGCCTGCCCGAGACGCTGGACGCGCGGGGCGACAACGAGCCAGACCGCCCGCTGGGCTGGGACGAGCCGCTTTCACTCGCGGAGGCGGGAACGCGACTGCTGCCCGCCGCAGGATGGCAGGGCGAGGAGGTCGTGGAGGATCCCGACGACGAGCAATGGAAGCCCGAGGAGGAGGCCCTGCGCTGGATAAGGGGGCTGTTCAAACCTGGGGAATACGTGGGCATCGTGAGCGAGGCAATCGAGCGCGACGGCAAGTGGACGCCCGCGAACCGTGGATTCAAGCTGGAGGCGGGGCAGCTGATTTCCGACCTCGAGCACGGCACGGAACTCGGGTTCGCGATGGCGGACTACGAACCCAGGGCAGGCATGTGGGCGCGGTTCAACCCGCTGGCCGAGGGGCGCGGCGTGTCGGATGCCGACGTGACGGACTTCCGCTACGCGCTGGTCGAGTGCGACGAGGGGAGCGTGGGCGAGCAGGTGGCGCAGATAAGGGCCTTGAACCTGCCGTGCAAGTTCATCGTGCACTCGGGCGGCCACTCGGCGCACGCCCTGGTGCACATCGACGCCGGAAGCGACGCGGCCGAATACCGCCGACGGGTGGAGTTCCTTTACAAGATATGCCGGGAGCGCGGACTGAACGCCGACAAGACGGGCAACCCGTCGCGGCTGTCGCGGCTTCCGGGCGCGACGCGGAACGGCAGGAAGCAGTTCATCATCGCCGAGGACGTGGGGTTGTCGTCGTGGCAGGCCTGGATCGACTTCCTCGAGAAGACTGCGGACGACCTGCCGGCATTCCAGAGCGCGGCGGACCAGATGAGCCGGCTCGACGACGGCAGGCTGCAACTTCGGCCGGAGATCATCGGAGGCGTTCTGCGCGAGGGGCACAAGATGCGCCTGACCGGGCCGAGCAAGGCCGGCAAGTCGTTCGCCCTGCTTGAGCTTGCCGTGGCCCTGACCGAGGGCACGAACTGGCTGGGGCGGTTCCCCTGCCCCAATCCGGGCAACGTGCTGTACGTGAACATGGAACTGGACGAGGCGAGCCTGGCGCACCGCCTGAAGGCGATCTACGCGGCGCTCGGCGTTAGGCCGAAGCACGCGAGAAGCCTATTTGTATGGCAGATGCGCGGCAGGGCGACGCCGCTGGACAAGCTTGCGCCGATCATCATCAGGCGTTGCCGCGACATGCACCTGCGGGCAGTCATCGTGGACCCTATTTACAAGGTATTGACAGGCGACGAGAACGCGGCCGCGGACATGGCGCGGTTTTGCAACCTCTTCGACAGGATCGCGATGGAGTGCGGGTGCGCGGTCATCGACTGCCACCACCACAGCAAGGGGGCGCAGGCGGGCAAGCGCTCGATGGACCGCGCGAGCGGTTCCGGAGTGTTCGCCCGCGACCCCGACGCGCTGCTGGACATGATCGAGCTGGACGCGGACAACGCCCGCAAGCAGGCGCAGCGCAACGTGGAGTCGGAAGTCCTGTGGCGGCTGCTCCACGACCGCTGCCCGAAGGATGCGCACACGCTGGCGCCGGACGCCTCTCCGGACGAGGTGTTCGCGGTTCTGGACAGGGCCGGGCTGGGCGACGAGGCGAGGGCCGCGAGGCTGCCTGTCGTGGAGCGTTGGAAGGGCGCCACGGCCTGGCGCATCGAGGGCACGCTGAGGGAGTTTCCGTCATTCGGCCCGGCGGACTGCTGGTTCCAGTATCCCGCCCACGCGCCCGACCACGAGAAGCTGCTGGCCGACTGCAGGGCGAAGGGCGACGAGCAATGGACGAAGAAGCCGCAGGGCGAAAGGAAGCCCGACGCGGGCGCGACGGTCGAGAACGTCCTCGACGAACTGTTCCAGGACGGGGAGCGCGAGACGGCCAACCTGCAGGAGGTCGCGGACGAGGTCGCAAAGCGGTGCCGTGGCGGCAAATGTTCAGCCTCGACCGTCAAGACGGCTGTTAACAACTCGTCAAAATACCACTGCGTCAAGGGCGTTATTTACAAGGGGAGGGCACAATGATGAAAACCGGGATAAAAAACCGCGTAGGGGTGAAAATATCCCAACCAGAGATAAAAAACCCACATAGCGGGGAAATTGTCTCAACGAGACAAAAAACCGACATAGCGGGGAAAATATCTCAACCAGAGATAAAAAACCGCGTAGGGGAAACTTCTGTTTTCCGGGATAAAAACACTCTCTCTAAAGAGAGAGATGTGTATGTCTTTAGAGACAGACATACACACTCCTTTATCGAGAGTAATGCAAAAGCCGCCGGCCTCGACTTCTCGATGGCCTTCAAGATATTCGATGGACGCAACCCGCCGACGGTCACCGCCCAGGAGAAGAAGGTCGCCGTCGGGAAGAACGGCAAGCCCCGCTACTACGATCCCGACGGACTCAAAAAGGCGAGGGCCGCCATCTGCGCCGAACTGGAACGGCACCAGCCCGACGCGCCTCTCGAGGGGCCGGTCGAGCTGATCGTCACGTGGATGTGGCGACGCCGCGACGGAAGGACAGGATGGCGCGACACGAAGCCGGACACGGACAACCTGCAGAAGCTTCTCAAGGACTGCATGACGCGGACGAGGTTCTGGCTCGACGACGCGCAGGTGTGCTGCGAGCATGTGTCGAAGCTCTGGGGCCCCCCGGGAATCCTGATCACGGTCACGGAGATTGGAGGCCAGGCATGAACGACGAAGTCCAGGCTTGCGTTTTCGACGCGCTTCACAAGGGGCGCGTCATGCGGGAACGCCAGAAGGAGTATTTCAGGACGAGGTCGGCGGACGCGCTCAAGGCGAGCAAGTCGGCCGAACGCGAGTTCGACGAATCATTAGACACTGCGGCCAAGGCCGTGAAATTGGGCTATGTGCCCAGACAGGAGGAACTGCTGTGAACGAACTGGAACGCATGAAAACCAGAATTGGCGACAACTGCGAAAACTTCCGTTGTCGCCGTGGCTGCATGGGGCACAAGAGGGAGGTGCAAGATGGCAAGTGAGAAGTGGTGCTACATCCAGCATTCAGACATCAGGCATCACGCCGACTGGAGCGACAACTATCCATCGGTGGAGATAACGGCTGTCGCGACGCTGCCCCGCTCCTACACGGGTGCGCTCATAGACGTCGGCAAGTTCCGCGAGTTGGTGCCGGGGCTGATCTCTCCAATGCCTCACGCCGCAGCCGGAAGAGGACAAGAAGGGAGCCGCTGAAAATGACCCTGCGTGAAAAAGTAATCGTGTCTGCCTACACGGGCTACCTCATGTGCGACTTCTCGGAAGTCCAGAAGTATGTTCAGGAGAAGATGGGCCGACCAGTCTGGACGCACGAAATGGCATCAAGCAACACGGCCTTCCACCTCGAACTCCACGAGAAGGTCAAGCCAGACTTCCTTGAAATCTGCAACGACCCATCCATCGACTTCCCGTATCTTGTGAAGCGCATGTATGGCCAACTACTCGCCTACGCAGACGGCGGCGACGAGGACAATGAGAAAACCGAGCATATACTAAGCGAAGCCGAATCCGTGCTGAGAAGGGTGGGTGTTCCATGCTGACCCTGAAACGCAAAGACTGCGCAATTCTGCCGCTTGTCCTGAAGCGCAAGTGGTATGACATGATAGCATGCAACAGGAAAAGGGAGGAATACCGCGACAAAAAGGACTACTGGACGAGGCGCATGAGTCGATGGGCCGATAACAGCAAGTTCCACAAGCTACATCCGGTTGTGGAGTTTCGGCTTGGCTATGCGAGCAGTGCGCCGCACATGGCCTTCATCTCTAGCGGCTTCTATGAACGGGACGGCTGCTATTACCCCGAATGGGGGGAGTGGCCTGAATTGCATTATTTCATCCCGCTTGAAGAGCGAGTAGAACTGGAGGATTGACATGGACAACAACGAGACACTAGAGGACATTGAGGCGAAGATGCGAGAAGACGCGCGGCGCGTAGATGCGGGCATGACTTGCCCCAACTGGGCCGCATTGTTGCGCGACTACGCCGACCGCATCGGAGCGGCGATAAAGCGGGATGCAAAGGAGGTTTGCAGGGAAACACTCAAGGTCGCGAGCATAGTGGACGCGATACACAGATTCTGCGAGCCGGAGCCGCTAAACACGGCGGCGGCGCGCAACTGCGACAGGTTCGCCAATCTGAACGAGGCGCGAAACGCCTTCTACCAGATCTACTTCGGTCCAACAGAACCGGAATTCCTGGACGACGCCTTCGAAAAATGGCTCTTCGACAAGGCGGAAGACGGCGCGCCGATGAATCGGCCCGTCGGCGGACAGGAGGGAGGCGCACGATGAAGCTGCTGAAGAACATCAGGCGGCATCTGTTCGGCGAGGACTGGGGGCCGGAGGCCGTCAAGGTGCCCGCAAAATGGCGCAAGGCCAGGGGCAAGGGCGTCACGGTACTCGTGATCGATTCGGGCGTGCCTTTCCTCCATGGCGGACTGACTCCATACATCGCCGAGGACAGGAACTTCGTCTGGAACGAGTCCATCGACGACAGCAACGGACACGCCACGGCTGTTTGCGGCATCATCAGGGACTGGGCGCCGAGTTGCGACATCGTCTGCTACAAGGCCATGGACAAGTCCGGCCATTCCGACGGCTGCATGAATGTCCTTGCGGCTCTCAGGGCGGCGGCGTTGCTGCGGCCCGCAGTCGTAAATCTCTCGCTTGCGGCGTATCGGGGGGCGAGCAGGCTGCACGAACCAATCCAGGACCTCGTGGCAGGCGGCTCGGTTGTAGTGGCCGGCACAGGCAACGACCCGGCGAAGGGCACGGCCTACCCCGCCAGATGGGATGAGGTCGTCGCGGTCGGCGCATCCAATCGCAAGGGCGAGGTTGCGGACTTCTCGGCACCGGGCGCGGACATCATCATGCCCGGCGTGGATATCAGAGTCCACTGGCTTCGGGGCAGCCTCAGGATATCGAGCGGGACTAGTCTGGCGGCAGCCGCGGCGACCGGACTTCTGGCACTGGCCATGTCGGCCGGACTCGACTCCATGGACGCAAGGGAGGCGGTGTTCGGGATCGTCGGGAGGAGGGCCGGCGCATGAGGGGCAAGGACATCAAGATAACCATCGGCGCAGTCGTGGAGATCGCCGGCAAGGGCACGACCAGGGAGGTCGTCCACTTCGCATACTGCAGGGACCTGGACGTCGAGGACGGGCGGTTCACTTCCGTCAAGTGCGCGAACTTCGCAAGGCAGATACTGAACCGGATCTGCGGCAACGAGCCGGGAACGATAATCGAGGGATGGCCGGAAGAGCGGGAATGGCGCCACCTCTGGCACATCGACATCAAGTGCCAGCCGACACACGGCTCGAGGGCGAGGATCGAGGCGGACTACTCCGCAATGCCAGATTGCCCGCTTGAACAGCGCGGCGACATGATGGCCATCTTCCGGGCGTTCCAGACGGCCATGCGCGCGGGCGGCAAATAGGCTTTTGACTGAACCGCCAAAGGTGCCATGACATGACTTGCACGAAATGCAAACATAAACGGGAGATCACGCGACTGCTCCAGGAAGAGGAGCGGTTGCGTGAAATCTGCTCTAAATGCACACTCGGCGAGGGTGTCGCTGGGGATGGCAGTATATCACTTGACCATATCAAAGAGGGGACAGCCAACCGCATTCTAAAGGTTGCGCCGGGCTACTCAGACTATTACACCTTCGACCCCGGCGAGATTGGCGAACAGCCACAGGAACCAGACCCGGAAACGAAGACGCGGGAAACGCTGCAAACCCTGCTGGCTTGCGTTGCCGAACTGCCATACGAACACGTCGCACGGCTTGCCCAGGTTGCCGACATCTTCAAGACCTTGACCCGCCCGGAGTTCGAGATCGTCGCGCATCTGCTGAATGGCGGCACGATGATTGGCTACGCCGAAGCGCACGGCCTCACCAAGCAAACGGCGTTTGCCCGGATAAAGACCCTCTTCAAGACGCACCCAATATTCAGAGCCATCGCCAACGGCGGGCTGCTCCAGGGCAAGGGCGGCCGCCAAGCAACACCGCGAGAATACCACCAAGAGGACTTTTTCGGCATCATGGAGGGGTGATGGAAGTTATTAACAGGCAGTTATTAACAGGGGGTGGGGTAGGTACTCCCGAAGAGGGGGTGCCTTCCGCTCTGCTTGGCCCGGGGCTATGGGTCGTTTTTGCGTCACACTTTTAGGGGCATAATGACGGATTGAAAGGGAATGGCACTATTCAACACAACGGCTGACAATTTCGACTACCAAAGCAAGAGCGGCGGCGTTTCCGTGCCAAACCAAAACGAGGTCGCAATGCTTTCCAGCCGTTTCGCCCTCATGCGGGACGCCATCGGAACGATTGAGCAGGGGAAGTCGATTGTTTTCATTTCCGCCGGCTCATGGGCGTTGCACGACCTCTTGCGCTATGTCCTGATGCAGACCGGCCCGGCCGATGTCGATGTGTTCACCTGGAGCATTTCGATTCCCGGCGCGACGCAGATCATAAACCTCCTCGAACGCGGGCAGATTCAGCGTTTTTCGTTTATCGCGCACATGATGATGAAGAAATGGAGCGCGGCGGCGACGCAAATGCTGAAAGCGCACACCGAGCGGCTTCATTTGTCGCACATCCACGCGAAGGGCTTTATTCTTTGCAACGACAACTGGCGCGTTTCGTGCATTTCATCGGCGAACTACACCAACAACCCTGCCATTGAGGGCGGAATTATCTCGACAAGCCCCGAAGTCTGGGAGCAGAACCGAAAATGGATTGACGCAATCCATGAAAACGGGGCAAATCTCGACGAGGCTTTCACGGGGCTGGACGGCACGAAAGGACGCGAAAAAGGGACGCGGACGGAGCAAAACGGCGTTTTGCTGTTGCTCCGCGGGCTTCCTGGCGCGGGAAAATCGGATCTGGCGCGGAGTTTGTGCGGGGAAGTGTTCGAGAACGACGCATATTTTACCGTTGGCGACCAGTATCTTTTCGACGCGAAACGGATGCACCAGGCTGTCGCGTCATGCCTGCAGAACACGAAAAACGCGATGGAGGAACGCAAGCCGCTGATTTGCGTTGCCAATACGTTTGTCGATGAACGGGACATGGCACCATACCAGCGGCTTGCGGCCCTTCACGGCTACCGCGTCCACGTCGTGACCGTCGAGAACCGGCACGGCGGACGGAACCGTCACGGCGTAACCGCCGCGCAGCTTGCCGCCATGCGCCAGAACTATGGGGTGAAACTATGAGCCAGGAGGAACAGCCAGACCCGTTGCAAGTGTTTGAGGATTGCGGCGCGGCAGAGATGCCGATTCCTGAAACGTGCATGATTGCGGAAACGACCGAGGATGAGTTTTTTGAAAACGCCGAGGCCGTGAAGCGATACCGCATAGGGCAGTTGCGCACGAAACTCGCAATCAGGCAGAGCGTCGTGAAGATGGCGCGGGAGGGTGTGCCTCAAATGGTCAAGATTTATCTGGATTTCGTTTCCGGCAATTCCGCAGCCGACTTGCCGACGACGGCAGGGGACGCGGACGGGGAAAGCGGCGGCGAATTTGACGGGATATGAGCGAACGAACGGAGAAAAAGCCCGTCCGCCTGTTGTCAGAGGATGAAGCGGCGGCGGTGTTGAGGCGAGGCGGATCGTCACACGCGACCGCCAGAACCTTGCGCTGGCTCATGCAGCAACCGGGCGCACCCGCCCGCGCCGACTTCAAGGTTGACCTCACGGAGGTTGCAGGTTTTCTGCGGCGGACGGCCAAGCGAAACGCGCCGGGATTGAAAGGCGCGGCGGCCCTATTCGACAGGATCGTGCCGGAGAAGGCACGCCCGCGCGCCTTGACCTACGCCGAGCGGCAAGCCAAGAGCCGCGCCATGTCGTCACACGGCGACATCGCGGCCGACCTTGACGCGGCCATTGCCGGAATTGACTGGAAGCGGAGACACAGGGCCGAGCGCGACTTCCTGTATTTTCTGCGGACATACTGCACAAGCGACGACCCAACCGACGGCGCGTTTCTGGAAATCCCACCCGATAGAGGACTCTATTCGATCATCCGCGACATGGAGCAGGCCATCGGCAACGCTTCCATTCCCTACCACATCCGGGTCGCGAGAGGCCACGGCAAGACCGCATACACCAAAGGCGCGGTGCTGTGGGTTGCCGCCACGGGCCGCCGCCGCTACGTTATTGCCGTAGGGTCAAACGACGACAACGCGACAAACATCATCGAGGATGTCTTTGCCGCAGCGACAACGAATCCGGCTTTCGTTCAGGACTTCCCCGAAATATCCGTGCCGTTCCAGAAACTGCAAGGCGCATACCAGCGGGCGAAGACGCAGAAGTTCCACGGGAAACTCACAAACCCGCGCAAGGCGGCCGACCGCATCGTGTTTCCAACCGTCGAGAACCCGGCGACAGGGCGACCGTTTCCGTCGTCCGGCGTGATCTTGGAGTCCGTCGGCTTCAACGCCGGGGCGCGAGGCAAGGCAAAGGGCATTCTCCGACCCGACTTCCTGATTTTCGACGACCTTCAAAACGACGAGCGGGCGCAGAGCGAAGGGCAGGTTGCCAAAATGGCGGCCAAGATCAAAAAGACCTTCATGGGGCTGGCCGGACACCGAAAGAAGATCGCGGCAATAATGACCTCGACGCCAATCGAGGCCGACGACCTATCCGAGACGTTCGCCGCCGACCCCGGCTGGAAGACGAAGACCTACAAGATGGTGCTGGCCTGGCCGACATGCCACAACCCGGAGGCGACGACGGAGGAGCGCAAGGGCGTCCGAGACCTTTGGGCGGAGTATTGGGACATCTTCAACGCCGAGAAAGCCGCAGGCCGCGAACCGCACATCGCCGCGAATAAGTTCTACAGAAAAAACCGAAAGGCGATGGACGCCGGCGCGGAGGTTCTGAATCCAAGGAACTTCGACCCGGCCACCGAACTTTCGGGAATCCAACACGCCATGAACATCCTTTTCCGCGACGGCGAGGACACGTTCATGAGCGAATACCAGATGAACCCGCCGCGCAACGCGTTCGCGTTTGAACTCACGGCGAAGACGATTCTCCAGCGCATACGGCATGGAGTTCCGGCGAGGACGATCCCGGCCGACACCGTGCTGACCGTTGCCGCGACGGACATAAACCCCGGCTACGCCCTGACGACCGCCGTCATCGCGTTTGACATCCAGCTGACCGCGTTCGTGACCGCCTACCGCGTCATGCCCGTCAAGATTTCCGACCGCCTGAACGACACCGAGTTCGACAGGCGGCTGACCGCCGCCCTGAAAGCCCACGCCGGGGAAATCGCCGCGCTGGGAATCCACATCGACAAGTGGGGCATAGACGCCGGCGGGCGGCAGTTCAAGACGGTGACGAAGTTCGCGCCAATGGCCCGCGCCGAATACGAAATCGAGGCCGTCGCAATGCTTGGCCGCGCCAGGTTGAACTGGAACCCGAACGTCCGCAGCCGAATACGCGAGGCCCGGAACGAAACCGTGCTTTGCCGCGACCCGCAGCGTAGAAAGTGGCTGGCGTTCAACGCCGACGAATACAAGGAGAAGGCCCAACGGGCATGGGACACCGAAACCGGCGGCGCCGGCGGCCTGTCCATCTACGACGGCGGCGAGAACCACTACAAATTCGCGGTGCAGATCGCGAACGAAAAACTCAAGGCGAAGACGAAGACGCGGGACAGGAACGGGCGCGAGTGCTACGCCTACAAGTGGCAGACGCGCAACCCGCACGACTACGGCGATTGCGTTGCCATGTGCTATGCGCTGGCCGGAGCCGACAACATCACGGGCGAAGACGGCGTGACGACACGAAGCACCAGGAACAGAAGGAAGGTTTACGATGGCTAAAAACAAACGCAAGGTTTACGGCGAGGAGGAAACGGATCGCGGCGCGGATGTCAGGCCGTGCGCCGTTTGCGGCTGCCGCCACTTCGACGCCTACGAAAAGGACGCCGAGACGGGGAAGGTGCGCAAGCGCATCTGTAGGAATTGCGGCGCGGTTATCGCCGCCACCTGAAAAACCTCAAGTGGGTTTTGACCGTAGCGCCAAGTCCAGGAAAGGAATGGACATGGCAGACGATACGGCAACCACGGCTAGCGAGGCAACGCCCCCAGGCGTATCCGACTCCGATTTCGCGGAGGCGGTTGCGTCGCCCAATTCCTTCTCGGTCGAGGGATTGAGCCAGTCGAACCGCTCTCTCTCCGAACTCATAGCCGCCGACAAGTATCTGCGCAAGCGCAACCGCGCCGCTTGTCGTCGTCACCCGCTTGCCGGCATCGGCATAACACAGGTCGTGCCGCCGGGGCCATAGGAGGCGAAAATGGCGAAACATCCGAAACACCGAAGGGAAGCATTCGACGGCGCGACCGTTCGCGCCCGCTTCGACAACGCGAGGATCACGCCGGAAACGGCCACCCTGTTCCGAGAGGCGGATTCGCTTGCGATGGTTGCCGCCCTGTCTCCGTCCGTTCGCCGGATCGTGCGCGACCGCGCCCGCTACATCGTTTACAACTGCCCGTATGCCTGGGGCATGTTGGACACATACGCGACGGACATCGTTGGGCCGTGGCTGTCCGTTTCGTTCCCGCGTGGCCAGATTCCGGAAAATGTGCGCGACGAGATAACAAACGCCTTCGACGAATGGGCGCTGAAGGTCGAACTTTGGGAGAAGCTGAAAACCCTCGTCCGCGCCAAGACGACGGATGGCGAGGCGTTCGCCACGTTCTACACCGACTCGACAATCGTTGACGACGCGAACGCAGTCACATTGAACCTGGCGCTGGTGGAGTGCGACCGCGTGGAATCCTGGACGGAAATGGTGACGCGCGAGAACGAAACCGACGGAATCCGCTTTGACGCATACCGCCACCCGACCGAATACCGCGTTCTCAAATACCACCCCGGCGACTACCGCGCCATAAAGAACATCAGGAGCCGCGCCGGCGAGTGGATCAAGGCGGAGAACGTCATACACTATTTCGAGGTGTTGCGGCCGGAGCAGGTGCGGGGCGTTTCCGATTTCGTCTCGATTCTTGACATCCCGGCCGAGCAAAAGGCATACCGCGCAGCTGTGACGACGACTGCGACGAACGCCGCGTCCGTTTCCGGCGTCCTTTCGACGGACAATGTGCCGGAATGCTTCGACGAAAACGACGAAAGCCTCGGAAAATGCGCGATGGAGGTGAAGCCGAACACCGTATTCCAGATGCAACGCGGCTCGTTCGTGTCTTTGCCAGAAGGCTGGCAAGTGACGCAGCTGCAGGCGCAGCAGCCGACGTCCCTCTACAACGATTTCGTCCGCTCGCTCATTGCGGAAATGGCGCGTTGCCTGTCCATGCCTGTAAATATCGCAATGTGCGACAGCAGCCAGCATAACTTCGCAAGCGCGAAACTGGACCACGCCACCTACGGCAAGAAGATTCAGACCGTCCGCTCGACGCTTGTCACGAAGGTGCTTGACCGCATCTTCGCGAAGTGGCTGGAGGAATACGCCATCCGCAAGCCGCAGACGCCGGCGGTGAAGGCGGCGTTGCGCCGCACCGAGTGGCTTTTCGCCGAGAGGGGCAACACGGACGTGATGAAGGACGCCAGCGCGGACAACACGCGGCTAGGCAACGCCACGACGAACCTTGCCGCGCTATACGCGAAGGACGGCAAGGACTGGAAGCGCGAGACAGACCAGGCCATCGAGGAGAAAGTCCACATTCTCGTCCATTGGCGCGAGACGTGCAGGGAGAACGGCTTGCCGGAAGACACGCCATGCCCGTTCTTCGCCAATGGCGGGGCGACACCAGCCGCGCCGACCGAAGACCAACTCGAACACGAAGCCCAGAGGAATCCGGGCAAAAAGGCGTAGCGGTTTGACCGCAACGCCAATATCAGGAAAACTCAAACTGCAACAAGGGGGGGAACATGCCTGAATCAATCGCCGAACTTCTCAAGAAGTCCATCACCGCAACTGGAACGGTTGCGCTTGTTGCCGCGCAGGGCGACGGGGCCGCCGCGAACGGAAACAAGAAGATGACGATCACCGCCTACAACGGCGGGCTGATGGACGTCGGTTGGGGAATGCCCGTCGGCATAGACCTCGCCGGCCTGAAATGGCGCGACGACGCCGCCATCCCGATCATGTGCCTCCACAAGACATACACCATCGACGCCATTTGCGGGCAGGCGACCAAGATCGCGCACAACGGCAAGACGCTGACCATCGACGCGGACTTCATGCCGGTTTCGGAAGACGCGAAAAAGGTGCATGAACTGGCAAAGGCCGGGTTCAAGTTCCAGGCGTCCGTCGGCGTTTCGCCGTCCGATGTCCTGTATGTCGGGAAGAAGGAGTCATACAATCTCAACGGGGCGGAGGTCAAGGGCGAATGCTACATCGTCCGGGCCGGAACGCTTCACGAAGTCTCCATCGTGCCACTGGGGGCCGATGGTTCAACCCAGACGGCCATCGCAGCCGCCGCAAACCAAGGAAAGGAAGGCACAATGCCTGAAAAGAAAAACACATCGGTAGAGGCGAACGCCGACACCGCAACCATGGAGGCGGCGCAGACAGCCGAGCGCGAGCGCGTCGCTTCCGTCATCGCCGCGTGCAAGGGGCACGAGGACATCATGGCCCAGGCCGTCAAGGAGGGCTGGACCGCCGAGAAGGCGGAACTCGCCTGCCTGAGGGCCGAGAAGGCCGAGGCCGAAAAGGCGAAGATCGAGGCCGGCCGCGCGCCGTCCGTCATCGACCTCCGCGCCGCCGCGCCGAGGGACGCGAAGACCGTCGTCGCCGCCGCATGCATGGGCGCGGCAATGCCCGAAGCCAAGGTCGAGGCGACCTGCAAGGGCGTCGACCTCGACGCCGCGCATGACCTCGGCATCACCCGCATGAGCGACATCTTCGCCGCCTTCGGGTTCGACTACCGCCCCGGCGACATCGCCGGAATGGAGAAGGCCATCAGGGCCGCCTTCTCGTCCGCCGACATCCCGAACGTCCTCTCCAACGTCGCGCACAAGTTCGTCCTCGCGGGCTTCGGCGCCGTCGGCGACGAGTGGCGCAGGATTTCACGCGCCGTCCCTGTCGTGGACTTCAAGGCCGTCAAGGGCGTCCGCCTCGTCATGGGCGGGCTGCTGAAGTCCCTCTCCAAAGGCGGCGAACTCCAGCACGTGGACCTCTCCGACGAGGCCCGCAGCGTCCAGGCCGCGACGAAGGGCTCCATCGTGGGCATCACCCGCGAAGACCTGATCAACGACGACCTCGGCGTCCTCGCCCTCATCCCGGAGCGCTTCGGCCAGATGGCCGGCCGCACCATCAACAAGGACGTCTTCGGCTCGCTTTCCACCACGGGCAGCGACTACGGCGCAAACACCAGCGGCGCCCTCGCCGTCGGCACCCTCGCGACCGCCTACGGCCTCGCCCTCGCGATCAAGGACGACAACGGCGACCCCATCGGCGCGATCCCGAACCGCATCCTCTGCTCGCCGTCCAACTACGTCACGGCGCGCAACATCTACCAGTCCGAGTTCGTCGTCTCCGGCGCGTCAGGCAAGACGCCCGCGAACAACGAGATGCGCGGGCTGCTCGAGGCAATCACCTCGCCGTTCCTCTCCGGCACGAAATACTGGCTGTTCAACGACGCCTTCCCGCTTGTGGACGTGGCGTTCCTCAACGGCAACCAGGCCCCCGTCGTCGAGACCGCGAACGCCGACTTCCACCAGCTCGGCATCGAGATGCGCTGCTACTTCGACTACGGCGCCTCCGCCGGCGAGCTGAAGGCCGCCGTCTATTCGACCGGCGCCTAATCCCGCGCCCGGCGCGCCGGGGGCCCTGGTTGTCCCTACCCCCGCCGCGCCGGGGATTTTCCGAAACCATCCTAGCGAAAGGAACCTGAAATGGCCATCTCATCCAATCTCGCCAAGTTCCGCAAGACTGGCGACACCATCGACTACAAGCCCGGCAGCGCGACCGCCGCCGGAAGCATCGTCAAGGTCGGCGGGCTTTTCGGCCTGGCTCTTCACGACATTGCCGCGAACGAGGCCTCCGCGCTGAAGGTCCTCCACCGTGGCGAGGTGATCGAGGTGACGACCGACGACGCCCTCGGCTCGACCAACGCCGGTGTCGCGATCTACATCGTGGACGCGACCGGGCTTGTCAGCAAGACATCGACGAACGCGACGCTCCTGGGATACACCCGCGCCGCCGTCGGCTCGACCGACCTGACGTTTGAAGTCGTCTGCGCCTAACGGCCAGCCGCTACCACACGGGGTGCGCTCGAATGGGACTCGCCGAAAACTACCGCAAGGCGCTCGGCAAGATCGCCGCCGCCGTCCCGGACATCCGTTGCAGGGTGCGGGACGCCGGCGGCGACTGGCACGACGCCATCCACGCGCCGGAGTCAATTCGCCGGCAGGCGGGGGAATACGGCGTCGAGCGCTACCCCGGCGGCGTCATCTACGTCTCCGAACCCTTCCGTGTCCCGGAGGGCGGCCGCCTGGAAATCGTCGAATGCTCCGGGGCTACGTCCGTCCGGCGCGTCCTGGAGCATTCGGATGTCGGCGGAGGCGCGGTTCTCCGGCTGGGGGAGGAGGCGTAGCATGGCGCGGCCAGTCACCGAACTCGAAATGATGTTCGCCGACCAGGCGCTCCGCGAGGCCGTCGCCAAATACGAGGCGCTGACGAGACGCGCGCCGAAAGACCAGCTCCTCGACTGCGCAAAATCCCTTGCGATGTCCCTGCGAAAGGGGACGCGCGTCGCGAAGAAGTTCCCGAAGGTGGAGCTGCGGCGCGCCGACGCCAAGCGGCTACGGGGAAGCGCGGAGGAAAACTTCATGCGCGGAACGCCGATGGCATGGTTCGTCAAAGACGACATACGGGGCGGCTGGCTCACTCGCAAAAATGCCCCGAAGCGCGTCAAGTTGTGGCTCTGGTACAACGGTCTCTGGCCGAAAGGCGCCAACAAGTCCCCGGTATCCTACTCCTTCGATTGGCCGTCTGACAAGATACGTTGGATTCACCGCCGCAAGTATTGGGGCGCTGCCCGTTTCGTCTGGTTCAAGGCGCTTGCCGAACTCAACCAGTGGGTGCATGGCGCGGCCCCGACGCCCGACACCGTTGAGAACCCCGACGCGCACATGGTCGCCCACCATGTCGCCTCCGCCTAAATGTCACAGGCAGAGGGTAAGATCACGATGCGAAGCGTTCTGCGCTATGCCACCCAGGCCCTGCGCCAGCCGTTGAACTACTACAAGGTCAAGGCCGCGCGCGGCATTGAGGGGCGCATCGAGCACGTTTTGAAAAAGGACGCCGCGAAGTGCGGCCTGAAGGTTGCGTCATGAACTGGCCCGAAACAATCGAAAAGGCGCTGAGGGACACGTTCGCGGCGTTCGCGCCGGCGGAGTTCAACAAGGCATGGCTCCGCTGCGAGCAGGACCAGGCCGACCGCCGCAACCCCACCGCCTCGCAGATGTTCCCGCAAGTCCTTCTGCGCTGCTCGTCGCCCTACCCCGAAAGCGAGGGCGCGACCTGGGCCTGCGACATCGACGCCGTTTGCGCCACCTGGGCCGAGGACGACCCCGGCTTCCGCGTCCGCTCCCGCCTCTACGGCGCGGCTGAGACTTTCTTCATGCGCCTCGCGGAGTTCCGCTCCTTTAAGACGCCCAACGAGGAGTCCGCCGCCTTTGTCGAGCGCATGGCCATCGACGAGCCGCGCTTCCATCTGGGCGGCTTCACCGTCAAGGGCGGCGAGCCCCATTCAGTCGCGGAGGGCGTAGTCGCCGCCGCACCATTCTCGACCACCATCCACTTCTCCATAGACGGAGACTAACCAACAGAAAGGAACAACAAAAAATGGCATTTGGCGTAAATCTGACAGGCTGCCCGATAACGGTCACGGGCGGGGTGCTGCAGTCCGCATCGACGCAGCCGCGCAACCACTCCCTGGCCGAGGCGCTTGACGAGCGCGGCAACACCGCCGCCCGGACGCTCTACGGCGGCGACGACGACATCAAGACAGTCACCGTCACCTACGCCCTCAAGAGCGGGACGTTCGGCGGCTCGTCAAACAAGATCACCATCGGCAAGACCAACCTGGTGGAAAGCGTCAAGGTCACGACCTCGAACGGCGCGTGGCCAACCATCGAAGTCACCTACCATGACGGCGAGACTTCCGCCAACGGCGTTACGGTCACCGGCGACGATTTCGAACTAGCCTTCCCCGAAATCGAGGCCCTGAAGGTGGCGCAGCCGCTCATGGTTTCCGTCGGCACGGGCGCGAAGCTCACGGGTTCATCCATCACCTTCAAGTGCGACCGGGCGGAGCTTCAGGACGACCACGGCGCCCTCTGCGCCACCGCCTACTCGCACGGGACGCTGGAAGTCACGGCCGACGCCGTGGCCGTCACGGCCGATCCGTCGTTCACCTTCACATCCCCGGCGGCCGTCGAGGAGTTCGGCGGGCTTTCAGAGTCCAACACCGCCTACGGCACGTCCAGCGCCAAGGGTTCCGGCTACGTGGCCGCCGTTGTCGCATCGAACTCCAACACCTAGCGGCCCCTCCGTTCCCCTTGTCCCTCCCCCGCTGGAAACTGACCGACCTCGCCTGGAACGAATTGAAGCGCCTCGCCGCCGACGGCGTTGCGCTCACGCCCCAGGACGCGCTCGACATCCAGGCGCTGTCCATTGACGCGCTGGACGCCGACTGCGACGATTCGGCACTTTCCAGCGGGACGCCCGTGAAGGTCGGCGGCAGGTGGCTCTGGCCGCTCACCGTCGCCGGTTCCGTGTTCGTCTCCGATGTCGCCCCGCTTGCGGGGAACCACCGCGCCGAGACGCATGTGTTCGCCTACGCGATGGCATACGGGCGCGATGAGGCGAGAATGGCCGAGCGCGGGCGCGACGCACTCCGTTCCGTCAAGGCGTTCGCCCGGACGCTGACATGCACCCCGGCGCGGTTGCTGGAGGCGGTTATGACGCCATACGCCGACATGCCGCCGCACGTCGAAGACCCCGACGCAGACGACGAGGAAAGGGAATCGGTCGCCAAGCTGGCCCGCGCCGCGTTCTGCGCGATTGGCGGAGACCTCAGGGCATACGAATACCAGATGTCCATCCAAACCGTCGTGGACTTGCTCAGGCAGCACGCGCGCCAGTCGCTGGCCGCCGGCGACGACCCCGCGAACCACCCCCGCGTTGACGCGCTCCGGCGGCTTGGCCTGAAAGTCGAGGAAATCCGCGCCCGCGCCAAGGCGGACGCCGGAACGGAAACGGGGGCCGCCAATGGCTGACGTCCTTCTGACACTCAAAAGCCGTTTCGACGGCAAGGCATTCGTGGAGGCGCGGAACGCGGCGGACAGCCTCGGAAACGGCATGTCCGCCTCCATCACAAAGTCCAGTCAGGCGATGAACGCTGTTTCCGTGGCGACGCTCACCCTGAAGGGCAACTTCACCGACGCTGCGACCCAGGCCATGAAGCTTGCGGAGAACATGAAGCTCGTTTCCGCAGGGGCGCTGGCCTTCGCCGGCATTGGCCTCGTTGCCGTCAAGTTTGGGCTGGAATGGCTGGCCGAAAAGGCGAAAAAGGCCCAGGAGGAGCTTCAGAAGCTGTCAGACGCCCGCACAGACCCGCTTGCCGAATCCGCGAAGAAAACCGCCGAAGCCTACGCCGAGGTCGAGGCCACGCTGCGCCGCATCTCCAAGCTCAACGACGTTTTCTTCAAGCTTGAGGACACCGTGGCGGCCGGCTCCGACAAGGCCGACTCGCTTGCGCTTGAGAGGGAGCGGCAGAAGGCGCTAGCCGCCGCCCCCGACAAGGAGGCCCGCGACGCCATAAACAAGGAATACGACCGCAAGAAAGCCGTTCTGGAACTCGACCAGAAACAGGCGGCAATCGAACGCGAACGCGACCAACAGGCTGTCAAGGCGGCGGAACTCGCCGATCGCAGGGCGAAGGCCGAGGAACAGGCGGCAAGGCTGCTGGAACAGGAGGCAGCGATTGCCGCAGAGCGCAAGAAGTGGTCGAACGCCCTTGCGGAGGGTACGGAACAACGGAAGGCCGAGGGCGAGGGGAACAACGACCGCGGCCGCTGGCTTGACCGCGTCATGGACGCCCTCGGTATGCAGACCTCTGGCTCCGTCGAGAAGTGGGAGGACTTCGAGAAGCGCGTGCAGGGCGAGATCGAAAAACTCGACAAGGCCGCCGGGGACGTGCGCAAGGCCATCGAATCCAATGCCGCGAAGGCGGAGGACATCGGCGTCGAGCAGAAGGCGCTTGAAGTAGGCGACGCCAAGGTCGCCGCCGCGCAGGCGGAACTCGACGCGCGCCGCGAACTTCTGGAACTTGAAAGCCGCGCCACGGACGCCGCCGAGGAGCAGGAGGCGGCAGCGAAGCGCCTTGCCGACGCCGAGGAGGCGCGCAAGAAGGCGGCGGACGAACTCGCCCGCAAGGAGCAGGAACTGGCCCGCGCCAAGGAGGCTGAAGCCCGCCGCGAGGAGGAGGCCATCAAAAGGCGGCTTGATTCCGCGCGCGAAATCGCCGGCCTCACGGTGGATGACAACATTGCGCGCCGCAAGGCCGCGCGGGACGCGGAAAAGGCCGCCGCCAAGGAGGAAAGGAAGGCCGCGAGGCTGGAAGACGACGCGGCGCGCGGGGTCATACTCTCAAAAAAAGACGCCGAATGGCTCGCGGCCAGGCGCGAAATCCAGCAAGCCCAGGCGAGGATGGCGAAAGACCAGGCGGCGCTCGCCGCGCGGGAGAAGGCGCGCCAGGATGCCGCCGACGCCAACCTCAAACGCTGCGCCGACGACGTGGCGGCGCTAAAGGACAAACTCACAACCCTTCTAACCGTTCAATGACCCTGCCTCTTCGCAAATTCAGCCCGCTCCTCGTAGAGTCGCGCAAGTTCCGCGTCGCACTCCTCGAGCGCGTTCGTGTATGCGATTCCCCAGAGTTGGCGGATGCGCGGAAGGCTGTCCGGATCCAACTTCCACGCCTTGTCTGCCTCGCGCTTTGCGTATCGGTCGCGCCATTCGGCGTTTTCCAATTCGGCGATCCGCTCGTTTCTGCTCGTGTTCCTATAGTCCTCGGCGTTGACGATGCTGTCGCACGAGTCGAATACGAAATAGATGCATGGGCCCGCCACCGCCATGACTGTCGACAAGATTATCGAGGCGCGCATGTAGCTTGCCACCCATTCCACGTCTGTTTCGGTTTTCTTCATGCGGGAAACAGTATAGCGCAAAAGGGAGGGAGACGCAACCATGTCTAGCGCAACGGGTGCAACCAAAATTTGTCATGCGCAGATTGGCAGCTGCGGCCTTGATGCGGGGCAGAGAGCGGCGATTTGCGCTCCGCAGTTGAAGAGCCGGCGCATGCTGAGGACTTTATAGGGATAGAGCCGATGGCGGCATTG